>DAINRO010000038.1:0-2332 GCA_036741795.1 Chloroflexota bacterium
ATGGCAGTACTGGTGACCGCTGAGGTGCCGGGACAGACTGTTGAGGGTTACGACGCGATGCTGGCCGGGCTGGAGGGCCCGATCCGCGCCGCGAAGGGCTTCATCGCCCACGGGGCGGGGCCGGACGGCGAAACCTGGCGCGTTTTCGAGGTATGGGAGTCAGGCAAGGACGCCGCCGACTTCTTCGCGCAGTACGTGGCGCCGAACCTGCCACCAGGAGTCAAGCCCCGGCGAACTGTACTGGAGTTGCACGCCCTCGTGCGCCCTTAGGGGACCGTGACGGTCTGCCGTGTGTAACACCGAGTCGATTTGCATCGTCCCTTTCTTGCCGAACAGGGGGATCAGACGCAGGAACAAATCATCGTTGTACACACCGGAGACGCAGGTAACGGCGTCCAGATCTCCAACTTCCAAACTACTGAGGAGGCCTCCCGCTACGTCGAGAATCTGATCGAGGCCGGCTTCAACAACGACAAGATCGATGTCTACCGCGCTGTCCCGCTGACCATGCTGGTCACGCAGAAGCCAGTCGTTTCCATCGGTGAAGCCTCGCATGGGGAAATGCGCATCCCAGAAATGCCCCGGGACGAATTCAACCCACGCGAGGATCTCGCGCAGGCAGACCTGTCGTCGTCCCTGGGTGATCTGCTCAAGTCCTGAGCGCGCCTCGTCAATCCCCACATCCTGAGCCGCCCACGCCGGACTGATATTCGGGAGTTACCTGACCCAAAACGCCGTCGGGTCGTCCTGCGGGCGGAAGCCCGCGGCGGTTACCAACTCCCGGGCCAGTTTGAAGCCCGCCGCCAGCATGTCGGGGCTGTGGGCGTCGCTCGCGAAGGAAACGGCGCGGCCGCCCTCTTCGCGCCACCACCCCAGGACGGTCGGGCCGGGGCAGAGGAAGCGCTCCGGCTCGCGCCCGCGGGTTGTGTTTACCTCGAGTACCACGTCCCTCCGGGCGGCGGCGCGGAGAATGGTCCGGTACTCCTCCTCGTACGTCGCGTCGGAGTAGGCGGGCTCTTCGGGCCAGTAGCGCTTGGGGTACTCGAGATGGGCCAGCACCTCGAACGGCTGATCGCTCTCCAGCAGGGCGATCACCTCCGCCAGGTACAGCCGGTGCACGGCGTCGGCGTTCTCCGCCGTGAGGAAGCCCCGCGAGCTGGCGTCGCGGGCGCGGCCGTCCCAGTCGACGCAGTGGACGCTGGCGAGCACGCGATCGAAGGGTGAGGCGAGCATCGCCCGTACAGCGTCCGGGTGCCAGTGCGGCTCCCCCATCTCGATGCCGGAGAGGATGCGGAGGTCCGGGTACGCGTGCCGGCAGTGGTCGATGGCCTCGAAGTAGGCCACCGGATCGAAGACGGCATCGGGGCCGCGCACCCAGTCCGCGTGCTCCGTGAAGGCGATCGCGGGCAACCCCAGTTCGACGGCGCGGCGGCAGCTGGCATCCATGTCGCCTTGCGGCGCGTCCCAGGAGAACTCCGTGTGGACGTGGTTATCGGCGAGGAGTGGGTGGTCGGCCACTATTTGATGTCGAGCGCCAGTTCGCGGCGGTAGTATTCGCGCATTTCTTCCTGCGCCGCGACGGGGTACGCGACGCCCCATGCCTCGCAGGCGAGCCTTAGTTCGCGCCACACGACACTGATGAGACGCTCGTGCAACCCGGCGACGCGGTCTGGGTCAGGGGGAAGGCCGCCTGCGAACACTTCCGCGATCTCCTGGGCGAGGCCATCCACGACCTGGCGGCTGGCCGGTGAGAGGTGGCGCTCGTTGTGATAGACCGGCCGGAAATAGGCGGAGCGATCGTCCTGAACGACCATCGCGGGCACCAGGAACTGGTAGACGACGTTCGTAGCGTTGTACATCATGGTGCCCCACTCCTCGCGGCCCCAGAGGCGCACGGGCCAGGCTGAGCCGAAGAAGAACGTTCGCAAGGCCTGCTCGAGCTGGGCGCGCACGACAACGTCGCCGGACCAGTTCTTCCGCAGACGGGCGGCCGCTCCGGCAGTATCAAAGAGAACGACCGGGTCCTCCCTGCGAAGCGCTGATTCGAGGAGGGACAGTCTCTCGAGGAAGAGGTCGAGTCGGACCGGGCCGCTCAGCGTGGCAGACACGAGATGCGCCCGCCAGGGCAACGGTGTCTCAACGCATCCCAGCAGCGGACGAATGGACTCGAGCACTCGGTGGCGGTCGGCGAAGACACCGTCCCACTCGCCGTCTGGGACGGCAATGTGGATATCGACGTCCGACCAGGGGTCGCTTGTGTTTTCCGCGAAGGAGCCCCCGAGCCAGGCAGCGACGATGCGCTTGTCGCCTTCCAGGGCGAGGCGCGCCTCTT
>DAINRO010000038.1:2432-23321 GCA_036741795.1 Chloroflexota bacterium
ACTGAGGGCAAGGTTGACCAGGTCAAGGGCAAGGTGCGTGAAACCGCCGGCAAGGTCACGGGGAAGAAGTCCACGGAATACAAGGGCAAGGTCGAGCAGGTAAAGGGCAAGGCAAAGGACAAACTGGGTTAACCGAGGCCTGCTTTCCCCGGCGCCGAGAGCGTCGGACCGGCATTCTGACAAGAGCAACTTACCCACAGGAGGGCTAGCAGTGCCAAAGAGCAACGGCAGGATTGACGGCGAGCAGTTCCAGGAATTGATGTACCAGGCCCTCGAAACGGAGATCGGCGGGCAGGAGGTTTACAAGGCGGCCATTGGGTGCGCCCAGAACAAAGAACTAAAGGAGGAGTGGCAGAAGTACCTCAAAGAGACGGAGAATCACGAGCGGATCCTCCGATCAACGTTCGAGCGCATCGGCCTCGACGCGGAGATCGACACGCCGGGACGGTCAGTGCTGCGCGCCAAGGCGGAAGCATTGGTGCAATCGATGAAGGCTGCGCTCCAGGACGGCGGACCGATCGCAGCTCAGCTCGTCGCCGCTGAGTGCGTCGTCGAAGCGGAGACGAAGGACCATCAGAACTGGGAGTTGATCGGCGAGCTGGCCGAGGCGCTGGACGGGGAAAAGGCCAAGGCCCTCAGGGAGGCGTTCGAGGAGGTGGAGGAGGAAGAAGACCAGCACCTCTACCACACGATGGGCTGGGCTCGAGAGCTGTGGATGGAAACGCTCGGCCTGCCGGCGGTACTCCCTCCGCCCGAGGAGGAGAAGATGGTGACGACGGCGATCGGGGCGGCGCGCGCGAAACAGTCGCGCAAGGAAATGCTATAGAGGACGCCCTCGTCAAAATGCAACGGGCGGCCCGCCTCAGCGGACCGCCCGTCATTTTGTGCGCGAGACGAGGCTAGCTGCCGCCGCCGCTGAAGCCGTTTGTAACGTTCCCTAGTTCGTCGGCAAGAATCGTGCCGAGCAGGGTCAGCGCGGCCACCGCAACCACCGCGATGAGCCCGAGGATTAGTGCGTATTCGGCCAGCGCCTGGCCGTCTTCGTCCTTTCGGAACAACCGTAGAATCGCCTCATTTAGGGTCGAAAGCATTGCCATCCTCCTTTTGCCCGCAGTCTTGGTGCCCAACAGTTGAGACGCGTCGAAGCGGGCACTCATTACCGACAAGTCGATGACAAAGCTCTCACTTTCACCGTTTAGTCACCTACGCGAGCCAGACCTATTCCGCGAACCATTCCACTCCGCTCATCTGCCCTACGCAGCCGCTTGCCGGGGCCACTTGCGGCGCGTCCAGGAAGGCAATCGCCATCCCCAGCGGGCAAACGTCGCTCAGCGTGACGCCGTGGGCCTGTCCCGGGAACTCGAAGAAGTGGCCGGCGGAGAGACTTGCTGCTGCCAGTGCGCCCCACGATGGCGGGGTGATCGGGTCGTACTGTCCGGCCAGTACGAGCGCAGGAATAGGGCTACTCACGGCCTGGTTCTCTCCGTCCGCTGCCTTAGGCGCCTGCCACGCATCGCAGGCGGCGAAGATCGACTTTGCCGAGTACTCGTTTGACTCCTGCAGCACGGGGTCTGCCTGGGCCGCGGCGAGCGCCGCCTGCCGGTTCGTGAACGGCGTCTCTTCGCCGCATTGCACCGAAAGATACATCCCCGGACTGATGGCTTCCGAGTTCTGAAGATACGCGTCCGCGAGCAGCGTCAGGATGTCGTAGTTGCCGTCCCGTGTGTCGAAGATGGCGCGCGGCAGCAGCGGGATCAATTCAGTGGAATAAAGCGACTGGAAGATGAAGGCGCTGAACCAGATCCCATCGATCACCGCACCTTCCACTGGCCTTCCCCCGCGCGAACCCAGGGTCACCGACACCGGTTGTTGGTCCAAACCCTGCACCGTCTCGTTGAACGCCTGCCTCAGGTCAGGAAAGGCCTCGCTGCAGGCAGGATCGATAGCGCAACTTTCGAACATCACGTTCAGGGATCGGCTGAAGTCCGGCGCCAATTCCGAGTAGAGGTCCGATTGCGGCGGGTACGTCGAGTCGAGGATGGCGCTGCGCACGCCGTCGGGATGATCCCGCATCACCGTCAGGGCCAGTCTCGTACCGTACGAAACGCCGAAGAGGTTCCATTGCGGGTATCCCAGCGCCGCCCTGAGGTCGTTCACGTCCGCCGCGTTCTCCGCGCTCGTCGCGAACGCCGGGTTGACTCCCTCGCTCACCAGGCGCCCGCGGCATTCATTCACCGCATCCTCGTCCTGCGCCACCCGCTCGTCTACCGTGTACTGCTGTTCGAGCAGCTCGTAGTCCACCGCTCGCATCTCAGGGCAATCGAGGGATGGCTCAGATCCGCCGGCGCCTCGCTGATCGAACAGGACCAGGTCGCGGTTCTCCACGAGCGGCTTCATTACTTCGTACAGAATCGGCGCGGTCATCAGCGTATTACCACCTGGACCACCGTCCAGGTACACCACGGGGTCGGGTTGCCGGTTAGAACTCGCGGAAACAAATTTCGCCACGGGCAGGCTCACCGTGCCGGCATCCGGCTGCGCCCGGTTCTGCGGAACAGTCAGTCGCCCGCACTCTACCTGCGCCTCCTCCGGCACTTCGAACTCGCATTCAGACGCCACGTATCCCAGCGGCGCGCTCGTGGCTTGAGGGCCTGGAGTAGGCGACGACACCACCGCCTGTTCAGGCGAATCATCGCCACCAATTCCCAGGGTTTCCGTCCCGCCCAGCGCCAGCAACCAAAGAGCGACCCCCACCAGCGCACCGCCGATCGCCAACAGGAACACGACGTCCATCAGACGATGGGGTGGCGCCTCCTCGCGCTGCCCGGGAGTTATCCCTTGTGGGCCGACCTCCGATGGCGGCGGGCTGATGGAAATCGGCCCCGCGAGCGTGTCCTGCCGGGCCTGGCAGTCGCTACAAAATTGCGCCACACCCTCGATTACCCCACCGCACGAAATACAACGAGTCTGCATCTGAAATAGCATACGCCGCACCACTGGCGATTGACCCGGCATTCTTCACGAATGAACTAAGCCGCATTGTCACTCACTGCTGGCCAGCGCCACCCGATCTCCGGCCCTCAGTGCCTAACGCGCGCCATCCGATTAATGGCGGCGTAACAGTCTCCCGTTATTGGTCGTCTCATTCGCAGACGGAAACTGTCCGTAGGAGACTCGTTATGCGCATCAACACACAACCCGCATTCGGCTCGGTGCGAGGAGGAATCCTCGTCGTTTTCGCGTCTCTTATCGTGATGCTTGCCGTCATCGTCGGTGGAGCCGTCGTCACCGTCCGCAACTACCAGTCTGCGACGGCGCGCATGGAGCGCCACGCCACCCTCTCATCCGAGATACAGACCGCTGACCTCAACGGAAGTGTCGCGGCCATGACCCTGCAGCGCTACGTTCTCGCCGGCGAGGAGACGAACGTCACCGAGTTCCAGCTCAGCGCCGGAGCCGCGGTTCAGGCACTGGACCGCGCACTGCTTGTCGCAGAGGAAGTTGACACACCCTCCAGCGACACTTACGAGACGCTCACGGAGATCGGCGCCAACTCGCGCGAACTTGTCGCCGGGGCCCAGGCCGTAATCGAAGCCAGGCAGAACGGGCAGGCGACGGAAGCGGCCGCGCTCATCGAGGTCGTCGTCCCTCCATTCCGAGCGTACCGCCTGCAACTTACGGACCTCGCCAACACTGAACTGGCGGAGGTAGACCGCCTGGAGGCAGAATCCGAGGACGCTGGTAACCTGGCGCTCACATTGCTCATCGTCTCCGGGTTGCTTGGAGCCACGCTCGCCTTTGGTGTCGCCATCGTCGTCGCCCGCTCGATCATCCGGCCACTCACCAAGCTAGAGGAAACTGCACTGGCGGTCGCGCTGGGTGACATGAAGGCCCGGGCACCCGTCGGAGGGCCACGTGAGTTGAAGCGGCTGGCCGAAACCCTGAACCTCATGACGTCCACGGCGCACCAGCGCACAGAAGAACTGCGCCTGTCCAACGAGGAACTGCGCCAGCGCAACCGCCAACTCCTGGATGCGCGTTACCAGGCGTCCACCGACCCCCTCACCGGCCTACTCAACCACAGGTCCTTCCACGACCACCTTAACGCCGTCGCAACTGCTCGGCTCCAGGATGGCGGCTCCGCCGCCCTGATCATGGTAGACATCGATAACTTCAAACGCGTCAACGACCAGCTCGGGCACATGGCCGGGGACCAGGTCCTGCGCGAGATTTCCGGGGCCATCAACGAAGTTGCCGGAGAGCAGCACGCCTACCGCTACGGCGGCGACGAATTCGCGATCCTTCTTCCCGAGGCAACCCGCTCGGAGGCTTTCAGTATTGCCGAGCGCATCCTCAAGACAGTGAAGGCCCGTGTCCCGGTCGACAGCGGCGAGCGAGCAACCATCAGCATGGGTGTCGGCTGCTTCCCCGACTGGGCTGGCTCCGCGGAGGAGCTCCTCTACCGCGCCGACATGGCCCTGAACTGGGCGAAGTCACGGGGCAAGAACCGCGTCGCGGGTTGGGACCAGGTAGCTTCACTGCAGATGAGCGGGAACGGCCGGCCCACGTCGGCGGCCGTCCTGGACGAAGCCCAGCTCAACTAGTCGCACACGTCAAGCGCGCATCATAATGGCCATGCGGTCATGCCTGCTCACGTTCCCTGGCCATCACCCCGTCGCGCCTTAACTTGCCTTGTGCTCGGCATGGGCGCTCTGACGGTCGCCGCCTGTGGAGGCGGCTCCTCGGGCAGTACGCCGACGCCATTTGTTCCGGCTAACATTCCTTCGCCCGCCCACGATGGCCCTGTCATCATCCTTTCAGCCAAGGACAACAGGTTCGACAAAGAGAGCATCTCGGCCGAAGCCAACAATGAGATCTCCATTATCTTCGTCAACAACGACCCCGCCCCGCACAACGTCGCCGTCTACACGAACGAGAACGCCGAGGAAGAGGTCTTCGTAGGTGAGACCTTCACCGGGCCCGGGGAATACCGGGAGTACACCTTCGAGGCCCCTGACGAAGGCGACTACTTCTTCCGCTGCGATGTCCATCCCACGACGCAGACCGGCGAATTCAACGCTGACTAGACGTCGGCGATCGCCTTCAACAGCAAGCGCACGCCGAGCAGTCCTATCGCCACAGCTAGAAGCAGCAACACCTGGCGTCCCTTGATCCTTCCCGCCAGTACCGCGCCTATCTGCGCTCCTGGCACGGCCCCCACGGCGAGCGCCACGGCCTGCACCAGTTGATCGCCTGCCAGGCTGCCGGTAGCCCCATGCACGACTGTCGCCCCGCCGGTCATGAAGGAGAGGGTGAAGAGCGAGGTCGCTACCGCGAATTGCACCGGAATGTGCAGCAGCATGATCATCACCGGAACCTGGATCACTCCTCCCCCGATCCCGAACAGACTCGAAATAAAACCGATCCCCAGGGCCATCAAGCACGCCTGCCATACCCGGTAGGCATAGACATAGGTCCGCCCTTCCTGGTCCACGACCCTCCTGACAAGCACTCCCGGTCCGCGCAACGGTGCCCTGATGGACATCGGTCGCGCCCGAGCAGAGGTCAACGCCAGCCCGATCAACATCAAGCCAAAGAGCGCCGTAAAGAGCCGCTCCGGCACCTCGGGCACCAGGAGCGCTCCAGCGACAACGCCCGGCGCCGCAGCCGCCGCAAACAACAACCCTGTCCGGTAGTCAATCCGTCGCTGCCATGCGTACGCAATTGAGCCGGAGACCGAGTTGGCGAAGACGACCAGCAGCGACATTGCGGTCACTTCTTCCGGTCCGTACTCGGGGTAAAGAAATAGCAGGACTGGGACCAGGATGAATCCGCCACCAGCCCCGATGATGGTGCCATAGGCTCCCACGAACAGTCCAAGACCCACCAGGAGAGCCAGTTCAAACACTGATTGCCCCGCTTGCCGAGCCTACAACTGCCAAGCACCCATACCGTGGCAGATCATACCGAACAAGGCGCCGTGCTTGCCGCCCTCGCTGGCTGGCGTCTATCCTGAGGGGTAACCTTCGCACCCACTGCCCGTACTTACTTATATGAGCACCGAAGTCGCCTCCCCTGCCGGTGAGACAGGAGAGAAGGGGTCATCGCGCCGCCTGCCCGTATCTCCCGAGTTCCTCAAGTTCATCTCGGTCGGCGCCGTCGCCTTCGTGATCAACGAGGTCACGCTATACCTGTTCTACGACCTGTTGCCCATCCTGTCCGATCACGACACCGAGTTCTCCATTGGCCCTATCACCCACCCCGACGTCAGCCTCCTAATCGCGTCCGTGATTGCCGTTGAGACCGCGATCGTCTTCAAGTTCTTCGCCCATGAGCACTGGACCTTCCCGCACCGGCGCCTGCCGGAGTGGACGGGCCTCCGTTTTCTCAAGTTCAATGCCAGTAGCATCCTGAGCCCGATTATCAGTGTGACTACGGTCAACGTCCTCACGCCCTTGTTGGGCATCAGTCCATATATCGCCCTGGCCATCGGCGTGGCTTTTTCGTTCCTGGTCAACTGGTTTTTCAGCGCCTACATAATCTGGCCGTCCCGTGATGAAGAAGGCGAGTCAGCCCGGTCCTGATGTCGGTCACGCACATTGAGCCGCCTGCCGCAGCGACGGGCATTACGGAACGCCAGCGCACCATCGCGATAAGCCTGGGGCTCGTCCTGCTCACATTCGCCGTCTACTGGTACATCGGGCCCCAGGAGACTCCCTACTCCCACCAGGTGAGCCAGGCCAACAACATCATCCACGGCCACTTGAACTTCCTGCCGGAGCACAGCAAGAACCTCAACACGCTGGAGCGCGTCATGTACGACGGCGAGGGGTTCTGCTTCCAGCCCGGCGATCCCGAAGCCACCAAGGTCACAGGAGCCCGCTTCTCGGAGGATTGTCAGATCTTCATGCAGCACGCCCTTGGGCCCGCGCTCATGGTCCTCCCGGGCGTCCTCATCTGGGGCAACGAACTGAACCAGACCCTCGTGTCCGTCGTCATCGGCGCCATGACCGCGCCAATCGTCTTCGCCATCGCGAGGCAATACTCTACCAGGCTCCTTAACCAGCTCACGTTCACGCTACTGTTGCTGTTTGGCACCGTTTTCTGGTGGGTCGCGTCTAACGGAGGCGTCTGGTTCTTCGCCCACACGGTCTCGGTCTTCTTCATGTTCGGTGCGATCTATTTCACGGTGCGGAGACCTATTCCGGTGCTGGCGGGGCTCTGTTTCAGCGCGTCTGTCTTTTCGCGCCCGACAGTGCTCCTTACCGGCCTCTTCTTTGTCATCATGTTCTCCTCACGGTGGTGGAAAGCTGAGAGCCAGAGCCTGCTTCGGCGCATCGATTGGCGAACTGTTGGGGGCTTCGTTGCGGGTGCTGCGCCACTCGCCATCGTCATGCTCGCCCTCAACTACATGCGTTTCGACAATCCGTTCGAGTCGGGCTACAACTACACGGAGCAGCTGTACCAGGACGGCCTCCAGCACGTGTATAACAAGGGCCTGTTCGACCTCTCGTACATCCAGCGCCACCCGCCCGTCATTTTGGAGCAAATGCCGATCTTCCAGGACAACGGCCCCTACGTGTTGCCATCGTGGTTCGGGATGGCGATCTGGGTCACCACGCCCGCCTTCTTCTATGCCTACTTCGTGAACATCAAGGAGTACCGCGCCGTCTGGATTCCCGCCGCAATTGCGCTCGGTGTCTCCGCCCTGGTGATCCTCTCCCGAGGCCTTGCGCGCCTCTGGGAAGGCGATTGGGAGTCGTCCGACATTCCCTTCGGCATACACCTGCTCCCGTTCTGGGCGATGGCCTTCGTCGCCCTTGCCGCCGGGATCGTAGTCCCTCTGCGGAAGAACGAGGGGTGGGACCGCCTCGTCGTCGCCTGTTGGTGCGCCATTATTCCCACCGTCCTCCTGCTCTTTGCATTTGCCGCAACAGGGTGGGCGCAGTTCGGTTACCGTTACGCGCTCGACGTCACGCCTTTCCTGTGGCTCCTCGTCATCCGCGCTACTGGCAACGATCTAAAGTGGCACCACTTGACGCTCATTGCGCTCGCGATCGCGGTCAACCTGATGGGCGTTCTCTGGATCTACCAGTTCCAGCCAGACTTGGCGAGAGGCTGGACGTGGGTGATGTTCTAGCCCCGCGGTTGCTCTGTGCGCTCGCAGATCGCCACCAGGCTGAGGCCCCAGAGGCCACGGACGAGGTGCTTTTCAGCGAACGCGAAGGCTGGTACCAGGCTGTCATACAACGTGGTCAGAACTCGCCCTGGCCGGTCTCGCTTCAGCATCCCGCCGGCCCACCACCCCGGCACCCCCGCCGCGTTGAACCGCACTAACCGCTTCACCTTCCATCCGTTTGCCGAAAGCAACTCCTTGAGTTCCTGGCGCTCGTAGCGACGGAAGTGCCCCACCGCCGTATCCATTGAGTTGAACAGCCAGCCGTACGACGGGACGAGCAGAGCCATCGTTCCGCCACTGACAACCCGGTCAGCAATGTTTCTCAGAGCCTGCGCGTCGGCATCCACGTGCTCCAGCACGTTCAGGCAAAGCACCGACTCGACCGGCTCAAACTCAGGCAGACCGCCAGGATCCCCGAGATCGGCTTGTCTCACGTCAACGCCCCTGGCGGAGAAGCGCTCGACGAGGCTCGCGGTGAACGACGCCCCGTACTCCAGCGCGACCACATCGCGCCCGTCCCGCAGCATCAGCTCCGTGTACGTACCGAGGCCGGCGCCGGCATCGAGAACTCTGTGTCCCAGGTACGGGCGCGCTACGGAGTACATCCACGCCGCGAACCGCGGCATGGTCTGTTCGATGTCCTCCAGGGCAACCCCCAGCGATTCGCCGGCGGATTCACCTTCTCGTGGATTACTGCTCGTACTCAATCATGCCCGCCGCTATGGCTCCGAATCCCAAACCCGTACCCATGATCAAGAACGTCTGTCCGACGGTGGCCCACGGCAACAGGTCCCGTTCTGAGTCCGTGACCCATTCGAAAAACACGAACGCGTCCACGATGATCCCTCCGAGAATCAACAGGACGGACAGCAGCAGCAGCCGCTCCAATCCCAGGTAGCGATGGTAAAAGGCCACCATCGAATCCTCTACCTCCGCCTCTCTCGCGGCAAAGATCTTCGATATCAACCCCAACATCAGGATGTTCATTCCAATGACCAGGAAGACGCTCCCGGCGAAGATCGGCTCCCACCGGACGTCTCCGATGGTGACCCCATTCGTCGTGAAGACGGATACGCCGAGCGAAACGGCGCCGAAGATCAGCAAGAACAGCGCAGGGCCGACGAACACATAGCTCGGGCTGCTCATCAGCAGAAAGCGGATGTGGCGCCACCCGTCCCGGAACGTACTCAACTTGCTCTCACCGGTCCGCACGTTGTATGGAATATCCACCTCGGTGATCGCCAGGTCGCTCCGCATCGCCTTCAGGATCATCTCAGACGCGAACTCCATACCCGGCGACTTGAGACGCAAACTCCCGTACGACTCTTTCTTGATCGACCGCAGCCCACACTGGCTGTCGGTGATGTGAGCGCCGCCGAAAACTCGGACCACCCAGCTGATGAGGGGCGTCCCCAGGAACCGGTGCGGCCAGGGCATAGCGCCCGGCGCCAGCTCCGATGTCAGTCTGTTCCCCACGACCATCTCCATGCCTTCATCCAACGGTGAGATCAGGTCGCTCAGCCTGGAGAAGTCGTAGGTGCCGTCGCAGTCCCCCATCACAAGGTACTTGCCGCGGGCTGCGCTGAAGCCTTTGATCAACGCCGCCCCATATCCGGCCCGGGACTCCGACACTACCCTCGCCCCTGCCACAGCAGCCACCTCCGCAGAACGGTCGGTCGAGTTGTTATCCACCACGATGACCTCGCCCGTGTAAGGGCTCGAGTCGATCCACGAAAGGGCCTGCTTCACGCAGGCCGCCACGGACTCCTCCTCGTTGAGGCACGGCATCACGACAGATACGTCCACCGCACTCGCTGGGGCCGAATCTAGCGGTTCAGAAACCTTCATAAGCAGAATGATATGACAGCCGGTGTCCCTCGCTCTCGGACTATTAGACGCGACCGCCTCCCTGTTTGATTAAACGCAATCTGGTGAACGAACGGTTAATTCAAGCTACTGGGTGTCACCACTGCACAGATTGGGGAGTCATGCTTACTAACTAATCACCCCTTAACGAGTCTTAAATGTTGTAGCTATGCAAGCCGATCACCTGTCAGACATCCCCGGAGACGTGCCCGGGGCGATTCCGTCTGCCTTCTCGCATACTCGCCAGGCAGACTCCGAACCGCGGCAATCGGCCCTCGCCACGTGGAGCCTTTACGCCCTCATAACGGTCGTTTTCTCCGCCGGTGTGGGAATTTCGCTTTACGCCGGCAACACGACGACACCCGACTCTGTACCGTGGGCGCTCCTCTTCACGTTTGCTGCTCTCGCGGTTTGGGCGGAGCGCACTGACCTCAGTATGTACGGCGCAAGTCGGATTTCTCTTGCCTTCATCCCGATCTTCGCCGCGACAATCTGCTGTGGCGCCACCGGGCTTGCGATCGTAGTCCCGTTTGCCGTGCTCGCCTCAGCGTGGGGACGACCCCTCCACAAGACTCTATTCAACTTCGGGTCCATGATGGTCTCCGGGTTCGTGGCCGTTGGCATCCTCAACAGCTTCACGGGACTTGATTATGCCACTGATTGGCCGGAAGTAATCGTTCCTGCCGCGCTGGCCGGACTCGCCAGCTTCAGTATGAACACGGTGCTGGTGGCATCGGCCATCGCTCTCACCACCCGTACCAGCATCCGCTCAATTTGGACAGAGAATTTCCTCTGGTTGCTGCCCCACTACGCCGTCCTCTCGTTTATCGCCCTGGCGATGGTTGCCGCCTACGAGGCGATGGGTCTCTGGGGTGTCGCCGTGTTCGTGGCGCCGCCAGTCGCCATGCGCCTTTCGATCAAGCAGTACCTCGACCGCACGACGAGGAGCGTCTTCGAACTGCGTGACGCTCATGTGCAGCTGCAGGAGGCCCACGACCAACTCACCGCAGCCATGGCGGGTCTTGGCAACGCCTACGACGGGACACTGCGCTCGCTGATGGCGGCACTCGACGCCCGGGACACCGAGACGGCTGGCCACTCCGACCGGGTCGCCGACCTGACGATGGCAATCGCCGCGGAGATGGGCATCAACCAGAACAGCGACGACTGGCGATATATGTCCTGGGGCGCCCTCCTCCACGACGTCGGCAAGATCGCCATTCCCGACGAGGTCCTGCGCAAGCCCGGCAAACTTACCGACGAAGAGTGGGAGCAGATGCGCACACACCCTCGAGCCGGCTTCGAGATCCTCCGCGCCATAGACTTCCTCGCTCCTGCCTGCGAAATCGTCCTTGCCCACCACGAGCGCTACGACGGTGGCGGCTACCCTCGCGGCCTGCACGGCGAAGAGATCCCGCTCGGCGCACGCATCTTCATGATCGCAGATGCCTTCGACGCCATGACCTCTGACCGCGCCTACCGCGCCGCCATGCCCGCGGAGGAAGCACTCGCCGAGGTCCTCCGCAATAGTGGCACTCAGTTCGATCCCGCAGCCGTTCGCGCCTTCCTCAGCGTCTACCAGAAGCGTTTCGTCGGCACCGTCCATCACCGCCACCTTGGCGGCGGTCGTGGCGGGAAGCTGGAACTCAGCGAATCGTTGAAGAAGGCTATTGCCGAAGCGGCGGGCCTCGACAGCACGGACTGATTTCTCTCCCCTCGCGCCGCGGGTCTATAATCCTGTCGGCATGCCCGACGTCTCTCTCCCATTCGGTGAATCCACGATCCAGGCAGCGCTACCCGAACGCACTCGACTTATTGGAGGCGGCGGCGGTGGGCCAAGACTGAAACAGGTCGCTGACCAGGATGCGGCGGTGAGAGATGCGCTCGCGAACCCACTCGGCATGCCACGCGTCGGAGCCCTTGTTAAGCCGGGCGCGCGTGTCCTGATAGCCTTCGACGACCCCACCGCACCATCCTTCGGGCCTGTGCGCTCGCTCGCCATCGAAGCGGTGCTCGAGGAACTCTCGGAGGCCGGGGTCCCCGAATCGAATGTGGCGCTGATCTGCGCTAACGCGCTGCACCGCAAGTGGACGAACGAGGAACTCGCGCGGGTGCTCAGTCCGTCTGTGGTGGAGCGGTTCGGTGACCGCCTCCTCTGCCACGATGCCGAAGATCCCGACGCCATCGTCCACCTCGGCACGACGGCGTCCGGCTACGAAGTGGATACCCACCGCCTCGTCGTTGAGTCCGACCTAACGGTGTACGTTAACGCCGCGAACCACCTCGGATTCAACGGCGGTTGGAAGTCCGTCGCGGTCGGGCTTTCCACGTGGCGCTCGATCAGCCATACACACAACCCGGACGGGATGTCCATGTCCGTCCGGGGCAACCGGATGCATCACGTCTTCGAGGAGCAAGGCCGCTTCCTCGAACAGAAGCTCGGGCAGCGCATATTCAAGTTTGAGACACTACTCGCCAACCCCGCTCAGATTGCCCACGTTTGGGCCGGCGGCGTCGACGAATGCCGGGCGGCGGCGATGGATACGCAGGGTTCGATGCACAAGCCCAGGCGCGAGCAGGCCGCGGAGAAGGCCGACATCGTGATTTACGGCATCCCTAACTGGAGCCCGTACGCCACGTTCGCCAGGATGAATCCGATCCTTACCCTGATCTCGTCAGCACTGGGCTACCTCGGCGGGTACATCGAGGCCATCGGCAAGCCGGGCTGCTCCGTCATCATCACGACGCCGTGCCCGGACGACTGGGATATGGAGCACCATCCCTCATACAAGGAGGTCTGGCAGCGCGTCCTGCCCGCCGAGAAGGATCCGTACCGCATCACAGAGCGCTTCGGAGACGAGTTTGCCACGCGGCAGGACTACATCGAGCAGTACAGGTTCGGATACGCCTTCCACCCTGTTCACGGAATCCTCGCCACGCACCCGCTGAAGCGCTTGAAGCACGCGGGCCGTGTTTACGTAGCAGGCGCCCAGGACTCTGCGATCCCGCGCCACATTGGGTTTATCCCGGCGGCGACAGTGGAAGACGCGATTCGGGAGGCCGAGAAGGTGCACGGCGCGGACTGTGCGATAGCCTGCGTGCGCAACCCCCAGGGGGTGTAAGGGCTACTCCCGCTCGTATGTCCCGGTCAGTTCGCCCTCGCCCAGCTGCCCGCTCTCGTCGATTGCAGCGATGACATCGGCCGCCGGCGCGCCGCCCTCCTGCTCAAGCTTCCTGTCCAGGGCATAGACCCGGAAGCTGTATGTGTGCTCTTCGCCTTCTGGTGGGCACGGGCCTTTATATCCAGCCTCACCCAGGTCATTAATCGCCTGTTTCGCCCCACTTGGAAGCTCAGGCTCAACCGGAGTGACGCCGAAGCCCGTCACTTTCGGATCGATGTCGTACACCACCCAGTGCACGAAATTGTTCGCGTCCGGGTCGTCCATGACCAGAGCCAGCGACTGCGTCCCCTCCGGGATTCCCGTCCATGAGATCGGTGGGGCGACATCGTCGCCGTCGCATGTGAACTCCACCGGGATAGCGTCGCCGTCTTCGAATTCGGTCGAGCTCACCCCCAGGCCGCCGTCACCAGCATCACCCTCATCTTCTTCCTCAGGCTCCTTAGTCGCTGTGGTGTCCTCGGTCGCTGTGGCCTCTTCAGTGGGCGTCGAGGTTGGTTCGCCGTCATCGTCGTCGCCGTCATCACCACACGTTACCGTGAATGCGAGCAGAGCTGTCAACGCCACCACTCCGAGTAGCCGAAGGAGCCAGTTAGGACCGATCATTTAACATACTTCTCCACGAGTTCTCCGGGCACGCGATTGTTCTCAGCCACGTCCTTGAAGAAGTACGCGCTGTCCTTCGGAACTCGATTCAACGTCCCCTCCTCGGTCGCCCATAGTCCGAACTTCTGCCGGTAGCCCCGCGCCCACTCGAAGTTGTCCTGCTGGCACCAGTGGAGGCAGCTGCGCACGTCCACTCCGTCGTCAATCGCCCGCTTCACCTGGTACAGGTGCCGCACGAGGTAACTGATCCGCTGTTCGTCGTCGTCCGTCCCTATGCCGTTCTCAGTTATGTAGACCGGGATTCCGTATTGCTTCAGCCGCGTGATGCACTGATAGAACCCCTCCGGGTAGACCTCCCAGCCCATCGTGCTCGTTTCAGCCCCCTCCGGCGGCGGGATCTGGCGTATTCCCAGCCCACGAGTCCCACCTCGAGCGACTACTGAGCGGGAGTAGTAATTGAGTCCCATAACGTCCCAGGCACCCTTCAATCCCGGGACCTCTTCTCCGTCGCCCCAGGGGGCGCCAATTACGCCGTCGCGCAGGCCGTCCAGCCAGAACCCGTTCCAGTACTGGTCCAGCACCTTCGCCGCCGCCCGGTCCTCCTCCTCCTCGCTTGCCGGCATTGCGTACGTCATGTTGATCACTGGCCCGATCGTCGGCTTGTGCGGCGCGTTCTCCCGGATCGCGTTGTGCATAGTTCCCAGGGACATCAGGATGTGGCGTGACGCCAGCCGGGCCAGGTCCATATCCCGCTTCTGGGGCGGGAAAACGCCGGCGATGTACTGCGCAGCGGGCAGCACGGGCGGTTCGTTAATCGTCAGCCAGAACGGTACGGCGTCGCCCAATGCCTTCGCCATGTAGCCTGCGTACCGTCCGAGAAGTTCTGGCGCCCGCTCGCTCGTCCATCCGCCGAGGTCCTCGAACCAAACGGGATTCGTGAAGTGATGCAGGGTCACGAACGGTACGAGATTGTTCCTGTGAAGTGCCTCGAGCACCTTCTGGTAGTGCTCCACCTCCTTCTCGTCCCACACCCCCTCCTCGGGCTCAATCCGGCTCCATTCGATGGAGAAGCGGTGCGCGTTGTGCCCGAACTGGCGGGAGAGTGCGAAATCCTCCTCAAACCGGTTGTAATGGTCCACAGCAAGCCCGGAGACTGTGTCATCCTCGATGTGGCCACCTTCCTGCTCCCATGCCCACCACTGGTTCTTGGTGTTGTTCCCTTCAACCTGGTGCGATGACGTCGCCGTGCCCCAGTAGAACCCGTCCGGAAACCTCAAGTCTTCGGCCATTCGTCAATCCTCTTTCTACCCGCAATTCGCTGCCGCTTGGCCAACGTGCGCCATTCTAGCGTGATTTCTCCTCAACGGTAACCGCAGAACCTTCAACCCAACGTTAACCAGCGTCTACTCACGGTTGGGTAACGGCGGTATCCGTCTGCCCCTCATAGCTATTGCCCCAACGAATCAGGGCGACCGAAGACAGTGGAGTTATCACTTGCTAGGCGAAACTGACAGGCTCTACATACCCACAAACGAGCGCGATTTGCGCCGCATCCAACGCGGCGGGGACGAACTCGACCGTCTCGTGCGCGGCTGGTCCCAGCGTGTGATCGAGATCCTCCCCAGCGGCCTGCCCACAAACGCGGACGAGGTCTACTTGCTTTCACTCTTCCTCGCACAGCAGCGCCGGCGCAATCTCCAAATCGACGCCTTCCAGCCGGACACGTCACTTATCGCGACTCTCCGCGGCTATCTCCCCCTGCCGGAGCATCACGCCTCGCGTGAGGAAATTGAAGCTGTTCACCGCATCGTCGCTCTCCAGCTGGACTCCGACACCGACCGAGCGGCTACGGTCTACTGCCAGGACAACAGCATCCCGCCGGGCTCTGAGCCGGCCATCGACTGGCGCGTTGCAATTCGCTTTATGTCGCAGTCGATCTACAGTCGCGTTTGCAGACTGGATCCATCGCGCATTAAGAACCACCCCAAACGGTTCGAATTGGCCTTGGTCGCGCGTGAGCTGGCCTCCGATGTCTCGGAAAAGCGCCAGCTCATGTTCTCCGCCTTCGCCAACGCCCGCCCGTAGCGTCCACCTCGTCCAAAGGCGTGAATGGGGGATTCGCTACTAAAGACCGTTTCCCTTGGGCCTTGAGCAAGATCGACGACAGTTGTCACTTGGCGATCTTCAGTCCGAGAGGGCCGCGGGCGTAACAATCCCGGTGCGTGTGTCGCCTTACAATGTGGAAGCCGTGCCGGTGTCGAAGCTCGCATACGCAGTCGTCTCGCTCGTCCTTCTCGCCCTTCTGCTGAGCAGCGGGGGAGAATCTGCCTACGCCTCTCCCCGCGGCGGGCATCCCCGGCTGGATTCGCGCCTCCAGTCTGTCGCAGAAGCGTTCGAACTTGGCGGCAATGCGGCTGCCAGGGACCGTGCGAGCGCCCAGGACATCGATAATGCAACTGGAACGGTCCGGGTCGTTGTTCAATTCGAGGATGACTCCTCGAGTCGCATGCCTGCTGGCTTTGGCAATGTTGAGACGATGGCCGGAAACCTGGTGCAGGCGCAGGTCCCCTTCGGACGGCTGAAAGCGCTCTCGGACGTCTCCGGCGTCGCCAGGGTAAGACCACCCTTGACACCGTACACCGCGGACACGAGCCAGGGCGTGTCCCTCACCGGCGCCGCCGCCTGGCAGACGCAGGGCCTCACCGGTGCCGGCGTCAAAGTCGCGATTCTCGACCTCGGCTTCGAGGGATACGACGATCTCCTGGGAACGGAACTGCCACCGACCGTGACAGCGATGTCGTTCCGCGCGGACGCGGACATCACCGGCGATGGGGAGGTGCACGGTACGGCCGTGGCGGAAATCATCCATGACATGGCCCCGGGTGCGCAGCTATATCTCGCCAACTTCGACACCGAGGTAGAGCTCCAAAACGCAAGCACCTGGCTCACCGGGCAGGGCGTCCAGGTGATAAACGCATCGTGGGGCTATTTCGTTTCCGGTCCGGGAGACGGCACCGGCCCTGTCAACGACGTAGTTACGACCTCGATTGCGAACGGCGCCTTTTGGTCCATTTCCGCAGCGAATCACGCCCAGAAGCACTGGTCCGGGACATTCACAGACTCTGACGCCGACAGCTTTCACGAGTACTCAGGCCCGGCCGACGAGGGGAATGCTCTTGCTGGATCGTTCCTGGGGTTCATGCTCCCCGGTGAAGCAATGTCGGTTGAGCTGAAGTGGGACGACCCGTGGGGCACAGCCTGCCGCGACTACGACCTGTACATCGTGCGCCCCGACGGCCCTGACCCTGGTACCACCCCGGATGTAGTCGGTAGTTCGGAAAACGAGCAACACGATGGAGTGGATTGTGTGCCTGGTGCCGAGCCCTGGGAGTCTATTACCGCAACCGCGCCCGCCACTGACGTTTATTACGCAGTCATCAAGGAGTTCAATTCCTCCTCCGATGCCAATTTGCATCTCTACTCTCACGTTCACGACCTCGATTACCAGGTCTCGGCGAATAGCCTGGGCCAGCCCGCGGACAACGCATCGGCGCTAACGAATGGCGCCGTCAACTGGTCGACGCCCGGCACCATCGAACCCTTCAGTTCACGCGGGCCCACCACAAACGGCCTGACGAAGCCGGACGCTGTTACTCCAGACGGCGTCGACACGGTTAGCTACCCGAGTGCGTTCTTCGGCACTTCTGCGGCCGCTCCCCACGCCGCAGGCATCGCTGCCCTTACCCTCGAGCGCTCACCTTGCCTTGACCCGGCGGAGCTTAAGTCCCTCCTGGTGACCAGCACCGTCGACCTGGGAACTCCCGGACCGGACAATACCTTTGGCTCCGGCCGCCTCCTCCTTGGCGCGCCGCCGCCCGACAACGACGGCGACGGACCCTCAGACGACTGCGACAACTGCTCGTCCTGGGCCAATCCCGCACAGACCCTGCCCAACTGGCCAATCCCGGCCGGCGACCCTGACTGCGATGGCTTCACGTCGGCGCAGGAGGCCCACGTCGGCACCGATCCGTCCCAGCATTGCAACGCGACCGCGGAAGCCAACGACGAGCCCGATGCATGGCCGACGGACTTCAACGACAACCGATTCACGTCCCTTGCTGACGTCAGTCTGTTCAATCCGACGTATAACAAGATCGCCCCGGACCCTGCCTACGACCAGCGGTTCGATCTCAACGGCAGCTCCAGCGTGACCCTTGCAGACGTGAGCCAGCTTTCCACGTATTACAACAAGAGTTGTGGCTAGCTGAAGGGCTCAGTAGTCGAGGCGCCTCGCAACTTCCTCCACGAACCTGAACCCGTAGTCGTTGTACCGGTAGTCCGGCGGGATGCTGCTGCGCGCCGCGCACCGGGCCACCTTCACGGCGTGGCGCCACGCGCCGCCGCGGGAGGCTCGGCGTTGACCAGTGGGCGGACCCTGCGGGTCGCGATCCGGCGAGACGGCGTAATAGCCCGGATCGTACCAGTCGGAGCACCACTCGTGGACGTTGAAGCCGATGTCGACGAGGCCGTAGCCGTTCGGGGGCGCCGCGCCAACTTCCCATGTCGCGTCCTGCTTGAAGCGGCCGTCCCGCGAGCCATCCGGAGCCTCGAACGGCTCGTCGCCCCAGGGGTACTTGCGGCCGTCGGTGCCACCCAGCGCCGCCTTCTCCCACTCCGCCTCGCTCGGCAGTCGGTAGCGGCCTCCGATGGCTTCGCTTAGCCAATCGCAGTAGGCCACGGCGTCAGGCCAGGACACGCCGACGACCGGTTGCCTCGGCCGGTTAAAGGCTGGGTCGTCCCAGAAGCGCGGCTCCTCGTGGCCGGTCGCCGCGAGGAAGCGGGCGTAGTCCTCGTTGGTGACTGGGAGAACAGCGATGCGGAAGGCGGACAGGGTGACACGGTGGGCGGGGCGCTCGTCGGGGCGGCCGTTGTCGTCGCCCATGGTGAAGGGACCAGCGGGGATGAGAACGGTCTCCGGCGCGATCACGGTCGTGGCCACGCGGCGATGGTAGCACCGAGTGACTTCCGTCACAGCTTGTAGCAACGATCGGTGTGAGAATTGGGCTGCTATTGGATACCCCCATAGGGTATAATCAGAACAGAGGAGGTGGCGTGGTATCGTCCCCCATGCCACAACCCCCCGCGCAAGCAAACAGGACAAAGGAGGTTACTGAATGTCCTTGCAACTGGGAGACACCGCTCCCAACTTCACCCAGGACTCCACCGAGGGTCCGATCACCCTTTACGACTACCTCGGCGATAGCTGGGGAGTCCTCTTCTCGCACCCCGCTGACTTCACCCCGGTCTGCACCACAGAGCTGGGCATGGTCGCGAAGCTCAAGCCCGAGTTCGAGAAGCGGAACACCAAGGTAATCGCCCTCAGCGTGGATCCGTTGGAGAAGCACAAGGGCTGGGCCGGAGACATCGAAGAGACACAGGGCGCGGCCCTCAACTTCCCGCTGCTCGCCGACGGTGACCGCCAGGTCTCCGAGAAGTACGGCATGATCCACCCCAACGCGGACAGCACCGCCACAGTGCGATCCGTCTTCGTCATCGACCCAGCGAAAAAGGTCCGCCTCACCCTAACCTACCCGGCGCCGACGGGCCGCAACTTCGACGAGATCCTGCGCGTCATCGACTCGCTCCAGCTAACGGAGTACGAGAAGGTCGCGACGCCGGTGAACTGGAAGGATGGTGGCGAGGTCGTGATCCTACCGTCGATCAGCAACGAGGACGCGGACAAGATGTTCCCCAAGGGATACAAGGAGCTGAAGCCGTACCTGAGGATGACGCCGCAACCGAACAAATAGTTGATTGGTGGCTGGTGGTTGGTGACTGGTTACGGTTACCAGCCACCAGGCACTTCCCCATGTGTATTTTCCAATTTCTCCCCTCCGTGCCATTTCCCTCTTCGAGATAATCCACTTCCCGCAGTAGTCTCGTCCGCAGACATGCTGGCAAAGACCAACAGCTGCGCCGTCATCGGCCTCGAGGGCGAGATCGTCGAGGTCGAGGTTGATATCAGCAATGGGCTGCCGCGGTTCAATGTGGTCGGGCTGCCCGACGCCGCCGTCACCGAGGCGAAGGAGCGGGTCCGGTCCGCGATCAAGAACTCTGGGATGCACTTCCCGATGACGCACATCACCGTCAACCTCGCCCCCGCCGACCTGCGCAAAGAAGGCCCCGCCTACGACCTGCCCATCGCTATCGGCATACTCATCGCCTCCGGACAGGTGCCGCAGGCCCGGCGCGATTGCATCTTTATCGGCGAACTCTCGCTTGACGGGCGGCTCCGGCACACTGCCGGCGTCCTGCCCATGGTCGGACTCGCCCGCGAGCGCGGTTACACGACGGTGTTCGTTCCGGCCGTCGATGCTAACGAGGCGGCCCTGGTCGAAGGAGTAGAGGTCATCCCGCTCGACACCCTTCACGCTCTCGCAGAGCACCTTCGCTTCACGGGCATCATCGACCCATTTGTCCCATCGACGAACCATGAGGCTATTGAAGCGCCCGTGCCCGAAGGCTCCGACTTCCGCGAGATCAAAGGCCAGGAGCACGTCAAGCGCGCCCTCGAGGTCGCTGCGTCCGGCGGCCACAACGTCCTGATGGCCGGCCCGCCCGGCTCGGGGAAGACGCTACTCGCCCGCGCCATGCCCACGATCCTCCCCCGCATCACCGGCGACGAGGCGCTTGAGGTGACCAAGATCTACTCCGTGTCCGGCCTCCTCCCACCGGGTACGCCGCTCATCCGGCAGCGTCCTTTCCGAGCGCCGCACCACACGATCTCGCATGCCGGCCTCGTCGGTGGCGGCCGCGTTCCCCGCCCAGGCGAGATCACCCTCTCGCACCGTGGAGTTTTGTTCCTCGACGAGTTGCCGGAGTTCGGTAGCTCAGTCCTGGAGTCGATACGTCAGCCCCTTGAGGATGGAGTCGTCACAGTGAGCCGGGCCAACGGCAACGTGACCTTCCCCGCCAACTTCATGCTTGTCGCTGCGATGAACCCTTGCCCTTGCGGCTACTACGGCGATACGAACCGGCCCTGCACCTGCGGCAGCACCG
>DAINRO010000039.1:0-22340 GCA_036741795.1 Chloroflexota bacterium
TGCCCTTGCGGCTACTACGGCGATACGAACCGGCCCTGCACCTGCGGCAGCACCGCCGTCACCCGCTACCAGCACCGCATCTCCGGCCCGCTCATGGACCGGATCGACATCTTCTGCGAGGTGCCGCGCGTAGACTTCGAGAAGCTCTCAGGAGGCCCGGCGCCCGAGGGCTCCGCGGAGGTCCGGGAGCGAGTCGAGCGCAGCCGAGACGTACAGCGATTCCGCTACTCGGAGTCACGCCTCGCCGCCAACAGCGAGATGGGCCCGGTCGAAGTGCGCGAGTTCTGCCAACGCTACCTCGACGACGCGGCGACGGCGTTGCTCAAGACAGCGGTCAACCAGCTCGCCCTATCCGCCCGCTCCTACCACCGCGTCCTGAAAGTAGCCCGCACCATCGCCGACCTCGCATCCGCAGAAGTCATCACGGCCGCCCACCTCGCCGAGGCGCTACAATATCGGCACCGTGGACAGGCGTGACATCCCTCTGCCGGTGCTATACTTCCCTAAATCTCGGCGGGAGGATTCTCATGACGCGATTTTTCGCAGCCTTCGCGTTCCCAGCACTTGCCGTTTTGGCGCTCGCCTGCAGCGACAGTGGGGATGACGACTCTCAGCAGCCCACTGGGACAGACGAATCCACCACCACGCCTATCCTGTCAGAGGGGGCCAGCGCATTTGAAGGCGCCATTGAGTGGATCGCTTACCAGGCCATAGCCGGACGGGGCGAAATCCTCCGCCTGGTCCATCCTGACGGCACGGAAGACCATCAGATCGCGGCGGGTGCACCCGGCGAGCACGAGACGCCCGATTGGTCCCCTGACGGCAAGACGATCGTCTTCCAGACCCGTAACCTGGAGCATGAGCCGCTCTTCGTGTACGACCTGGCGAGCGACTCCTTCGAGCAACTCTTCGAATGCACCGACACCTGCCTCGGCGATGACGAGCCCGCGTTCTCGCCCGACGGCAAGACGGTCATGTTCATGCGGGCGGTCGGCCCGCTCGTGAACGATATTCCGACTGACTGCGGACTCTGGGTCGGTGACATCGAGACCCGCGAGATCACGCAGTTGACGAGCAACGAACAGTGCAACCGGGAATACGACCCGCGTTGGTCACCCGACGGCACTCAGATCACGTACTCGCGTGCGGACGAATCCACTGACCCAGCCACCGGTAGCGTCTACGTCGCGATGGCTGACGGGACCGGCGCGGTCGCTCTGACCGAAGCTTCTCTGCTCGCCGGTGGCGCAGACTGGTCACCCAACGGAGAGTGGATCGTCTACAGCACCTGCTTCCGCGGCGACCTCGGCGACTGTGGCGACTCCAACCTGTTCCGCGTCCACCCGGACGGCACGGGCGTCGAGCAACTAACCGGCTTCACCGGCGAGGACCGTGCGCGCCAGGCAAGGTACTCCCCGGATGGAGAGTGGATCATCTTCCGGAAGGAAGGGCACAACAGCGCTTCACTCCAGGCAATCCCTGCCGAGGGGGGCGATCCCGTTCCAGTGGGGGGAATTAGCCTTCCGGCTCACCCGGATTGGCAGCCGGCAGAATAGCCGCCCCCGTCCGCCGGGCACCGCCGCCCACCTCGCCGAGGCGCTACAATACCGCCATCGAGGATCAGCCTGACACCCCAATAGAACTGCGCGACATCGAACCCCTGCGCCTGCTCCTCGCGCACCAACCCCTGGCCATCCTCTCCGACATCGACGGCACCCTCGCGCCTATCGTCAGCGAGCCGGCGTCGGCACGCGCCAGTGATCGCGCCTCGGCGGCACTTCAGTCGCTTGCCGAACGAGGTGCCCAGGTCGCCCTGATCACCGGCCGCTCACCCGACCAGGCCCGCCGTATGATCGGCATCCCCTCCGCCAGCTACGCCACCAATCACGGCCTGACCATCCGTCTCGGTGGCGACGAATGGACTTCTCCCGAAGTCGAGCCTTATGTCGAAAAGGCTGTCTGCGTCCTTGCCGAGATCGGCTCCATCGACGTTCCTGGCGTCACCGTCGAGAACAAGGGTCCCATCCTCGCCATCCACTACCGCAACACCCCCTCCGAGTCCGAGGCGCTAGCGGCGATTGAGGCCGCGCTCCAGCGTTCGCCAACTGCCGGCGAATTCACACGGCACGGCGCGCGCAAGGTGATCGAATTGCGTCCGCCGTTGCCCCTGAACAAGGGCACGGCCGCGACGGCGATTCTGGCTCATCTGGCACCGGCGGCTGTCGTCTGCATGGGCGACGACCTTACGGACATCGATCTCTTCGACGCGGTACGGGCAAGCGGCATCCCATGCGCGGTGGTCGCCGTGGAGAATGACGAGCAGCAGGATGTGATGGAGGCGGCGGACTACTACGTGCGCGGCGTCGAGGGCGTAGAACGGCTGCTGGAAGACATCCTCACAGCGATCCCTTAGTCGACAGCGAAAGCAGATCCCCAAACTGGGACCCGATCCAGTGCAGGATGTCCTGCTCTTCCACGATCCGCCGCAGCCCGGCAGCCCGCTCCCGCCTCTCCTCGGGTGACATCGTCAAGGCCTGATGTAAGGCTCGTACGGTGCCCTCGAGGTCTGTAGGCGAGACCGACAGTACGTGCGGCTCCATCTGGTCGTGCGAGCCCGCCATCTCGGAGAGGATGACGACGCCGTTGCGGGTGTTCACGAGCGGCCCCTCCTTCGAAACCAGGTTCATCCCATCGATGATCGGGTTCACGATTAGCACGTCGTACAAAGTCATCCCGGCCATCGCCTGAGCGTAGTTTTCTTCGTAAAAGACGCGCACTGGCTGCCAGTCCGCGTCGCCGTAGTGGTCATTGATCGACTCCACCAACTCGAACGCCTCGTCCGTGTACGTTTGGTACACCCCCAGCTCCGTACGCGAGGGAACGAGGAACTGCAGGAAGTTTACCTTCCCTCGGAACTCCGGGTGCCGCTCCAACAGAAGCTCCCAGGCCCGTAGCCCTCGGATGATATTCTTACTCGGCTCCGATCGGTCAACTCGTACGATTGTCTGCTCGCCGGTAAGTGGCGTTAGCCGCGCGACATGCCGCGAAATCTCCTCTGACTGCGCGAACTCCAGCAACTCTGCCGAATCCACCGAGATCGGATAACGGCGGACGTATATCGTGCGCCCCCGGAACTGGATAGTTCCCTCGTGGTAATCCACGACCGTGCCGTCCAGCATTCCGTCCGCACAATGGAGAAAGTTCGAGACGTCCTCCTTGGATTGCAGCCCCACAATATCGTTCGCACACATCGACTCGTGCACAGCGTGGCGCATGAAGCGCGGCAACAACCCCCAGTAGCGCGGCCCCGGCCACGGGATATGCGTGAAATGCAGCAGCGTCGCATGAGGCAGCGCCTCTCGCACCATCGAGGGGGCGAGGTAGAGGTGGTAGTCCTGCATCATCACGACCGGCTGTTTATCGTCGCGGCGCGCTTCTCCGATGATGGCGTCGGCGATCGCCCGGTTCACGGGCGTATAGCCGCTCTCCCACGCCTCATATACTGCCCGCCCAATGTTGGGAGTGCGAGGTGTGTTCCACATGAAGTGTTGGATAAACCAGAGCAGCGGATTGCAGATGACGTAGTAGTGGCGCTGGTACACCGGATTCGGCACAGTAACCAACTTCACGTACGCTTCGTCTTCGGTGGCCTTCAGCAGGTCGCCGTCCGTTTGCGCCGCCGCGCGTCGGTCCCCTTCCGTCATCGCCATCGCCACCCATGTCACGGGCACAACCTTCGACGCCGCCATGAGCGCGGTCACCATCCCGCCGCTCCCCCGGTTAGCCGACAGCGAGCCGTCCGCCTGGAGGTCGTACTGCACGGGACCGCGGTTAGAGGCGATGATGAGCCGTTTCCCGTCGAGGAGTTGACGGGTCAAACCTGAGAGGCGGTCTAATCGGTCCTGCCACGAGGTCGCGGGGGCTGACATGGGCTCTTGAAGCATCGCCGAGGTGTCGCCAGCCTGTCAACGCGGCCCCCATGATACGATTGCCCCGCGCCAATACACGCCGAACACGCGCCCCCGTAGCTCAGTAGGATAGAGCGCTGGCCTCCGAAGCCAGGTGCACAGGTTCGAGTCCTGTCGGGGGCGCCATTTTCGTATCCGAAAAGCGCCTGTAATCCGAATGCGCGTCCCCAATGTCCCCACCACGATGGTGGCGTTGCCTCCTCCGCTGCTTCTCCCAGCAAATCTCTCAATCTAAAGAACTGCTTAAAAACGAGTGCCGACGGTGGGACGTCGCCGCATCCGGGGTAGCCGCTACACGTGAATTCCTTCGTAAACGACTACGTAGTTTCTGCCATTCTGAACGTGGTTTGAACATTGCGTAGTTATACGGAAGCAGGAATCTCAACATAACCAGACACTGACCTTCGCCAGGGATCGCCGGTCCCGCTCTCGATTGAGAGTCAGGACTGGCGGACCCTGACAAGGCTCTCAAGGGCCGGGTCAAAATGGTTGGGTTACTCGCTTTACTGCTGTCATTGGCGGAATCGTTCCGCCGTTTCGCCGTTTCTGCGGCCCGCGCTCTGAGCCGCCTTGGCTGGCGCGCAGCTGCGCTCGCTCCGTTTATCAAGCGGATCCACGTCCCCAGCTCCGGACCTTCGGACATCCCCTCACTGCGACGGCAGCTCGGGATCACTCGTCGGCCGCCGGCCATCCGCATTGCCAGCCGGGCAGCGGGCTCCCTGGTGACCTCCTGCCGGCTCGGCGCCATCGCTGGCATCGCGATGGTGGCTGTCCTGATGGCGACCTTCATAGGCCCCGACTCAACCCTCGGCGCCGCCGACTACACGGTCAACAGCGCCCAGGACCTCGTTGACTCCAGCCCGGGTGACGGTATCTGCCGCACCGGCGCCAACACCTGCACTCTCCGCGCCGCCATCCAGGAGGCCAACTCCAGCCCCGGCCACCAGGAGATCTTTCTCCCCGGCGGCGTCTACGCCCTCCAGATTCCCACCGTCAACGACGACCTACCGAGCACCGGAGACCACGACATTTCCGGGAGCGTGACGATCATCGGGTCGGGCCCTGGCAGCACCGTCATCGACGGCGGCCTCCCCCTGCCGGGGGCCGACCCGGTGTCGCGCGGCCTCGACCGATTGTTCGAGGTCCATCCGGGCACCGGCGCCGTCACCTTCAAGAACCTGACCATCCGGGAAGGATTCTCCGTGGAGTCCGGCGGCGCGATCCAGAACTGGACCTCCGGCACCTTGCGTCTCGAGGACATCGAGGTCCTTGACAGCCTCTCCGCTGTCGGCGGCGGTCTCAACAATGCTGACCCGGCGAACTACGAGTGGGCAACGGAGCCCCTGATCCCGCCGCCATCCGGCAGGGTCGAGATCGTCAATTCGAAGTTCGAGGGTAACGCAGCCGATGGTTACGGCGCGGCGATCAACAACGAAGCGGCCGGCACCATCATCATCCAGGACAGCGAGATCGTAAACAACCCGGGCCCGATGGTCGTCAATCCGGCCGACCCGGAGGAGATGATCCCCGGCCCCGGAGTTTATGACCCAGGAGCGGGCGCAATCTCTAATCAGGGCGCGACGGACACCGTCGGCACCATCCGCATCGAGAACTCGCAAGTCACCGACAACTACGCCCGAAGTGCCGGCGCTGGCCTGCTGAATGACGGGACCGGCACCATCGTCATCGAGGATTCGGAGTTCGCCCGCAACACGGCCGAGGCCGGCGGTGGTGGCTTCTACACCGATGGGGGCTCGATCACTATTCGCGACAGCCAGTTCCACGAGAATCTCGCCGACGACGGCGGCGGCATGTACAGCAACGGCTCGCCGAACAAAGTGGGCCTCCGCAGCCGGATCACCATTACCGATACGACATTCCACGACAACGAGGCTCATGCATCGGGTGGTGGCCTTTACAGCGGTGGGGAGGGCCAGCTCGTCCTCACCCGCGTCACTTTTACTGAGAACCATGCCTCCGATGGTGGTGGCGGATTCGCGAACGGCGGCAGCGCGAGCGTAGCCGCCAATCACATTCGCGTCGAAGGAAACATCGCAAACGGCGAGGGTGGGGGCGCCTGGACTGCCACCGAGCGCGGCGTCACCATCAACGACTCGGTCTTCACGGACAACCACGCCGGTGTCCAGGTGATCGAGGAAGACGGGATGCTGAGCGACGACGTGGCAGGCGGCGGCGGCATCAGCACCGACAGCGGCGCACTTACCATTAACCGCTCCGAGTTCACTGAAAACACCGCCACCGAAGAGGGGGGCGGTCTGAGCCTGGACAACCACGGCGACATCAATATCCGCGACACCCTCGTCGCCAATAACCGCTCCGAGGACAACGGCGGAGGCCTTGAGAACAGCGGCACCCGCGTCACCTTCGAGCGTGTCATCATCAAGGACAACTACGCCGTCCACGACGGCGGCGGCATCTACAACTCGTCCAGTGGCGAGTTCACGGTCCTCGACACGACGATCGAAAAGAACAGCGCTTCCAGCGGCGGTGGTTTTGCTAACGCGCCAGACAACGTTCTCGTTATTCGCCGCACTCTCTTTATCGCTAACGTCGCCCGGACCCCCGTCATGGGTGAAGACGGCGACATTGAAGGAATGGGCTACGGCGGAGCCTTCTGGAGCATCAGTGATGGCGACGCCCTGATCGAGAACACAACGATGTCCTACAATCGCGCGGCAGTCGCGGGCGGCGGCATCTTCCACGACTCCGACGGTGAACTTGAGATCACCAACGTCACCGTCTGGCGTAACCGTGCGCCCCAGGGGTCCGGTATCGGGGTGGTCGAATCGGACTTCTCGCCCACCGTACCGCCCCAACCGATGGTCTCGATGATCTCGCGGAACACGATCATCGCCGGCAACTTGGACTCTCGTAACTGCGACTGGTACATCACTTCTGACGGCGGCAACCTGGACGAGGACGCATCCTGCTTCCTCCCGGTCGCCCCCAACAGCGACATAGTGGCCTTCGGCGGACGCGACCGCCTCGGCAACCCTGAGTTGGATGCCATTGCCGACAACGGCGGTGAGACCCTGACTCACGCCACGCGCTGGGGTTCCCTCGCCATCGACGCTGGCCTCAACCCCTGCCCGGAAACCGACCAGCGCGGCATGGAGCGCCCACAGAACGGCCGCTGCGACATCGGCGCCTTCGAGTTCGAAGGGGCTCCCTTGCCCCATGACGACACCCCCCCTGACCTGCCTACCTTCATCCGGGGCCCCTATCAGGACGGCATCGAGACGATGGCGTTCGAGTTCTCCGGGCACGATCCGGATCCCTGCCCGGTAGACGTTCAGCCGGAGCCGGGGCTGGAGTGCGGGACCCGCGCCGAGGACCTGCTGTTCGAATGTCGGCTCCTCGTGACCGACCTGGCCGAAGCGCCGGAGATACTTGCCCCCTGGGATCCGATCCCGCCGGAACTTATGTGGGTGGGCTGCCACAGCCCCTGGTCCGTGCCACTGGCCGAGGAGGGTATCCTCGAGTTCCAGGTGCGCGCGATCGACCGCGCCGACAACGTCGGCCCGGCCCTGGAGCGAATGCTCGGCGGTGCGGACACGACCCCGCCGAACACGACGATCGTCGACAAGCCGCCGGCGATCACCAGCAGCCGCAGCGCGACCTTCACATTCTCTGGCACCGACAACTTCACGCCTCCCCAATTCATGGAGTACGAGTGCCGACTCGACTCCCGCGACCCCGAACTGTGGCTGGAGTGCCCGAATCCGACCGTCTTCTCCAACCTCACCACCGGCCAACACACAATCGAGGTGCGTGCTTACGACGGCGCTGAGAACGTCGATCCGACACCGGACCGCTACACGTGGACGGTCGGCCAGGACCCAGACAACGTCAACTGCGACCTCGCCAACATTGCGCTGACTGCTGCAGCCGACGCGTGGGTAGACGAAGCTGTCCCGACAGAAAACCACCTCTTCATGACTGAACTGAATGTTCGTTCCTCCGCCGAGGGCGGCGACCCAGAGGCGATCCCGCCGGTCGCCGCAACTCCCCAGAACGCCCGCGGCCTCGTACGCTTCGACATTCTCGACGACGCGGGAAATTGCGCCCTCGAAGAAGCCAAGCTGCGCTTGTACTTCGACGGAGTTACCGAGGGCCGGGCGTTGCAGGCCGTGCCACTGTCCGGCTCCTTCCTCGAAAGCACCGTCACCTGGATGAACCAGCCGGGTACCATCATCGATCCCGTGACCCAGGATGGCGAACTCGCGACTGGCTACGTCGAGTGGGACGTCCTCGATCATGTCCAGGCGTTCATGGACGGCGACCTGGCCAACTACGGCTGGCAAATCCGCGACGCGAACGAGAGCGACGCCGACGGCGGTGACCACTCATTCGCTAGCCGGGAGACGCCGCAGGACCCGCCACCGACAACCCTGCCTGAACTCGTGCTCCGGTACGAGGCAGACGCCACTCCCGCCCCGCCGCCGCCGGTACCCTCCACCACGCCCCGGAACGTCACCTGCGGCGAGATCATCACCCAGAGCACGCTCGTCAATAACGACCTGACGTGCATCGGCGAAGGGTTGGTCATCGGCGCCAACGACATCGTTCTCGACCTCAACGGGCACACCATCAAGTACGGCCTGGTACTCGAGCCCGGCGAGGAGGATGGACTTCTGGCCGGAGTCCGCAGCAGCGGCCGCGACAACGTCGTGATTCGCAACGGCACGGTCAGAGGCTACGGATACGGCGTCATGCTCACAGGAGGAACGATCCGCAACGTAGTCGAAGACATGTTCTTCGACGGGAACATTTTGGCTGGCGTCTACCTCGTCGACGCCGACAATGGACGCATCGGCAATACCGTCCGTAACAACCGCCTGGAGAACAATGGCGAATCGGCGATCTCCATCCAGTTCGATTCCGAAAACAGCCACTTCTACGGCAACGAGATGCGCAGCAACGGCGGCGTGGGTGTTCACATACTCGAGTCCCACGGCCACCTGATCGAGGACAACATCATCGACGGGTTCAGCCGGAACCCGTTGGTAGATAGCGACGCCGGCGTGCTGATGGAGAGTTCGTCCGACAACGTCATCCTCAACAACACGCTGAACGACGCCGGTGACGGTGGGGTCATCATCGCGGACGGTTCGAACAATAACCGCGTCGAGGGCAACACCATGTACCGCAACGGCGACGCGGGCATATCGGTCGGCGACTCCCACGGCACGGTGATGATCGACAACACGTCGCACCAGCAGTCCGACGCGGGAATCTCTATCAGCAACGGCCACAACTCGATCGTCAGCGGCGGGGACCTGCGTTACAACCCGTCCGGTGTTTCCGTTTCCAACTCCAACAACGTCACTATCCAGGACGTCGACGCGTCGCGCTCCCTGCAGGCCGGAATCGAAATCGGCAGCGGAACCGGCGTCAAGGTCCTGAACAACACCGCCAACCAGACCGGGGGCAACGGCATCATCATCGAAGGCGGAGCCTTCGACTCTCTCGGCAACCCCGTCGGCGGCGCCCTGGTCCAGGGCAATACCACCAACGAGAACGCCCAGACGGGCATCGAGATCGCGGCGGGCGGACACCGCGTTGGCGCAAACATCGCGCACAACAACTTCGGCCACGGCATCGCTGCCGAAGAAGACGTCGTGGACCTCGGTGCGACCAACCTGGCCCAGCGGAACCAGGCCACCGGCAACGCCGAGCCTGTCCAGTGCATCAACGTCCTCTGCGACGACCCGGGCGCCGTACCGCTTACTCTCCCGGATCTCCACGCACCCGAGACCACGGTCACGGGCGGACCCGACCACCCGACGTTCGCAACATCGGCGATCTTCCACTTCACCGCGGACGACGGCCCGGACGGCGATCCGGACACCGACGACGGCGGTGACCCGCTCACGGCTCTTATCTTTGAGTGCAGGGTTGATCCGGGTGAGGACCCGCCGCCACCGCCTCCGGAAGAGCCAGAGCCGCCCGAACCCGGTGTGCCGCCGGACCCGCCGGACGTGCCCGAGACCCTTGGCTGGGTGGAGTGCGTCAGCCCGTTCTACGTTGCCGGCCTTGAGCCTGGCGACCACCGCTTCGAAGTGCGAGCTATGGACCAGTCCGACAACATGGACCTGACACCCGACTTTTACGAGTGGACTATCGACCTGACAGTCGAGCCAGAGGGCCCGGACCCGATCGAACCAACCACGCACATCTTCACGGCGCCTGACGACCCGACGTTCAGCCAGTCCGCTACTTTCGAGTTCGCCGGCAGCGACAACGCGACGCCAGGCCTCTTCCTCACCTTCCAGTGCCGCATCACGGGCGGCAGCTGGACCCCCTGCGACACCGGGCACAACTACCCGAGCCTTGGCCTTGGCGAGAAGACGTTCGAAGTCCGCGCCATTGACGCCCAGAACAACATGGACTCCACTCCCGCCACTCACACGTGGGTGATCGAGCAGCCTCCGGCGGACACAACACCTCCGAATACGACAGTCGATTCAGGCCCGGACGCGGTCACCATCATCCCGGGGGCGACGTTCACCTTCTCCGCCAACGAGGATGTATCCGGCTACGTCTGTGCGCTCAACAGCACGGCACCGGAAGACTACCTGGCGTGCGCGACGCCGCATAACCTGACAGCCCCGGTGGGCGACAACACGCTACGTGTGCGTGCCATCGACCTGGCCGGAAACGTCGACTCGACTCCCGCGACTTACATCTGGAAAGTGACCCCGGCGCCCGTCCCGACATTCGTCTTCTGCGGCCAGGTGATCACCCAGAGCATCATCGTCAGGAACGACCTCCACGACTGCCTGTGGGATGGCCTCGTCGCCGGCGCTGACTACATCACGATCGACCTCGACGGCCACGTCTTCGATGGCGTGGGCCTTGGCGCCGGCGTACGAAGTGACGGCAAGCGACACGTCACCATCAAGGGCGGCATGGTCCGCGAGTTCGACTACGGCGTCATGCTGAACAAGAACACCGACGACAACATCGTTGAGGACATGTCCTTCGAGATGAACCAGGAGGCGGGCGTCGCCCTCGGCCTCGCTTCTCCGCCGCTAAACCCGGCGATCAGCGAGCCTCCGGATCCGGTGCCGGTGGGTGGTGCCAACGTGGACCGCAACATCGTCCGCGACAATACGTTCATCAACAACGACAAGGCCATCTGGCTTGTCAACGGCGTCAAGGACAGCCAGATCAAGGACAACTTCCTGGCTGCCAACACCGAGGAGAACATCTTCATCGAGCGCTCTCACAACAACACGGTCGAGGGCAACGAAATGGCCGGGTCCAGCGGCGAAGGAATCTCACTCCGCGGATCGAACGGCAACACGATACTCAATAACAACATCACGGAAAACGGATCGGGGGTCCTTCTCGGCCTGAGTGAAGGCGACGTCGCCGGGGTGCCCTCCAACAACAACATAATTCAGGGTAACAACATCGTCGAGAACTCCAAGTCGGGAGTCGAGATCGACAACTCCCAGGGCAACCAGATCCTCGACAACGTCGTCCAGCACGGTAGCGAAGCCGGCGTGGGCATGGAGTACGCGAACTACAACACCGTCCGGGGCAACGACCTCCGGTTCAACGGCGGTGGCGTTTCGCTCAAGGCCTCCTCGGGCAACGTCTTCGAGGAGAACAACACCAGCAACTCCGAGGGCACCGGCATGTCCACCGAGTCCGGATCCCTAATGAACGAATTCATCAAGAACACGTCCAGCGACAACGACGGTGACGGCATCTACATCGGGGACGAAACCCCGAGCGGAGCCGGTTCCTTGCTGGACGGCAACCAGACCCACAACAACTCCGGCTACGGCATTCGCATCTCCAAGGTCGTCCACACCATCAAGAACAACCGGGCCAACGACAATGGCGGCTGGGGCATGTACGTCAGCGATGGCAGCAACGGCCGGTTCAACATCGATGGCGGCGGCAACCTCGCCCAGAACAACCTGGGACCGCTGGACCCGAGCACGCTCGAGCCGATGCAGTGCTTCACGATCGTTTGCACGGGCGGCCCGGCGGCGATGGTCGACGAGATCAACCCGGAGACTATTTTCATCGAGGGCCCGCCAAACCCCAACCCAAGTTCGATTGCAACATTCATCTTCAGCGGGACCGACAACGCCGGCGCAGTCACCTTCCAGTGCGCGCTCGTCACGGAAGACGAAGACTTCTCCGAGGCCTTCGCGGGCTGCGACACGCCGATGACCTACACCGGCGTGAACCTCGGGATCCACACCTTCGCCGTGAGGGCAGTAGACTCGTCAGGCAACGTCGACCTTGAGCCAGAGACCTACACCTGGGAAGTCACCCCAGCTGGCGTGCCGGAGACGTTCCTCGACTCCACGCCAGACCTCACAACCGTGGAGGACACGGCCACCTTCGAGTTCTCCTCCAACGTCCACCCGGCCACGTTCGAATGCTCGTTCGAGGGCAGTGCCTTCGCGCTCTGCGCTTCGCCGATCGAGTACGAGGGTCTCGTCCCGGGCACTTACGACTTCGCAGTACGGGCGAGGGATGGCGCCGGCGATTACGACCCCAGCCCGGCTGCCCACTCGTGGACCGTTGGCCCGCCGCCGATCAACAAGACCATCGCTTGCGGCGAGGTCATCACCCAGAGCATCCGCGCTCAGAACGACCTCATCGACTGCATGGGCTACGGCCTCGTTGTCGGTGCCAGCGACATCACGATCGACCTCAATGGTCACGTCATCGACGGTGACGGGTTCGATGCCGGTATCTTCAACCCCGGCCGCGACCGCGTCACTATCACCAACGGCACGATCCACCAGTTCCTCTACGGCATCCAGCTCAACCCGGGAACAGCCTCAAACGTGGTCAAGTTGATGAACCTGGCCGCCAGCGAGGCGGGTGTCGCACTGGCCGACGCAGACCAGGACGGCGTTGGAAACATCGTCCGCGACAACACGATCGAGGGCAATGAGTGGGGCGTCGCCCTGCTCACCGGAACAAACGCAGCTGTCGTCCGCGACAACGCGATCGGCGCCAGTGGCGACGCCGGAGTGTACGTGGACTTCGCCTCGAACAACACGATTATCGAAAACGAAATCACGACCTCGGGCGGTGCCGGCATCCAGTTACTGGGCGCCAACAACAACATCGTCAAGAACAACAACATCAACGACAACCTGGGCGGTGGAATCGGTATCGGTGAGGATCTCCTGCCCGCCAATAACAACATCGTAGAGCGCAACACGGTAACCGGTGGCGGCTTCGGCATCGTCCTCGGCAGCGCCACCGGAAACACGATCATTTACAACACCGTCAACAGCACCACGGGTGCTGGCCTGGCCGTGGAGCTCGGAAACGACAACTTCATACGAGCCAACGACCTGCGCTTCAACCAGAGCGGCATCTCCCTTGAAGAGGGGATCGGGAACCTGATCGAAGCCAACAACGCCAGCAGCAGCACAGGTGCGGGAATTTCCGCAGAAGGCGTATCCATCAACAACACCATCAGGCTTAACACGGCCAGCGGGAACGGCGGCGAAGGAATCGCAGTCGAAGGATCGTCCATCGCCGGCCAGCCCAACAGGGTGGAAAACAACATCGCGGACGGCAACGGCGGCGATGGTGTCGGCGCTTACGGCGTCGGTTCCCTGCTTATCGGCAACAAGGCCTCCTTCAACGGAGGCTGGGGCGTCTACGCTGCCGCACCGGGCGCCGACGGCGGAGGCAACGAAGCCGCGGGCAACATGGAACCTGATCAATGTCACCTGGTGGTCTGCGAAATCGGATTCGTCCCGGGGGCGCCGACCGTCTGGATCGTCGACGGCCCGTCGAACCCGAGCAACAGCCGCAACGCCAGCTTCGCCTACAACGCCATCGACAACACCACTCCGGTCAACCTCCTCATCTTCGAGTGCCGGTTCGACACGACGAACCCGCTCGCATGGGAGGACTGCGAGTACCCCGCCGACTACTTCAACCTGAGTCCGGGCGAGCACACGTTCGAGGTACGGGCTATGGACCTCAACCTGCTCGCATCCGAGCCGGCGTCCTACACATGGGTTTACGATCCGCTGCCAACCGGCGTAGCGCCCACAGTCACCCTCGATGTGGTGCCGGAAACGCCCACCTACTCGCTGGAATCGATATTCACGTTCCACTCCAACGAGCCCGACGTCACCTTCGAATGCAAGGTCGACCTCTTCGGTTACGAGCCGTGCGGCTTCGAGGAGCCAGCCTCCTTCATGTCGCAGGGCGCTTACGAGTGGGGCCTTGAGCCCTTCGAGGTAGGCCAGCACACGTTCTTCGTCCGCGCCATCGACTTCGAAGGCAACGTCGGCGCGCCGACGACCTACAACTGGACACTGCTCGGCACCGTGACTACGTTCCTTGACGGCCCCGGTTTCACCCCGGGCGAGACGCCGCAAGACCCGCCGACCGGCGGCACCGTCAGCTCGTCCACGGCAACGCTTGACTTCATCGCGAACGTTGCGGACGCGACTTACGAATGTTCGCTGGACCTGGGGCCATTCCTCCCCTGCACTCCGCCCATTACCTACGCCCCCCTCATCCAGGGCGAGCACCAATTGCGGGTGATCGCGACAGACTCCGTCACCTTGCTGGAAGAGCAAGAACCCGCGATCTTCGAGTGGGAAATCGAGATCGTTCAGGACGACGTCCCGCCGGAAACTACCATCGAGCGCAAGCCCGCGGGGGGGACCAGCGACACTATCTTCGAGTTCTCCGGCACGGATAACCTGACGCCGCCTGCGCTGCTCACGTTCCAGTGTCGCATCGACAGCGAGCCGCTTTGGCAGGACTGCCCAACTCCCTTCAACCTGCTGGACATCTACAGCTACGCCGATCCTCAGATGGCCCCAGGGCCCCACACTATCGAGGTCCGCGCGATCGACGATTCCGAGCCGGTAATCCCTGACCCAACGTCGCCGGACGGCAACCCCGATCCGACGCCGGCTACCTGGACCTGGACGATGGTCGATGACACGACCTCGCCCGGTACCGCGCTGACCTCCGGCCCGGCCCTGAGGACCGGACCAGACCTGGTGGCATTCACCTTCACCGGCACAGATAACGCGACGCCCGTCCTCGACCTCGACTACCAGTGCGCCGTACGGTTGCACCCGCTGGGCACCCTCAATTTCCAGCCCTGTGGCAGCCCGTTCGCGCCCGACCTGGCGCCCGGCGACTACGAGTTCCAGGTGCGTGCCGTCGACCTGAGGGGCAACCCGGACCCGACTCCGTCGCAACAGTTCTTCACAGTGGTCGCACCGCCGGTTACCACGATCACATCCGGCCCCGGCGGCCAGATCATCGGCGGTGTCCTCCCGGCAACGCCAAGCACCACGGAGCAGGCCACCTTCGTCTTCTCCGCCAACCAGGCCCTCAGTACTTTCGAGTGCTCAGTCGATGGCGGCGAATTCATCCCCTGCGAGTCGCCGTTCGGCGTCTGGGTCGTCACCAGCGACAACCACACCTTCGAGGTGCGCGCGACCAACCCTGAACTCCTCATTGAAGAACCGGCAGCCGAGTACGAGTGGTTGGTTGCGCTCGGGCCTGACACGACGCGGCCTGAGACCTCGATCACTTCCGGTCCGGCCCACCTCTCATCCACTACGAATACAACCGCCAACTTCTCGTTCACAGGCACCGACAACCGGACGCCTGCGCTATCACTCACGTTCGAGTGCTCCATCGACGGCGGTTCGTTCAACTCCTGCCTGTCGCCGGTCACCTTCGAGAACCTCACTCGCATCCAGCACACGTTCCAGGTGCGCGCCGTCGACGCCGCAGGCAACTCCGACCTGACGCCGGCCCTCCGCAGCTGGTTCGTCGAGGCGCCTCCGATCGTCACGATCGTGGAGCAGGGCGAGCAGATCGAGGACACCAGTCCCGAGTTCACGTTCTCGTCCGATGTGCCCGGATCGACCTTCCAGTGCTGGCTCGACGGCCTCCTGGTGCCCTGCACCTCGCCCAAGGGTTACACCGGGCTATCCTACGGCACCCACCTTTTCGCGGTCCTCGCCACCACACCCGGCGGCATCACCGGCATGCAGTGGGAGGAGTACGAGTTCATCATCGGCGACGTGACGGCCCCGATCGTCACTATTACATCCGGCCCCGCCGCCACCACAACGACGACGAGCGCCACCTTCGTGTTTAACTCGAACGAGACGGACACCGTGTTCCTCTGCTCGCTCGACGGCCAGGACCCGCCGCAGCCTTGCACCTCGCCGGTCGAGTACCCGTTCCTGTGGCCGGGGCTGCACACCTTCGAGGTGACTGGCGTCGACCCGATCAAGTACGACGCGCTGGGAGTCCTGGTCGAGCCGTTCTACGAGCCCGAGCCGGTTCCGTACAACTGGAACGTCGTTGACCTCGTCCCGCCGGACACGACCATCGAGTACGGCCCGGCGGCCACGACCTCCAGCCCCAGCGCCTGGTTCGGCTTCGGATCCGACGACCCGACCGCGATCTTCCAGTGCGCCCTCGGCGCTGGCGGCTTCGCCGAGTGCGAGAACCCGTACGAGCTAACCGACCTGCTCCCGGGTGCGTACACCCTCCGTGTCCGGGCCGTTGACCTCGCGGGCAACGTTGACACCAGTCCTGCGCAGCACAACTGGACGATTACACAGCTGCCCAACAACACGTTCCCAGGCACCAACGTCTCCATAACTCTGCCTATCCCGGGAACTGCACAGACGGCGACGATAACTTACGCCGGCGTGGACACCGCTGGTGCCACCAGTATCGATCCGATGATTGGGGGCCCCGGTCTCCCTGCGGGTTACGGCCTGGGCGGCGGCAGCTTCTTCGACATCAACACAACGGCAGGGTTTACCGAGCCTATCCGCGTCTGCATCACCTACGATCCGGATGCCTTCAACACGACAGCTATCCGTCTGCTCCACTGGGACAGCGAAGTATTCTTGGACATCACCGCCCTCAACAACCCGTTCACCGGCGTTGTCTGCGGCGATCCCGAAGGCTTCTCTCCGTTCGCGGTAGCGGAAGCATCGTCGGACATTGCTCCGTTCGTCTCCATCATCTCCGGGCCATCCAACCCGAGCTTCAGCTCCACGGCCGTCTTCGAGTTCATCGTCGACGACCCGGGGGCGCTCGTGATGTGCTCCATGGACGAACTGCCGTTCCAGCCCTGCACATCCCCGTATATCGCCACCCACTTGGAAGAGGGCGGCAACACGTTCATGATCCAGGCGATCGGTGAAGCCGGGATATCTCCGTTCCCCACGATCTACGAGTGGGAGATCATCCTCGGGCCGGACAGCAGTCCGCCGGACACGACCATCACCAGCGGCCCGGGCGAGTACACCGCCAACTACATCTCGACCTTTGAGTTCACGGGCACGGACAACCAGACCCATCCGCTGGAGATGGAGTTCGAGTGCTCCCTCAACGGCGCTGCGTTCGAGGGTTGCGAAGTTCCGCACGAGGCAGAGGCCACGACCGCAGGCGCCCAGTCTTTGCTGGTCCGAGCCGTCGACCTGGCCGGCAACGTCGATCCGGAACCGGCCGAATGGCTGTGGGAAGTCGTCGACATCAGCGGACCCGACACCGAAATCCTTACAGGGCCGGAAGAAGAGACCACTGAAACGACGGCCACGTTCGAGTTCTCGGGCTTCGAGATCCTGACAGGCGAACCCGTCAACCAGTTCCAGTGCTCGCTGAACGCCGGACCGTTCGTGGCCTGCACCTCGCCGCAGACCTACACCGGTCTCGGCCAGGGCACTCACACCTTCCAGGTCCGCGCCATCGACCCGGAGGGCAACATCGACATCACACCCCAACCGTGGGGATGGATGATCATCGGCGTAAACGACACCACGCCGCCGGAGACGTTCATCGTCGGCGCGCCCGACGCCAACTCCGGCCCGGACGTGGTTTTCGCCTTCGCCTCCGACGAAATCGTCGAGGAGTTCCAGTGCCAGCTCGACACAGACCCGGTCGAGAACTGCGACCCCGTACTTGAGCTTTTCGAACTACCGACGGGTGAGCACACCCTGACGGTCGCCGCCGTCGACCTGGCGGGCAACGTTGACACGACGCCCGAGACCCACACCTGGGAGGTCCTTGGCGAACCCAACACCTCTATCGACTCAGGCCCGCCGAACCCATCGGGAAGCCACAGCGCCGAATTCACCTTCCACTCGGATCAGGACGGCGCTACATTCCAGTGCTCCGTCGACGGCTCGCCGTGGGTCGGCTGCACGTCCCCATTCGTAGCTGGGCCGCTGGCATCCGACACAGACCACGAATTCGAGGTCCGCGCGGTCAACCAATACACAACGATCGAGGGTGAGCAGGTCGTCGACATGTCCCCTGACACCTACTCGTGGAACATCCACGAACTGGAGCCGCCGAACACGACCATCACCTCAGTGACGTTCCGCGGCCCGCTCGACCTGGTTGAGCCCAACAGTTGGGAGATTATCTTCACCGGCAGCGACACTCACACCGCGTTCTTCGAGCTGGAATTCCAGTGCTCCTTGAACGACGGGGCGTGGGAGGGCTGCGATTCGCCGCACTACATCGAACTGATCGATCTCCCGGGTGGCGCCAACACACTGGCAGTGCGCGCGATCGACGCCTTCGACAACATCGACCCGTCACCAGCCACGACGACCATCGTCGTCGAGCCAGTGCCAGACACAACCATCCTCAACGGGCCAGACCCGGAGGTCGACAGCCCGAGCGCGACGTTCACGTTCAACTCCGACCAGGGGACGGTCACGTTCCAGTGCTCGATTGACTTCGCACCCTTCGTCGACTGCGCCTCGCCACACACCTTCACGGGTGTCCCGTACGGCGAGCACCTGGTGCTGATCCGGGCCGTAATGCCGCTCGGCACCGTCGACGACACTCCGGCCGAATACGAATGGGTCAGTGGCGACATGACTCCGCCAACGACCACAATCGTCACCGGCCCGGGTGGCCTTGTCTCTGGCGGGTCGACGCCGGACACCAACGCCACGTTCACCTTCACGTCCGATGATCCGGACGCCCTCTTCCTCTGCCAGCTTGATGCGCAGCCAGAGTTCTTCTGCCCGAACCCGGCGATCTTCATGGGCCTGGAGCCCGGCGCCGTTCACACCTTCACCGTCGAAGCCACCTCCGCTCATCAGCTCGTCCCCGGTGTCGCCGCAGAGTGGGAGTGGACCATCACCGACGCCACAGATCCGAATACCATACTGACATCCTTCCCCGATGATCCGAGTCAGGATGTTGTGACCTTCACATTCGAGGGCACAGACAACGCACCGGTCGACGGCCTCACCTTCGAGTGCACGCTTGACGCCGAACCGGCCGCCGAGTGCGCGTCGCCGCTGGAGCTCACGATTACCGCTCCAGGCGAGCACACGCTCACCGTCACTGCTATCGACGCCTCTCTCAACGCCGACGGAACACCGGCCACCTATACCTGGACCGTCGTTACACCACCATCAACGACGGTGCTCGGCCCTGGCGACCCAAGTACCAGCGCCGACGCTACGTTCTCGTTCGTCGACCAGCCGGGTTCCACATACGAGTGCGTCCTCGATTCCCCCGACGGGATCGCAGGCTTCGCGCCGTGCACATCACCGGTGACCTACACCAACCTTCTGGACGGCGAGCACACGTTCGAGGTCCGCGCCACCAACATATTCGGCGTCCTCGAGACCAACTGGATACCGTACACCTGGACTGTGGCGGTTCCGGACACGACCGACCCTGAGACAGTGATTGACTCCGGCCCGTTCGGATCCACGGAGAACACCAGCGCCCTCTTCGTCTTCTCCGGCTCTGACAACCGGACGGCTGCGATCGACCTCGAGTTTGAGTGCACATTCACGACGATCGATGGCCCAACCACGGAGTCCTGTCTCTCGCCGCACCAGATCGTTGGACTGGCACCCGGAGACTACTCGCTGTCCATCGCGGCCATCGACGCCGCGGGCAACATCGACGAGATACCGGCTGTCCGCAACTGGACCGTCCTGCCGCCGCCACCGCCCAACACCCCGGCCGGGTCGCCCAGCGAAACCACCCTTACCCTGCCAGGTGGGGGCACGGCGACGATTACCTTCACCAGTGTCGGAGCCCCCGGCATGACCACCGTGGAGTCTGCGGCTGGCCCGCCTCTGCCCGCTGGCTACGGCCTCGGCGGCCTCTTCTACAACATCTCGACGGACGCTTCCTACCTCGGCCCCATTGCCGTCTGCCTCAGCTACACGCCGGGTTCGCTGGCTGAACCGGTCCGCATCCTCCACTACGAGAGCGATGAATGGATCGATATCACGATGACCAACGATCCCGACGCCGGTGTTGTCTGCGGGGAAACCGACACACTCTCTCCGTTCGCCATCGCCACGGGCTTTGTCGCGGTCGTCCCTGACACCTTCATAGACGGCGCTCCGGCGGCGACGACGATCAACCCGACCGCGATCTTCGGATTCTCGTCCGACGATCCACTGGCCGAGTTCGAGTGCTCGCTGGACGGCACCGACTGGAGTTCCTGCGAGTCCACCTACACGATCGAGAACCTCTTGCCCGGCACATACGAACTGCGCGCCCGTGCCGTGAACCTGCTCGGTAACTTCGATGCGACTCCGGCAGTCCACGAGTGGGAAGTCACCCCCATGCCGGACACTATCCTCGACGCCGCACCGGACGACCCGACGGAAAGCACAACAGCAACCATCGAGTTCTCCGGCACTCTGCTCGGCAGCACGTTCCAGTGCTCGCTCGATGAGGCCGAGTTCACCGGCTGTGAGTCGCCGCTGACCTACAATGGACTCGCCTTCGGCGAGCACGACTTCGAAGTGCGCGCCATCGACACTCACGGCAACATCGACCCGACGCCGGCTGACCACAGCTGGGAGATCGGCGACATCCCGCCGGCCGTGACGATTGACACCGGCCCGCCGGCAACCACAGAGAGTGGCAGCGCCACCTTCACGTTCTCGTCCGAACCCGGCACAACCTTCCAGTGCTCTCTCGAAGGGATCGGCTTCTCCACTTGTTCGTCACCCCAGACCTACGACTTCCTCGCCCTCGGCTTGCACACCTTCGAGGTGCGCGCATTCAGCGTCGCACCCGTGGTAGAGCCGCCAGTCTCCATCCGCACCTGGACGGTCGTGGACCTGACCGCGCCCGAAACAGACATAACTGCAGCGCCTCCGGTCTTTGCCGCGGGCGGCCCGGACGGTGAGTTCATCATCGGCTTCGAGTCGGCCGACCTGACCGCGACCTTCCAGTGCGCGCTCGGCGCGGAGCCCTTCGCGCCCTGCTCGCCACCCGCCGAGTACCAGGCACTGCCTGCAGGCAATTACACCTTCACAGTCTTCGCGACCGATCCATCGGGCAACGACGAGGCCACGCCCGAGAGCGTTTCCTGGACCGTCGTCCAGCCACCGGAAACCACTATTGAAACCGGTCCTGACCCGGAAACGACAAGTCTGAGCCGCGACGCTGAGTTCACGTTCAGCTCGAACCAGCTCCCATCGGCCTTCGTTTGCTCGCTGGACTTCGGCCCCTTCGAGGCGTGCACATCTCCGCACCCCCTCACCGGTCTGCTGGACGGCGTACACACATTCCAGGTGAAGGCCGTGAACGTCCATGGGATCGCCGACGACGTGCCTGCGGAGCTCGAGTGGACAATCGACCTCCTCCCGGTCTCCTCGATCACCCAGGCGCCGGACAACCCGACTACAAGCACCACCGCTACCTTCCAGTTCTCCGGGAGCGAATCGGAGCTCACGTTCGAGTGCGTGGTCGACGGCGTCGTGTACCTGGAGTGCGCATCGCCATTCACCCTCATGGACCTCCCCGTGGGCGATCACCAGTTCTCCATCCAGGCGACCGATAGCACCGACAATGTCGAGACGCCGCCAGTCGTTTACAACTGGACCATCACTGACAGCACGCCGCCTGAGTCCGAAGTCACCAGCGTAGCCCCCGGCTCCGTCGTGATCAGCTTCACCGGCACGGACGACGTCACGCCCCCGGCAAACCTTACCTTCGAGTGCCGCCTGGTCGGCGAGGAGTTCGCTCCCTGCACGAGCCCCAAGATCTACACCGACCTGGCACCGGGCACCTACACGTTCGAGGTCCGCGCTATCGATGCGGCTGGCAATGTCGAAGGTCCGCCCACCTCCCAGGAATTCACCGTCGAAGAGCCCACACCGGCGCCGACGCCTGAGCCCACGCCGGAACCGACCCCGGAGCCTACTCCCACGCCGACTCCGACCCCAACTCCAACACCGGAGCCTACCCCTAAGCCCACGCCGGAACCGACCCCCGAACCTACCCCTACGCCTACGCCGACTCCAACACCGGAGCCTACCCCTAAGCCCACGCCGGAACCGACCCCCGAACCTA
>DAINRO010000040.1:0-22147 GCA_036741795.1 Chloroflexota bacterium
GAGTACGAGTTCGGCCAGCACATCCCCATCGCCCGCGCCGTCGGCCTGACTGACGAGGAGATGTCTTCGCTCCAGGACTACGACGAGGGCGACACGTTCTCGGACCTGGAGAAGGCGTTGATCCAGTACGTCGACTCTGTCTCGGCTTTCGATGCCGCGTCGGGAGATCGTGCGCGCGATCTAAAACGCTGGCTGTCCGACCGAGAATTGCTCGATCTGTCGTTCGTGATCGGCCACTGGACCATGGTGGCCTGCGTGCTCGTGCCGCTGGAAGTTGAGCTGGACGAACACGTCGCCGCGACCTTGCCAGACGGCTGGCGCGAGTGGCTATAACGATCACAATCACTCGATACGGTTAACCGCACGGCATAACCTGCGTTCTTCACGGTGAGCAGAGAGCGCCCTCTGTTCTCCACTTTTCGGGGTGGCTTGTCAACAAATCACGTGCGCACATACCAAAGGCTCCGTAGACAGGCAGTGGAGGTGTAAATAGAATCATGGCAATCATCACACCCGTCCGGCCCCATAGGCCGGTGGTACAGTCCCCGATGCGTAAGGCCTTGGAAGACTTCTTAACTTTCCTTGCCGTGGAGAAAGGGGCGTCGGCGAATACCGTCGCCGCATACCGCAACGACCTTCAACAGCTGTCCGATTTCATCGCCGCACGTCCGGGGGACGACGGTTGGAACGACGTGGACCGCGCGCTCATCCAGGACTTCATCCTGGACATGAAGAAGCGCGGCTACTCGGAGACCTCCGTTGCTCGTAAGGTGGCCGCGGTGCGGTCCTTCTACGGCTTCCTGACCGCCGAAGGCCTCGTGGACGCGAACCCGACTGAGGGGTTGACCTCGCCGCGCATTGGCAAGACGCTTCCGAAGGCGATCAGCCCGAACGAGGTAGACGAACTGCTCGAACAGCCGGCGCGCCGTTCAACTCCGGAGGCGAAGCGAGACCGCGCGATGCTGGAGTTGCTATACGCCACGGGCATGCGCGTTACGGAGCTGGTATCGCTGGATATTCAGAACTTGAATCTCAACCCGCAGGCGCCGCACGTCCGCTGCCTCGGTAAGGGCGCCAAGGAGCGCACAATCCCGATCCACGACCAAGCCATGGAAGTGATCGTCGACTATCTCGAAGACGGCCGGCCGATGCTCGTGAAGAACCGCGACGAAATGGCCCTGTTCGTGAACCGGCGCGGCGAACGCCTGACACGACAGGGGTTCTGGCTGATCTTAAAGGGCTACGCAAAAGCAGCCAACCTGGGCAGCGAAGTGACTCCGCACACTCTCCGCCACTCCTTCGCAACGCACATGCTTCGCGGCGGGATGCCGTTGCGGAACGTCCAGGAAATGCTCGGCCACGCCAACATCTCCACTACCCAGGTCTATACACACCTCACAAGCGAGCACGTGCGGGAGGTCTACGAGCGGGCCCATCCGCGCGCCCAATAACATCGTATTCAAAGCGTGTTGATCATCCGGAGGGCGGCCGCAGTGGCCGCCCTCCTCCTTATCTGCCTCGTGATGGCCTGTGGCGACGACTCTGATTCCTCGACCGACACGCCATCTCCTACTGAAGGGCCTTCCGCTACTGCAAATACGCCCGAGCCATCGCCCAAGCCGGACGAGCCGCCCGTCCGCGACCTGCTCGACCTCGCCCGCCGCTTCCGCGGCTACCCCCACGATTCCCCCTCTACCGCCCGCACCGAGCCATACAACCACCAGGTGGGCGAAACGGAGGAGTTCGTGTTGACGGACCTCGTGGACACCAGCGAGTACACGGTCGCGGCCACGGTCCGCGCCGTCACCGACCATGCCTACTTCTTCGTCCAGGACGACGCTGGCTTTACCCAGTCGGCCCTCGACGAGATCGCGCAAGACTTCGAGTCCGATGTCTGGCCGGACATCACCTCCTCCTTCGGCGAACCGCCGACTCCCGGCGTAGATGCCGATCCTCGCATCACGATCCTCCACGCTGACCTTCGTGGCGCCGGAGGCTACGTCAGCGCCTCCAATGAGTATCCAGCCGCCGCCGTGCCCAACAGCGCCGAGCGCGAGATCCTCTACGTGGACCAATCGTTGTTGTCCAGTCCGGGCGCAGAGTACAACTCGCTCGTCGCTCACGAACTTCAGCACCTGGTCCACCTCGCGGGCGACCGGAACGAAGAGTCCTGGGTCAACGAGGGCCTTTCAGAGGTCGCCTGGGAGATTGCCGGCGGTGGCACCGACGGCGTCCTGGAGTTCCTGGACCGCCCCGATACCCAGCTAACCACGTGGCCCTACGTGGAGGACGTGGGCGTCCACTACTCCGCCTCGGAGCTATTCTTCGGCTACCTCCTCGACCAGTACGGCGGCCGCGAGAACGCCCAGGAACTCAACGAACAGCAGGGGAACGGAATCGCGGGAGTGGAGGCGTACCTGGGGAAGTTCGGCAAGACGTTCAACGAGGTCTTCGCCGACTTCGCAGTCGCCAACATCCTCGACACCCCATCCGGCATCTACGCTCACCCCAGCGTAGATGCCACGACCACCGACATATCCAGCGCTGTCCCCGGCGACGAAGGCGACGAGACGGTGCACCAGTACGGCACCGACTACTACGAGGCGGACGGCGATGGCACCTTCGAGTTCGACGGCGCTGAAGAAGTCACGATAGGGATCCCGGAGCTGGACGGCGCCTTCTGGTGGTCCGGCCGCAGCGATGGCATCGACTCGAGGCTCACCCGCAAGGTCGATCTCACCGGCGTATCCTCCGCCACCCTCACCTTCGACCTCTGGCACGACATCGAACCCGGCTGGGACTATGGCTACGTCGCAGCCTCCACCGACGAAGGCCGCACATGGAAGGCCCTCCCCGGCGACCTCACGTCGTCAGACGACCCGGTAGGCCAGTCCTACGGCCCGGCCTACACCGGCGAAAGCGACGGCTGGGTCCGCGAGACAGTGGACCTCACGGACTACGCAGGCGCCACTGTACTTCTCCGCTTCGAATACATCACGGACGACGCGACGAACCTCACCGGCATGGCGGTCGACAATATCGCTATCGAAGATATCGGCTTCAGCGATGGCGCGGATGACACATCGGGCTGGGACATGGAGGGCTTCCGGCGCATCGAGGGACCGATGGAGCAGGAGTTCATCGTCCAGGTTATCGACGGCGAAGAAGTCACCAGCATCGACCTCGACACCTCGAACTCCGCATCCTTCGCCATCCCGGCAGGCGCCATAATCGCAATCTCGGGCGCAACCCCATCAACGACGGAGCTTGCGCCGTACAACTGGTCACTACGCCCGTAGCAGCACCCACTGTCCACTGTTCACTGACAACCGTTCACCCTCTATCATTACGCTTCGTGACCATGATCTCCGTCATCGGCGGCGAGCGCGCCGACGATAGTGCCCTGGCGCTGGCCGAGGAAGTCGGCCGCCACCTCGCTCGCAGCGGCGCCACCCTGGTCTGCGGTGGCCGCGGCGGCGTGATGGAGGCGGCATGCCGCGGCGCGCGGGACGAAGGAGGCCACACCATCGGAATCCTGCCCGGCCGCGGACCGGCCGATGGGCCTCCGAACCAATACGTGGAATTCCCGCTCTACACCGGCATTGGCTACGCCCGCAACGTATCAGTCGTCCTCAGCGGCGAGGCGGTCATCGCCATCGGCGGATCCTACGGTACCCTGAGCGAGCTGGCCTACGCCCTGATCCACGACCGCCCGATCGTCGGCCTCGACACATGGGGCTTCGACTACCACGGATACCATGGCGAGGAGAGCATCGTGCGCCTGTCCGACCCGAAGGAGGCCGTCGACCAGGCCCTGGCTCTCGCCGAACGCCAGAAGGCGACCGGGACCGACTAGCCATGGCAAGAATCGCGAGCATCAGCGCCCAGGAAGTGCTCGATTCGCGCGGCAACCCCACGTTGTCTGTTGGCATAGCGCTCGACAGTGGCGCGACCGGGACAGCCGCCGTTCCCTCCGGTGCCTCTACCGGCGTCCACGAGGCCGTCGAGCTGCGCGACGGCGATCCAAAACGCTACGGCGGCAAGGGAGTGCTTAAAGCAGTCGCCAACGTGCTTGACGTCATTCAACCCGCGGTCAATGGGATGGACGCCGAAGACCAGCGCGCGATCGACGAACACATGCTCGAGCTGGACGGCACGGATAACAAGTCGAATCTAGGCGCTAACGCCATCCTCGGCGTATCGCTCGCTCTCGCGCACGCTGCGGCCAACGACGCCGGTCTCCCCCTCTACCGCCACCTCGGTGGCGACGACGCCACTCTGCTGCCACTCCCATTGCTCAACATCCTCAACGGCGGACGCCACGCCGAAGGCTCCACCGACTTCCAGGAATTCATGATCGCGCCCGTCGGCGCCCCAACGTTTGCCGACGGACTCAGGTGGTCAGTCGAGGTCTACCATGCGCTGGCGAAGATCCTTCACGAACGCGGCCTCCCCACGACCGTCGGAGACGAGGGCGGCTTCGCTCCGCCTCTCGCCACGAACGAGGCCGCAATCGAGCTGATCCTGGAGGCGATATCGGCGGCAGGCCATAGCCCCGGCGATGACATAGCGATCGCACTCGATCCCGCGACGTCCGAGTTGGAGCAGAACGGCGCCTACGAACTCGCCCGTGAGGGCCGCACCCTATCGCGCGACGAACTGGTGGACCTCTGGGCAGACTGGGCCCGCCGCTTCCCAATCGTCTCCATAGAGGACGGCATGGCGGAGGAGGACTGGGACGGCTGGAGGTCCCTCAATGCGCGAATTGGCGACCGCATGCAGCTCGTCGGCGACGACCTGTTCGTCACCAACGCTGCCAGGATCCGTGAAGGCATCCGCCAGGAAGCGGCCAACAGCGTGCTCATCAAAGTGAACCAGATTGGGACACTCACGGAGACGCTCGACGCCATGAGCGAGGCGCGCAGGGCGGGATGGAGTTGCGTCATGTCCCACCGCAGCGGCGAGACCGAGGACACCACCATTGCCGACCTCGCAGTCGCCACGAGCGCCGGCCTGATCAAGACAGGCGCGCCAACGCGCGGCGAGCGTACTGCAAAATACAATCGGCTGCTGCAAATCGAAGCGGAACTGGGCGAACGGGCACGCTATGCGGGACGGACCGCCCTCGTGCAAAGCGAGAAGTAGGAGGAGGAACACATGGCCATCGAATCAGTCGGAATCATCGGAGGCGGAGTCATGGGCTCCGGAATCGCCCAGTCGCTTGCCGTCGGCGGCGTGAAAGTGACGATCCGCGACGTCAACGACGAGATGCTGGACAAGTCCCGTTCGACGATCATCGACGGGCGCTACGGCCTGAAACGCGGTGTCGAGCGCGGCAAGACGTCACAGGAAGAGGCCGACGCGGCGCTAGCGCTGCTGTCGTGGACAACCAATGCCGCCGACCTGGCAAATGTCGATTTGATCATCGAGGCCGTGCCGGAGGACCTCGAACTCAAGAAGAAAGTCTTCGCCGAACTCGACTCCACCGTGAAGCCCGGCGCCATTTTCGCGTCCAATACGTCCGGCCTCGCGATTTCCGACATCAGCCAGGCCATGGCGGAAGCTCGCCGTCCGAAGTTCATCGGCATGCACTTCTTCTCGCCGGCTTCCATCATGAAGCTGGTCGAGATCATCCACGCGCCCGACACTGCCGAAGAGACGATCCAGGCGATCGAGTCCGTCTGCGAGCGAATGGGCAAGGGATCGGTACGCGTCAAGGACGCTCCCGGTAAGTACGGATTCGTCGCCAACCGCATCTACTTCGCGGCAGTCCGGGAAGCCCAGAAGGTGCTCGAAGAAGGCATCGCCAGCCCCGAGGACATCAACAAGGCGATGGTCTACGGCTTCAACTGGCCGGTCGGCCCGCTGGCGATGATCGAGGGAGCCACCAAGGGCTGGCAGTAGGCCAGGGCCGCATGCCGGACGCACCGCAACCGAAGATCGCGCTGCTCCCTCTTCCTGAGCACTACACTTTGCCAGGTCGCCCCGGTGGTGCCACCGCGGCTGTGATCGACTGCCACCGCCAGACCGGCTTCGTCCTCGGCACCGAACTGGCCGAATTCGCATCCATCATGGACCATCACCTTGAGGCGGTCCGGGCGATCTCCAAACCTCTGGTCCACGAGGCAGCAGCAACTCTCACGTACGGCGCACGCACTTACGGCCTTCTTGCGGACGCATGCGCATTGCTCACGCAGGGATCCTACGGGTCATGCCTTCCCCTGATGAGGTCCGCCATCAATTCCATTGCCACGATGCGGTCTTTGACGGCCGGTGATGACGAGGACTACGCCCAATGGCTGGCCGTGGCCGTTCGCCGAGAAGAGACGGCGACAGCATTCGATCTCGGCCGCTACCACGCATCTTCCGTCATCGCAGAGGACGCCCGTCTTGAGACCCTCTACCGAATCCTGTCGGACCTGTCGATGCCGTACATCGGCTCGACGTTGCTCCTGGCGGCGCCGGAAGCCGACGCCGTCAAGATCTCGATCTCGTTTCCCGACGGATCGTTCCACCTCGGCTGGGCCGAGCTGATCACAGGCTGGCTGCTGGAAATCGCCGCTGCTTCGCTCGCGGCGATCGATTTCACGGGCGAAAAGTCGAAGGCTGCCGCTGCCAGCGTCGAGGTAGTCCACGCGACTCGCCCGCGCTGCCATGTCCGGGAGGAGAACGGCCGCTGGGTCATCGACAACTACCGCCGGAATAGCCGGGGCCAGCCCCGCCGCGTGATCATCGGCTGAACCGCTGTATTCGACACGGTTTCCAGCCTCGGCTTACGATTGAGCCAGATGCCTACAGTCGACGTCGTCGTCCCCGTCTACAACGAGCAAGCAGCGCTTCCGAAGTCCATCCCCACTCTCCGGGACTTCCTCCTGTCCGACGCCTTTCCTTACGAGTGGCGGATCGTAATCGCCGACAACGCCTCGATCGACGACACGCCGGCCGTCGGTCCTGCCCTGATGGAGGAGTATCCGGGAGAGGTCCAATACGTCCGCATAGAACGCAAAGGCCGAGGATTCGCCCTCAAACAGACATGGAGCGAGAGTGATGCGGACGTTAGAAGCTACATGGATGTCGACCTCTCCACCGACCTTGCTTCCTTCCCTCGTCTGATCAAGGCAATCGCCGAAGATGGCTACGACGTGTCGACAGGCTCACGCCTCGCTCGGGGGTCCAGGACGACCCGTTCCCCGCAGCGCACGGCGCTTAGCGTCGGCTACAACACCATCATCAAGGCCACATTCTGGACCCGGTTCAGCGACGCTCAGTGCGGCTTCAAGGCGATCAGCCGCGAGATCGCAGAAACCGTCCTGCCTTTGATCGAGGACAACAACTGGTTCTTCGATACCGAGTTGCTAATCCTGAGTGAGAAAATGGGCTACCGGGTGAAGGACATTCCCGTCAGATGGGTCGAAGACGAGGACACTCGCGTCAAGATCGGCTCCACCGTGGCCGAGGACTTGCGAGGGTTGTGGCGGATGCGCACCGGCCAACCCTGGCGGGGCGCCTGACCGGCGCTCTGCAACGACGCGACGGCCGTTTTCGTCCTCTTCTTGCAAGCCCGAATTATGTCGTCCTTGCGTCTAAGTGCTTGCCTGCGACGTATAATTGCCGGACCTCAATGAGCGGAACCATGCAACCAGATCTCGCAACGACTACAACCGAACCTGGCGTGGCCGAATGGATGCGCCAACTCGCCTATCGCCTGCATCTGCCCACCACGATGATCAAGTTCCTGATTGTGGGCGGCATCGGTTTTCTCATCAACCAGTTCTTCCTGTTCGTCCTCTACGACACCACCATCTTCGGGTTCCTCCCCGAGAAGGGCGCCTCGGAGACACTGTTCTTCTTCACCCACACCGACACGCGCCTCTTGATCTCCTCGATCATCGCCGTGGAGATCGCCATCCTCGCCCAGTTCAACCTTCACGACCGCTGGACATTCCGGCACCGGGAGCGCGAGGGCAACGTTATCATCCGCTTCCTCAAGTTCAACCTGAGTTCCGCAGTGAGCCCCATCATCATCGTCCTCACAGTCAACCTGCTAACGCCGGTGCTCAGAGAAGGCCCGAACGACTCCAGCGCGATCGGCACTCTCGCCCCCTACATCGCCACGACTGTTGGCGTACTGCTGGGTTTCATGTGGAACTGGACCTTTACGTCGGTCGTCATCTGGCCGACGCGACGCGGCGAGCGGCAAGCGGACTACACAGCGCAGGACGCCGAGACGTCGTAGATATCGATCGTATCTGCACCCTGTGGGGCTGACCCCGCGAGCGTGAATTCATCCCGGAACAATTGCTCGTTCAGCGGGAACAGGGTACCACCCCGCTCAGACCGGCCGATGAGCACGTAGTCGATATCGTTTTCCCGCAGTAGGCCGCAGGCCTCGCCCTTCGACCCCGCACCGTAGATGGCCGTGATCGTCTCCTTCCGTGGCGCGGCGTCGTAGCCGGCACTCGAAACCCACGGATCGTAGCCGAGGAAAACCCCCCGGCCGGCCAGGGTCGGGGCCGTGTAGAGGTCGCCCCAGGCAACGAGGAATACGGCGTCCCCTTCCGTATTCTCTTCGATCCAAACCACCGCCGCCTGATTTTCGCCGAAAACGTCGACTTCCCAATCGTTCTTGATGGTCATGAAGTCCAGCAACCCCGAAACCACCAGGCCGAAGAACAGCACGGGCACAAGCACCCATGTTACGGGCTGCAGCGCCGGGGACTTGAAATTGAGCGCACCAAGCATCCCGCGGCCGATGTTCCACAATTCGACAAGCGCGTACGCGACGAACAACGATGCGAGTATCTCCCACAAGTTGAATATCTTGTGGTTGTGCCCGCCGAGGTCCCTGCTGAGCTGGAACAGGCTTCCGAAGATGAACACGGCCATGATCGCCGCCAAGATTTTCAGGTCGCTGCGCTTCGCAATGACGAAGGCAAATATCAAGAGCGGGATCATCAACCCCTGGTTCAAGAGCCAGTAGTTGCCGAACTCCACCCAGTGAGATGGGTCCAGTGGGTCCATTTCCCCGTTCGCGTTGCAGTTGGCATTCGGCGACGAGCAAACGAGGTAGCCGATATGCTGTCGGATGCTTCCGTCGTTTCCGAGGCCGCCGTTGAGCGAGATCGCCTGCGGAATGGCGAGGAGGAGGGCCGGGGCGATGAACCAAACCGACGCCTTCACCCATCGCCACAATTCGCGCCAAAACTCCGATCCCCGGCTACCCACTGCCGATCCTTGCGCATGGCGGCACGCCGCCGAAACGGCGAAAACGACCAGCAACGTGCCGAAGAATATTCCGGCGGCGATGAAGAGCACGCCGTTTAGCCAAAAACTGGCACCGAAAAGGACGCCCAATAGCAGCATTCGGTCTCGAGGCAGACGCTGCCCGAACCGCAAAGGCTGCAGCAACCCAAATGCGACGAAAAGAACCACCGCCATCCCGACGATCAAGTGAGTCTGCGTCAGGAACACATTCAGAGTGTTGAAGATCGCGATCTTGTCCGCGGTATAGGGCCCGATCGACAAATACCCCGTGTGGTTCCACCAGGTATCCGGATTCAGCGCATCGCTGAAGCTACCTGTCGTTTCGAAATAGCGAATGACTTGTAGCGATTGGTTCGTCATCAGCAGCGCCACGGCGATTAGTCCGCCCCAGACACCGCGGTCTTCCCACCACCGGCGTTGCTTGCCGTCGTTCACCGAGAACAGCATCCTCCCGAGCGAGAGCATCAACGCCATCATTGCCGTGAACGCCAGCGCACCCGGTAGGTTGAACGACAACACGACCGACAACCCACCTTCCTGCAACGCTCCGGCGAAAAAGTCGTAGCCGAAGTGATAGCGGATCGGGTCATTGGCGAAGAATGGGTACTCGGTGGGGTAATTGGCCCCCTCTGAAAACGAGCGCGAGAGCGCTACGTGTAGCGCTGTGTCACCCCAGGTCTCGGACGACACAAGCACCGGATCGCCCGCCACATCGCCCGCGACGAAGAGCCGGTTGTCCATCAGCCAGAACGAAAAGGCCAGGGCAGCGCCGAGGAACAGGACCTCGAACGCCGACATCCGGACGTGCGACAACCTGAGCGAATCCCTGCACCAGACGATGACAGCGGCGTTGAGCACGGTTGTCAGCACGATCCCAATCAGCAGCGACTCGTCCGTAACCCCCGAAAGCCCCAGCGCGACCAGGTAGGTCACCCAGGCAGACGACACGATGCCCAGCAGGAATCCGCCGCAGATTCGTACCATGGCGGGCGCCGAGGGCATCATGCGGTTGACGACGCCCGCACCGGCAACGGAAAGAACGATCAGGTAAACGACGGCGAGCACGGCCCGCTACCTCCAGCTATCGAACCAGTAGTAGCTGTCGTCCAGCCACGTCGGTACGTCCACCGCCGTCCAGTGAGGGTAGAAGTACAGGAATGTGATCCCGGCCACCGCCAGGAAGGCGAGCGCCGCGGGGCGCCCATACTTGACCGGCGTGTCCCAGAGCCAGTGGACCGTGAAGCCCAACGCGAGGATTGCGAACGCCAATGCCGGGACGTAGTGATAAAGGAAAAGAGCCCGTCCCTGCGTCGCCAGCGCCAGCCATAGCGCCAGGTACCCCACGACGATCCACAGCGGCACAAACTGCTTGTCGCCAATCCGACCCCAGACAGAAAGCGCAGCCCCGGCGTCCACCCGTGCGCGTATGTACTTCGCCCCCTGGAACAGGGTGAATCCGAGCGCAGGCAGCGCCATCCAGAAGACGATCGGGTTGCCCAGGTTGTAGATCTTCGCCCGCCCCTCGCCCAAGAAGAAGAACACCGGCCTCACGTTTATCGGCCATTTCCAGAATTCCGCCTGGTACGGATGTGACGCATCGAGCGACGAATGGAATTCGTAAGCCGACCGATTCAGGTCCCACCAATGGCTAAGACCGTAGCCCTCGGCGAACATGGGGATGTACGAGGCCATATAAACAGCGAACGGGACGGCGATGAAAAACAGCGGCAACGAAATCGCCATCCGTATGTAAACGGACGCCCTGGGACTATCCCGCAGCTCAGGATCAGACACCAGCGCCGCCAAACCACCGAGGATCACGAATACCCCCAGCGCAACAAAGAGACCGCCGCCAAGCAAAACAGTCCCGGACAATCCATCACCGATGAAGTAGAGGGCGGCCGCGACAAGCGCGCCTATCCCTATCCCTGCAGCCCCGACGGCGAACACTCGTTCAGCCTGGCGAAGCCGAGGATCCGGCCCCGCCTTCTGTAGCCGGGTGTACAGCGTCCATGCGAGGTACAGCAAGATAGGTGCAACAGCGAACGCCCCGACCCACTTCGATGCCGCCGCTGCCCCCAGGAACATTCCGGAGAGAAGCCACCGCTTCGATACCAGGAAGTACAGGGACCCCAGCATGAAACAGAGGGAGAACGTATCCGGCGTGGCGATACGTGCCTGAGTAAGTGCGAGGCCATCGATGGCCAGCAGGAAGGCCGCGGCCAACCCCCCGGCCTCGCTGTCGAAGAGCCGCCGCGCCAGCAGGTACATGAACACCACTGCGCCCACACCGGCCAGCGCCCCAGGGAACCGCCAGCCGAACGAGTCGTAGAGCCAGGCCGGGTTGTTCTCTTTGTTGTTGTCCGCCTCGTCGCCCCAGCAGCCGTTCGAAGCGCCGTCGTTGTGCCCGAAGAGGCCCATCCCGGCGGCCATAAGCACCTTGGACAGCGGCGGGTGAGTGTTCTCGTGACCGAAGAAATCCCACGCGGTCCTGTCGCCTCGTAGGATTTCCGCGCCCGTTGTGGGGAAGTACACCTCGTCGAAGTAGCAGCGTTCGGGCTCGCCCAGCCGCCAGAAGCGCGTGAACCCGGCCAGCAAGATGATGAGTATGAGAAGGACGTGGTGGAGCCGGAAATTCGAGGGGGGAGAGAACCTGGCACTCGGTTCGCTGATCGCCGCGGACGTCATTGGGCCGCAGCCCGCGCTCGCGAGTCACGTTCACTTAACACGAAGGCCAGAGCCAGGAGCGCCGCAGAGGCGGCCACGAACACTATCGAGAGGAACTGCACGGTCGATAAGGTGCCCAATATCGGCACGGTGAACCCGAAAACGTCCGATTTCGCTAGCCAGTCGTAGAGAAAATCCAACCGGATGAACCCGGGGTAGTTCCCCTCGTAGTCCGGGTTGAAGAAGTAGTAATACCCGAACACGTGATAGAGGTTCAAGAAGTGCACCACGACGGTCGTCACGAATATCCCCCACAAGAACCGGCTGTTGAGCAACGCACAAGCCAGGAGGAACGGGAGGAAGAATGCGAAAACGTATCGCTCGTGCATGCGAGTGAGGAGCATGTAAAAGGCAAGCATCGAGAGGGCCGTCCCCAACGCCAGGTATCCTGTGCCACGGGCCTTCCGCAGGGCGACTATCGTCAGGCCTATGCCGCTGGCGAAGAGCCCGAGGCTCCAGTAGCGAGTCGGAATCCCAAGAAACTCGGTGGCATTCGGCGCGGAATTGGCATCGCAGGCTGATTGCAAATCGCAGCGGAACCCCATCTCGAAGAGGCCGCCGATGTTCCAGAAGTTGTAGGCCCAGAACGAATTAACGCGATAGTTGGCAACATTTGTCGAGTCGTATAGTTCCGAAATCAAACGCCACGGTTCGTACGTGAAAAACGGGACGATGAGAACCAACAACGCGCCCAGCGGCACCAGTGTGCAGTAGATCAACTCCCGTGGGACATGCAGCCGTCGCCCTCCCGTGTCGGTCTCTTCGAGCCGTGGCAGGCGATCGCGGATGATCCAGAAGGCGAGGAAGGGAAGCGCCGCGATAGCCTGCGGCTTGACCAGGAATCCCACCGTGAATGCGACAGCACCGGCGACGGGCCGGTCCTTGTCGATGTAGTACACCGTAAGCAGGAGGAAAAACGCCAGGATACTATCGACCTGGCCCCACAGGGCGCCGACAAAGAACGTGATCGGCAAGAAGAGGTAGACCGCCGTTACGCCCAGTCGCATAGGGGCCGGCTTGTCCTTGAGCATCACGTACAGCAGGTACGCCCCTGCCAGGTCCGCAACGATGGATGGCAGCTTCAGCGCGTACTGGTACTGGCCGGCCGTGAAGCCCACGATCTGGTTGATCTCCCCGATCAGCCAGAGGACATACATGTATCCGGGGGCATAGTCGCTAAAGAAATCGTCCTTGTAGAAGTTCCATGGACCCTCGGCGGCCAGCCGCTGAGACCACCCCTGGAACGTGCCCATGTCCACGCCGAAACCATCGATGGGTGCGATCGCGAGACGCACGATCAGGCCCGCGAGCATCAGTGGCAGAATTGCCGGGATGCGAAGGGAAAAGTTTAGGACCGAATCCCCACCGGTCAAGCGGGGAGCCTCTGCCGCGACTTCAGTCATATACCGGCGAAACAGTCCTCAAAATACACGTAGATTGCCATTCAGTCTAACGTAGGGGTATACGGCGGGCAATTCCGGGCGGATGCTGCGCTCCCGCTATTTCGTATCCCACCCCTCTGCTACGATTTTGCTCAATGAAGGTCGTTTCGGCCCGGCGTTACGCGATCCTGCTCGTCACGATATTCGCGGCCGCCATTACCATCGCCTGTGGCGGAGATGACGAGTCAGAAGGTGGGGACGGTGGAGCGCGGGGAGAAACCTTCGGTTTTGGTCTGGGTGCCATAACGCTCGCATCCGACGGCCTTGCGGACCGCGTGAGCGCGATGCAGTTCGCTCCGGACGGCCGGCTCTTCTACACCGAGCAGCTAGAAGGCACTATCCGCATCCTGAATGCCGATGGCACCCCGGCAGCAGAGCCCTTTGCCCAGATCACCGTCGCTGACTGGGCCGGCCAGGACTGGGGACTGACCGGATTGGCCCTGGACCCCGGTTTCGCCACGAACGGATACGTCTACGCCTTCTATACCGAGCCAGTCACTCCCGGGGACATCAATGCTTCGCCGGCCGTGAATCCAACCGGCCGCCCAACCATCATCCGCTTCACAGACCAGGGCGGGGTCGGCGTCGAGCAGACGACTATCGATGCCGACTTCCCGGAGACCAACCCAGGTCAGGCAGGGTTCAACGCTAACGGCGAAATCCATTTCGGCCCCGATGGCAAGCTTTACGCGAGCATCGGCGACTACGACCTCTTCAGCATCGATCCCGGCATTATCACGGACCCCTCGAGTCCGGTCGGTAAGATCCTGCGCTTGAACCCGGATGGCACGCCGCCTGCTGACAATCCGTTTATCGACGATCCCGCCGCCGATCCGAGGGTGTTTGCGACCGGATTCAGGGAGCCGTTCCCGTTCACGTTCGCCGGAGACGGCACCGTCTATGGGACCGACAACACCACTGTGAGCTGCGAGGAATTGAACGTGCTAAAGTCAGGCCTCTACTATGGCTGGCCAGAAATGGGCGTGTTCCCGTTCCCCGACTGCAGCGTCGCGCCCGGCGAGCAACCGATCTACAACATGGCACGGGACGGCATGGCCCCGGGAGACTTCGTCTCCCTTGTGGAAGTATCCGGTCTCTCGCAACTAACAGGGAGCACCTATACGCAGCTAAGCGATGGGTTGCTCATTTGTGAGAGCCGGAAATCTGCCGACGCATCCGGGCAACCCACCATTGGTGTCCTCAAGCGAATGACACTCAGTAGTCCGACTACTGTCGACACGTACGACCAGGTATCCAGCGATTGTTTCGGCGAGGTCCGCACCCGGGCCGGCGAAGCCTACTATGCCACGCAAGGTGCCATCCGCAAACTGGTTGAAGAGAGCGAGGGCGAGACGGCTGCCCCGGAAACCGATTCTCCAGAGGGAACAGACGCTCCTGAGGAAACCGACGCACCCGACGAGCCCCAGGAAACCGTGGCCGTGCCCGTCCCCTGACTTCCCGCATGTCTGACGAACCGCAAGCCCCTTCAGCGCCCGACCCTCTAACAACAAGAGGCGAGTTGATCGCTGCCGCGGCGCTCGTGCTAGGCGCCTTCGCACTCATCGGAGGCATCCTCCTGTTCGTTGGCCCGACCGGAACGGACGACCCCGGCCCATCTCCCACCCTCTCCGGCGCCCCATCTGGAAGCCTCTCTGCTACAGCCACACAGGCCGCATTCCCCATCGTCCCGCAAAACCCGGACGAGCAGGCCATCAACGAGTTGGCACGGCTATCCATAGACCTGCTCCCGCTGGGCCAATGGCCGGACCTCTACGATGACTTCACCACCGAATTCCAGGACCGCTGCACCCTGGAGGAATTCACGCAGGCGGGGGTCGATGCCGCCGAGGGACTGGAAGAAAACCTCTCCCTGCTCGCGTTCAAGGGGCTCCGAGAGCTGAACATCACCGACGGATCGGCCAGGGCAGTAGTCGTCGGTGAACTGCGCGGTCAGTCCGAGTACGAAATCGAGGCCTTCTTCGTGTTAGAGAACGGGGTCTGGAAGATCAGCCCCGCACCAGGAAGCACCGGCTGCTCATCCTTCAACCGCCTCGCAGCCTGACCTAACACCTATCACCTGACACCTACAAGCCCTGCCGCCTGGCCATTTCCTGCCTCACGAACGGGTTCATCTCTTTCTCGGTCCCGATCCGCGTCTCCATCATATGACCCGGCAGCACTACCGTTTCGTCCGGCAGGACCAACAACTTGTCGACGATGCTGGCCATCTCCTGGTCATAGTCTCCGCCCGGCAAGTCCGTCCGGCCGATCGAGCCGGCAAAGAGGGTGTCGCCGCTGAACAAAAGGCCATCCGTGTAGTAGGAGAGGCTGCCGGGGGTATGCCCTGGCGTATGGATCACCGTGAGCTTCACCCCTTCCACTTCCACAACGTCCCCATCCACCGGATTGAAATCGGGAGGTGGCGGTTCCTCCGCGGACTGACCCGCAAGCGTCCTGGCCAGCTCTACGGCCCTTGCGGCCATGGACGCCTCATCCTTGTGCATGAAGAACTTCGCTCCTGTTGCGTTCTTCACGGCGCCGACACCAAGGATATGGTCCACGTGCGCGTGGCTGTTGGCGATTGCCTTGATCGTGACCCCCATGTCCTTCGCCATCGCGAGGATCTCCTCCGGCTGGTCACCCGGATCGATGCAGATCGCCTCGCCCGTGCGCCGGTTGCCGATTACCCAGCAATTCTCCTGGAACACACCGACCACGATCCCCTTGACGATGATCTCGTTGACTTCGTCGGCCATCAGGGCGCCACCCTGGCGGAGCGGCCGCAGCCGCGGCACGTCCACAGCTCGTACTCGCGAGAAGGCCAACCTGCGGACTCGCCCTGGAAGATCCAGACGTCAGGCGCAGCGAACACAGTCTCAACTGCCCAGCGGGGCATGGACTTAGTCCGATCCTGCACGTCCCAGGCCTGGCCACCGCAACGCTTGCACGGGGGGCCATCTTTCTTCGCGCGCGCAGGCGCGGACACGGGCTGAGGGGAAGCGGTCACGTGGAAGATTGTAGCGAAGCGCGCTGACTAGCGCAGGAGTTCGATTAGCTGGTGAAGCATCCGGGCTGTGGCGCCCCAGATCCGATGCCCGTCGTAGGTGAAGGCCGGCACGAGGACCTCCCGGCCCTTATGTTCACGGATTTCCAGCTCCATGTTCTCCTCTTCCATGAGGAACGGGAGCGGAACCTCCACGACACGCGAAACTTCGTGATCGTTCACCTGGTAGGCGTAGGCAGTCTCGTGTTCCAGGAACCCCACGATTGGGGTGACCCGGAAGTTGCTGATGGTGACCATGTCGTCCAGGTGGCCGACTACCCGTACATGCTCAGCGCTCACGCCGATTTCCTCGAAGGTTTCCCGCAGTGCTGTTTCCTCGCAGTCGACGTCCGCGTCGTCGCAGGCGCCGCCGGGGAAGCACATCTGGCCCTTGTGGTGCTCCACGTGATTCGTGCGCTCGGTGAAGATGACGTGCGGTGTGCCGTCGCGGTGGTGGATGAGGATGAGCACGGCGGCAGCAGCGCAGGTGGGATTGTCGATTCGCCGGGGATCGTAGTCCACCAGCACCTGTTCGACCCTTTCGATCAGATCTTCGCCGCTCATAAACGTGGTAGCCATTCTATCGCGACCTCACAGACTCGTCACTTTACTCCACGTCAGCTCTTGCCCGCACTATCCGCTCGCGGAACCCTGAGACATCGAAGAACGACCATCCACGCACGGCCACTTGCCTGAGGTGGCGATAGGCCTCTGTTCTCAGTTCGGTTTTGTCGCCCGGGTCTCCACGCATGTCCTCGAGTTGCTCCAGCATCACTGCCAGGGCGGCCATCAGTGATCGGTTCTCGGCAGTTAAGTCCGAGATTTTGAGACTCCCGGACCCAGTCTGCGCAAGGGCTGACTCGGTTTCATTGACGGCAGCAGAGGCCGGAATGTTGCCACCCGCCGCGGCGAGTTGAACCTGACCGTCAGTGAGGATGCGCCGCAGTACCTGGTTGTCTTGCGCAAGGTTCTCCACAACCGTGTCGAGTTCCGCCGCCAGTGACTCCGCCAGCCATGCCGCGGCCTGGGCGGCCTCCTGGGCGAAGGGCGTTTGCAGCTCCGGAAGCAGCGCCTCGTTCAGGGCTCCCTGGATGGCTCTCAAGCTTTCGACTGCGTCCGGGCGCATCTACGCCTCCATCAAGTCCATGATCTCAAGCTCCAACCTCTGGCTATTCCGGGCGATGAACGCCATCATCGCGGAGCGCGTCCGTCCTTCGCAAAACGACCGGCCGCCCGTGATGAAGATCGCCGCCAGCTTGAGGTTACCCAGCACTTCCCAGAACCTGACTGCCTCCTCGTCGATCCTCGCGCCGCCTGCCGCTTCGTACTTCGAGAAAAAGTCTGTCCGAGCCATCAGCCCGCCGATCTGTTCGTTGCCCAACCACCGCCACGGCCGGATGCACGCCCAGGCGATGTCCTCCATCGGATCGCCCAGGTGCGCCATCTCCCAGTCCAGTACGCCCCTGATCTCGCCGGATGCATCAGCGAGGAAGTTGCCGGTCCGATAGTCGCCGTGCACCAACACGACCCGCGAGGCCGGCGGCGGCAGGTGCTTCCGCATCCAGCGGAACGCCGCGCGCAGTACCGGCTGCGGTTCGATCGATTCCCTGGCGACAATTTCTTCCCAGCGCTCAATCTCCTGGATGCCGCACCCATCAGTAGACGGCGGCGGCCCCATGAACGCCAGCCCCGGATCGTCGAGCGGCACTTCGTGAATTCGAGCCAGGATCGAAGCGAAGCGGTCCGCCACCTTCTCCCGCACCGCATACATCGCTGGGTCCATCAACACCTTATTCGGGCTGGCCTCGCACCCGTCGATCCGTTCCATCATGCAGAACGGGCGGTCGATCAAGGACGCATCCTCCTCCAACCAGTACATCTCAGGCACCGGCACACCCAGTGGCTTCACCGCCTTCATCACCCCAAACTCAAGATTGCGGTCCGACTCCAGCAGGCTCGCGTCCGGATCACGACGGAGGATGAACCCTCTGCTAACTTCACCGTCGCCGTCGCGCCACGAAGCGTCGAACGACCACGTCTCCCGCGATTGGCCACCGGGGATGCGGTACAAGTTGGATATCGCGACGCCGTCGGCTCCCTCAATGCGCGCCGAGAGATATGCCGCAATCTTCTCTTCCATGACGTGACAGCAACGCTAAGACAGGCAGGACTGACAAGTAAAGGCTCGAAGAGCAATTTCACTATTCACTCTTCATAATTCACTATTACTCTGTGGTGGGCCCGGCGGGATTCGAACCTGCAACCAACCGGTTATGAGCCGGGCGCTCTGCCCTTGAGCTACGGGCCCACGCAAGCTGGATTTTAGCATCGGCGCCCCCTAAACCCACCTTCCCGCGTGTAACGGGTGTCTGATATTGGCCGTCTTTTCTTACGTCTGAGCCGGACTACGCGGCCAGACCCATGCAGATACGTGGGAGGGCATAGTTTGACAACACCGAGCGACTTCGCTCCCGGCAGGATGGTTGAGTTCGATCAGCCCGCGCCTCCTGACACCCGGGGGTTACAGCAGCACATCTGGATCTCGCGCATAGTCGGGATGGGCTTGCTCGTGGGGGCCCTCGCTGTCCTCGGTGCGAGCAACGGCTTCGGCAGCCCTGGATTCTGGGTGGCGTCTGCCCTCCTCATCGGCCTTGCCGCCTACGTGCTGATCGCCGAGACCCGTACCCGCCGCATTTCATTGAACCTCGAAAAACGCCTTCGACTCGGACTGCTCGTGCACAACATGGAACTCGAGAGCATGGCCATGCAGGACGACCTGACGCAGCTTTTCAACCGCCGCTACTTCTTCGAGCGCCTTGAGCGCCAGCTGGAGACGGCAATGGCCTTCAAACGGCCGCTGTCGGTTATCGTCGCTGACCTCAACTCGTTGAAGGCCGTCAACGACACCCACGGCCACCATGCCGGTGACGAGGTTATCTCCGGCTTCGGCCGCTTCCTCCTGGACCACACCCGCGCCAGCGACGTCCCCGCACGCATCGGGGGCGATGAGTTCGCCATCATCCTCCCGGACACGGCCCACAAAGCAGCGCTGATTCTGAAGAACCGGTTGGCGAAGAAGCTAGCTGGCCTCCAGCTCGCCGAGCAAGATGGCGTCGCCTTGACCGCCGAGGCCGCCTTCGGCATCGCCTCCTATCCGGGCCATGGCGAGACTGTCGACGAGCTGGTCAGTCACGCCGACGCTGACATGTACTCCGACAAGCGGGAGCACAAGGCCATAGAAGCCACCGCTTAAACGAGCGCGTGCTTCTTGACGAGCGACTCCACGTAGCCAATATCCGAGAAGACGCGCTCCCGCATTAGCGGGCGGTGCTCCTCCGGCACCGGCGCCGAGGGCGCGTTGACCATCACGCCGAAAATCACCCCGCGGATCTGCCACTCTGCGATCGCCCCTAGGTCGTACATCCGCCAGAAGTTCGCGCGGTCCACCTTTTCACCGAGGTTTCGCTCCAGCTCGTCCAGGTAATGGCCGACTGTCCCTTCCAGGTCGTCCGGCTGCTGGTACACCATGAACCGCACGACATCCGAGGCGCACATCCCCTTGCCCAGGATCTCCCAGTCGATCACCACCGTACGTCCATCTTCGATGCCGAGGTTGCGGTTGTCGAAGTCGTAGTGGCACAGTGTCATTGGCTGCTTTTCGACCTCTTCCAGCAGCCCCTCCGGCTCCCTGTACAGCTTCTCGATCGCCCGCCTTGTATCCGGTTCCAGGGCGTCCATCATGTTGACCACGCCCTCGGCCAGCCACGGCCAGCGTTCCGTCACGTAGACACTCGAGTCCGCGGGGTCCTTCATCCCGTCCAGGATGTCCGTGATGCAGCGGTAGAAGTAGTCCACGGGTCGCCGTAGGCTCATCAGCCACGGCGTCTCGATCACGTCTGCCTGCCAGAACTTCGCGTGAAACTCCGCGAGGTGCGAGAGGATCGAATGCACGACCTCGTCCGGGCATTTCGCGTGCATCCCCAGCGCCTCCATCTGCGGCCGGACGTCCTCCAGGAACGCCCAGTACTGGCCCGGCCGGTCCACCACTTCTATATATGGCACATGGAACGTGTCGGGCACCTGGTCAAACAGCCCCATCTTGAACGCCTTCAGCTCGCGGTGCTCCGTGTCGCCGGTCAGCATCATCACGGCGTCCATGTCCGGCATCGCGCGCAGGATCAAGTGCGAGTCACCCCGGCCCTTGTCGGACTCGTAGCTGAAGGGGATGTCGTAGAACTCTTTTTCACCGAAGCGCGGGAACTCGAACGGGTCGGCTACGAGCTTGAATGACGTCACCTGAGCGGATTTATCACCGAGGAGCTTTTGCGCGATCGGGGTGAGGTAGTCGTTGTCGATCTGGTCAACGGTCGTGACGTCGTCTCGTCCCATGCGCTCAGCCCTCCAGGAACCGGTCGATGTGACCCATGAACTCGTCCAGCTTGTCGTGGTGCACCCAGTGCCCCGCCTTCTCGATGATCACCGTCTCCCGGTCCTTGATGACGTCGGCGCGCCCCGTCTTCTCAGGGTCGACGGCCCAGCTCTCGCTGCCCTTCACCAGCAGCGTCGGCGCCGTGATTTGCGCCCAGATCACCATCGCGTCGTCCAAATTGAACTGGTACGGCGAGCGGATTCGTACATAGTTATCGAACTTCCACGTATACGTCCCGTCCTCGTTCCGGTTCGCTCCGTGCTCCGTCAGGTGGCGCGCCATCTCCGCGCTCAAGTGCGGGTTCTCGTCGCGCATTCGCTTCGTTGCGTCTTCGAGCGTCGGATAGCGCCTCGGCGTCCTCTTCTCCACGTCCCTCATGTGCGCGATCCACTCGCGCATCCGAACGTGGGCCGGCCGGTGCTCGGCCATCGGCGGGCCCCAGCCCTCGACAGATACCAACTTCTCGATCTTGTCCGGGCAAGTGCCGGCGTACTGCAGGGCGATCGCGCCGCCGAGCGAGTGACCGATGACCGTCAGCTTGCCGGGGATCGAGTCCGCCAAAGCGGCGATGTCCAACGTGAACTCCGGGATGCTGTACATCCCGCCGATGGCCCAGGCGCTGTCGCCGTGGCCTCGCAGGTCTGGCGCGTAGATCGTGTAGCGACTTGCGAGCCGGTCCGCGACGAAGTCCCAGTTGCGGCAGTGGTCCTGACCACCATGAATCAGGAGCATGGGCGGTCCGCCGGAGGTGTCCCAAACGGCGTAATGAAGCCGTACCCGCTGCGACTCGTAGTACTCGGACCGTGGCTCAAGCATGATCGCCTATGATACCCGACGGCATGGCGTACCTGCAGATAAGAGTGACTCCCGGCGCCCGAGAGACCACCATTGGCGATTGGCGCGACGGCGTGCTCCAGGTCAAAGTCCGCGAACCGGCGGACAAGGGCCGGGCGAACGATGCGGTGATCAAGCTGCTGGCGAAACGCCTGGCGCTGTCCGCGTCCGCAGTGACATTGAAGCGCGGCGTAACGGCGCGTAACAAGCTGCTATCAATCGATGGCCTGACGGACGAGGAGGCACGGGAGCGGCTGGGAGCGACTCTCGGTTAGACCTCTACTCGAAGTCCCAGGCGTTGCCCTGGCTGTACTGCTGGAGCACGCGCCGCGCCACGACCATGCGGTGCACCTCGTCCGGGCCGTCGTAGATACGGGCGGCGCGGGCCTGGCGGTACATCCCCTCCAG
>DAINRO010000041.1:0-21884 GCA_036741795.1 Chloroflexota bacterium
CCGAAGGAGCACGTCAAGTCCGGCCGCGAACTCCAGCCCCGCCACGAACCCATGCTCGGCCGCCTGGTCACTGTCGCCGCGAAACTGGCCGAGGAGAAAGGGATCGGCGAGTCCGGCTACCGCCTCCTCTCCAACACCGGACCCGACGCCAACCAAACCGAGTTCCACCTCCACCTCCATTGCCTGGGCGGCACGAAACTACCCGAGTCGGCGTAAACTGGCGGCATGGAATCCTGGTCAGTCGGCTACGACGGTGACGAGGACGTCGAGCGCCACGCCGGCATTCCATCTGAGCCTGAGTCCCCTCCAACCTGTCATCCCGACCGCAGTCGGGATCTGGCGGGGAGCGGGGGCACTGGGCGTGCGCTCCCCGACCAAACGTCTGACACCTCGTCCCTAACACCTGCCAATCTCCGCCTCACCACCGTCTCCGACTACATCTGCCCCTGGTGCTTCGTCGGCTTCACTCGCCTCGAAGCCCTCCGCGACGACTACGACATCGACTTCGAAGCCTGCGCCTACGAACTCCGCCCTGGTATCCCGCCCGAAGGCATCTCCCGAGCCGAGGCCAGTAAGGGCCGAGTCTACCCGCCCGGCTACGTCGAGAACCTCATCGCCACTGCCCGCGACTCCGGCATCGACATGAAGCGCCCGCCGCTCATCCCCAACACCCGCCTCGCCCACGAGGCTACGGAGTTCGCGAAGGACCACGGCAAAACCTGGGAGATCCACCGCGCCCTCTTCTCCGCCTACTTCGAGCACGAACGCGACCTCGGCAACATCGACGTCGTCTGCGACGTCGCCGCCACCATCGGCCTCGACCCCGACGCCCTCCGCACAACCCTGGCCACCCACCGCCACGCCGCCGAAGTCCAGCGCCAACTCGACTGGTCCCGAGCCATAGGTGTCACCGGCGTCCCCACCGTCATCTTCAACAACCGCTTCTCCCTCGTAGGCGCCCAGGACCTCGACGTCGTGCTTGATGTGGCGAAGCGAGTAGTGAGCTTGCCGGCCGAGCCGCTGCCCTCCTGATCATCCCCGGTATAATGTGACCGTTATGGCACGAAGGAAACGATCAGAAGCCAACTTAATGCGCGCGATCAGCCAAGATCCGAATCAGCATGCCTTCAAATCGATGTATCAGCGGCGTACATCTCCGCATAAGTGGGTTGTGAAGTCTGTACCCAGCAGAGTGAAAGGGAAGGGGCGATCCGTTTCCACCGAGTACGTAGTCGTCGGCCTCAACCATGCTGATTACATGGCTCAGATTGCCCTTAGAGCGAAGAATAAGCGAATCGCGACCCGCACGGCCGCGCTGCTGAACAAGCGACCGTCGGACTAATTCGCCGGACTCACACAACTCTCGCTCCAACCCTAACGTTAACTGGAATGTTTGCCGCGCTTGTGGCATTCTACGCAGCGGCAGCTTTTCACCAAGGAGCCCCAACATGGACTTTCGTTTCACCACCGAAGAAGAAGCCTTCCGCGCCGAGGTCAAGGAGTTCCTGAAGGCCGAGCTCAAGCCCGGCTGGAACGACAATTTCGATAGCGAGTCCGAACTCGGCGTCGAGGTCCAGGGCGAGTTCGCGAAAGCGTTCAACAAGAAGCTTTCCGAGCGCGGCTGGCTCGCCCCCGCCTGGCCGAAGAACTACGGTGGGATGGAAGCCAGCGTCATGCAGCAGGTCATCTACAACGAAGAGATGGCCTACGCCGCCGCCCCCGTCGGCTTCAACATGGGCGTCGCCTGGGTCGGCCCCTCCCTCATGCTCTACGGCACCGAGGAGCAGAAGAACGAGTTCATCCCGAAGATAACGAGTCTCGAGCACACCTGGTGCACCCTCTACTCGGAGCCCGCCGCCGGCTCCGACCTCGCCGCCATCGAGACAAAGGCCGTCCGCGACGGCGACGACTACATCCTCAACGGCCAGAAGATCTGGACCACCGGCGCCCACCGCTCCAACTGGGGCTGGCTCGCCGCCCGCACCGACCCTGACGCCCCCAAGCACAAGGGGATCAGCATGTTCCTCGTGCCCATGGACGCGCCCGGCATCACGATCCGCCCGCTCATCAACATGGCCGGCGACCACGGCTTCAACGAGGTCTTCTTCGAGGACGTCCGCATCCCCGCCAGCTACCTTGTCGGCACCGAGAACCAGGGCTGGTACATGCTCGCCGTCGCCCTAGACTTCGAGCGCTCCTCCATCGCCGGCTCCGCCCGCGTCCGCCGCGGCCTCGGCGAGCTGGTGAGCTTCACGAAGGAGAACCCGCAGTTCATCGAGAACAAGCCCGAGATCCGCACGCGCCTGGCAGACGTCGCCGTCGAGGTCGAGATCGGCGCTGCCCTCTCCTACCGCGTCGCCTCGATGCAGGCCGGCGGTAAGGCCCCCAACTATGAGGCCACAATCGCCAAGCTCTACTCCACGGAACTCGGCCAGCGCTTCGCCTCCACCGGCATCGAAATGCTCGGCATGTACGGCCCCCTCCACCCGAAGAGCAAGCAGGCCAAACTCAAGGGCGCCATGGAGCGCGGCTACCAGCTGGCTGTTAGCGCCACCATAGCCGGCGGCACCAGCGAAGTGATGAAGACCATCGGCGCCATCCGAGGCCTGGGCTTGCCGCGAGCATGATCTGTCCAAGGCTATAGTCTTGGTCACGATCAATAGCGGAATCCTGCCACTTAGAGTCGCTTACCCGTTTCTGGAAAGCCGAGGTCTGCGCCGGCAGGTTCAGCAGATACGAGAGAGCCAGGATCAATTTGGGAGCTACAGATCCACTCTGCGCAGGGCTAAGGTCCTCGACTTAATGAAGCGTGAGGATGTGTTCGATGATTTTGTGCGGCGGCACTGGAGTGGCGCGAATTCTGATGAGGGACAGCGGAACCTCCGCCAGTACGAGCGCATTCTCGCCGATTTCCACAAGGTACGGCGCACTCGATCGTAGGGAACTCTAACCACTTCTTCGCCCCTGTACGGCTACCTGGTCAACTACCCCGGCAGCTGGTAAACCATTCCCGGCCCCTTCGCCCTCGGCGCCCGCAGCTCCAGGCGCACGCCGCCCAGGCGTACGCCGAGCATCCTTCGCAACGCGTCCCGGACCTCTCCCTGGACGTCCGCCGCTACCGGGCCGGGTTTCGCGCCGCGCCCTGTCACTGCCTTGCAGTGCACATAGATCCCGTCTTCATCGGCGAGAACTGATTGCGTGTCAACGTGTGCGATTCCGGGGATGCGCGCCACCGTGTGCGTGACCAGGCGCTCCACGAACCTCCGGCGGGCAACTACCTCCCACCCGTCCCCGGCCGCAATTGCCAACGGCCGAGAGCCGCCGAACACGGACGGTCTACCGGACTGGCGAGCCCGATCGAATACCGTCGGGCCCGGTCGTGTCCTACGCGTCGGTCTCAAGAGGACCGTTCGCTTCCTGGGGCACTGCCACGTCCAGCACCTCGATCTTCACGCTGCTGGTGTGAAAGTCAGTCATGCTCGCTATGCGCGCGCCCAATCGCTCGCGGAGGTCCTGGGCCACCGTCGGGATATGCACGCCATAGTCCGCGGTCATCGCCAGCGTGAGCGACACCTCGTGCTGCCCGTTTAGGCTGGCCGTGACGCCACCCTCGTGCGATGAATGTCCGTTGAGCTGGAAGCGACTCAGGGCGCCGGGCCGGGAGTCGGTCAGATGAAGGCCATCGACCTCCTGCGCTGTCGCCGCCGCGATCTTGGTGATGGCGTTCGTCGCGATCTTCAGTTCGTAGTTCGGGTCTGCGTGATCCGCGCTGTCGCTCGTTCTTCGCGAGATCGCCTGCTGGATTCGTCCGCTCATGAGTGTCCCTCCTCGCCGATGGCTGCGCCACCGTTCGGTTCCGCCGGGCATCGTAATTCCCGGAGTCTGTCACCAACATTAAGGATACCCCAGAATCCGTACCGACTTTGTTATATGTGCATCGAAACTAGCCGACGACCAACCCTCGCCAGAGACGAGCGATCCGCACGGCTATCAAGTCGGCTGAGGCCGCAACTTCACCTCATTTCGTGCCACTCACTCCTGAACCCTCCATCTCGGGCGCACTGCCTCTAGGCCACGCCGCTGAGGGCTGAAAGCCGAAAGCAGGGTCACGCCGCCAGCAGATCCTCAGCTTCCTCCACGTCCCGCGCCGCACCCAGCAACTCGAACATCCGCAGCGCCTTCCGAGCCTCCGCCCTGTCATCCACGGCCTGCGCCAGCGCCAGCCGTGACTTCGCCTCCCCGTGAGCCGAGTCCGCGGCTGCGAAGGCCGCGATCGACTCGCGCAACAGCGCCTCCGCCTCATCCGGCCGCTTGCGCCGCGCCGCCAATACACCGAGGAGCCGCAATGCCCGCCCTTCGATTGGGCGCGCCTCCGCCTTCCGGCTGGCGTCCAGCAGCTTGTTCGCCAGCGTCTCCGCCGCGTAGTAGTCGCGCGTCGCGAAGTGCAGCTCCGCCAGCCGCACCTCCGCCTCCATCACCAGGGACTGCGCGCCCACCTTCTTTAGCGTTCGCAGGCTCTTCCGCAGTGCCGTCCGCGCCTCCGGATGCTGTCCTTCCATCGTCAGCGCCTCGCCCAGGTTGGCGTCCGCGAGGCCGGTCAACGCTCCATTCCCAATCTGGTCGGCCATTGCTGCCGCTTCGCGGAATTCCCTCTTGGCCTCCTCTATCCCGCCCTGGGCGAGGTAGATCTCGCCCAGGTTGTTGCGCACAATCGCCACGAGTTCGGTATCTCCGATCCTTTCTGCGATTTGAAGGCACTCCCGGAAGCGCTGGATCGCGTCCGGCCACGCCCCGCCGCTGAAGTAGTCCAGCCCCAGGTTATTCAGCATGTCCGCCTGTCCCATCACATCTCCCAGGCTCTGGAACATCGCCAGCGCCTGCAGACGGTGTTTGATCGCACTCCGCACCCGGCCCTCGTCGCGGTGGATGAGGCCGATGACGTTGTGCGCGCGGGCCAGCTGGCCCGACACGCCGGTGGCCCGCAGGGTGCGCAAGCCCTTCAGCGCCCACGCCTCGGCCTCATCGAAACGGCCGGCCCGGTAATGGACGCCGGCGATTCCCATCAGAGACGATCCGCGTCCCACGGCATCACCACGGGGCAGCGCTGCAAGCGAGCCCTCGAACCAGGCCAGCGCCGGGCCGTAATCGCTTTGCCGCTCACCGACGTATCCCAGCTTCCGGCACACATCGGCTGCCCGGGACCGCAGCGCGGGGTCGAGGCCGGGCGTGATTTCTCCGAATCGGAGCAGGTGCGGGTCTGCTGCCCGGTGCAGGCGCTGTCCGAGATAGGCCTCGAGCGCGCGGATGTACGCCTCCTTCGCCGCGGCGTGGCGCCCCGTCAGCTCCAGTACGTCGCCCAGGCTGGCCGCCACGTCGGCAACCTCCGACTGCCCGACGCCCGCTTCGCCGACGACAGCCGAGGCCCGCCGATAATGGCGGATGGCGTCGTCGTTGGCGAAGACAAGACGCGCTTTTTCGCCAGACTTCACCGCGTATTCGAAGGTCTTGGGCCGGTCGCCACTACGGTCGAAATGGTGAGCCAACAGCTCCAGTACTGGCGAGAGATCGGCGCGTGAGGATTCGATGTCCCGGGCGACACCGCCGTGGATCCTTCGGCGCAGACTGTACGAGAGGTTACCGTACGCGACCTCCTGCAGGACCGAGTGGCTGAAGTTGTAGCCTCCCTCGTCGCGGGCGGCCTCCAGGATCCCTTCCCGCGCCAACCGCGAGAGCCCAACCGCCGCGTTAGGGCGCAGGCCGATCTCCCGGAGGCCTGCCGCGACCTGCGCGGAGTCGATGTCGTTGCCCGCCACCGCCGCCACGCGGACGACGTCACGGAGGCCGGGGTCCAGCCTGTCGATACGGGCCATCATTAGGTTTTGCAGCCGGTCGGGGACCTCGCCCCCCGATCCCGCCGCGTCCCGTGCTGCCCGCGCCACCTCCTCGATAAAGAGCGGATTACCCTGTGCTTTTCTGAGGAGGCCCGCAATGTCGACCCCGCGCGCCCCTGGTCCGAGCGCGAGGACAACCATCCGTTCGGAGTCCTCGCTGCCCAGCGGCAAGACATCCATCGTGATCGCTCCGGATCGTGCCGTAACGACCTTGCGGCCGTGCTCGCGCTCCGCAACGGCCAGCATCAATCGCGAGGACCGTGCGTCCGACTGGACGCGGCGGAGCAGGTCGATCGAGCCGTCGTCCGCGTGCTGGACGTCATCGAGCACGACCGCGGTGGGTGCCCTGGATGCCGCGCCGGCAATCAACGCCGACAGCAGGTCCATCAAGCGCCGCCCGCGAGTGCTCTCGTCCATCGATTCCACGACGTCGGACGGTGCAAGGTTCAGTCCGAGAATCGGATTGAGCAGGGATCCGGCGGCCTCGTGCTCCGGGCACAGCTCCTTTATCGCGGCCAGGGCGGCCTCATCGCGGTCGCCCTGCGTACCATCGGAATCGATTCCCATGATCGACTGCAGGACGGTCGTCCAGGGCGCGAACGGACTGCCAGAGGTGTGAGCGAAGCAGCGGGCTTGGTGCACCTCCCACCCGCGCGCTCGCACGTACTGCAGCATCTCCAGAAGCAGCCGCGACTTCCCGGCGCCCGCCTCGCCCCGCAGGACGAGCGCCTGCCCCGCTCCACCCTCGGTCCGGAGACAGGCCTCACGCAACTGGTCCAGTTCGCGAGTCCGGCCGACGAACGGCGTCCGCTGGTCCACCGCGCTGGCGGCGGAGGTGGCGTCTAGGCCGTCCAGCGACGCGATTGTGATTTCGGCGGACTTCCCCTTCACGCGGATCGGCGGCAGGTCTGCGAAGACGAACCCGGGACCGCCCCGCGTCGCAGTTTCTCGGCTCACGAGCACCTGGCCGGGTTCGGCAGCGCTCATCAGGCGCGCTGCGAGGTTTACGCAGTCGCCCATCACCGTGTACTCGCGCCGGTACGAAGCGCCGATGTCGCCGGCGAAAGCGTTGCCGCCGTTGATCCCGATCCGGTGACGGACGTCCAGCCCGGAGTTTTCGAGCCACGAGCTCAAAGCGAGGCCCAGCCGGAAGGCATTCGCCGTGTCCTCCTCGCGCGCGATCGGCGCCCCGAAGACGACGATGAACTTGACCCCCTCGAAGTAGATGTCGTTCGAGACGACGAACCCCCCGTATTGCTCGGTTAGCCGGACAAGCTCGCTCGTGTAGGCCTGTAGCTGCGAGAGCGCCTCGTCCGGAGTGCGAGCCTCCGCGACGCCCTCAAAGCCCGTGGCATGGATGAACATGACAACAACGCCCCGGTGCTCGCCAGCCCCGAGCGCTGTCTGACCACGGAGCGCCCACAGCACGGGCGGAGGCAGATACGCGTCCAGATCCTCGTCATCTCGCGCAGCCATGTCAGCCCCGGGCTGTGCGCGTCCCGCCGGCACCCTGGTGATGACGGCAAACTCACCCGGGGCATCGGTGGCCCAGGCGTCCTCGACGGTAGACCGCGTGGCGACCACCTGGCCGGCGTTAGCCTCCCCTTCTGCGGCGACCACGCGGTTCACGTCCTCCCCGAAAATCACGTGCTGCAGGCGCGTCCTTGGCTCACCTACTGCCGCGGACCAGAATTCGCCGCTGTGCAGGCCGATGCTCACGCTCGGCTTGTGCCGCTCGCCGCCGATGCGCAGCGGTGGCTGTCGCTTGTTCTCCCGCTGCATATCGAGCGCCGTCCTCGCCGCTCGCGATGCGTGGTCCTCGCCGTCAAAGAACAGGAGCAGGGCGTCGCCGCCAAACTTCAGGTTGTGCCCGCCGTTCTTGCGGGCCGCATCGAGCATCGCCGTGAAGTAGCGGTTGATGATGTCTGTCAGCATCTCCGCGCCTTCCCGGCCGGACTCCGCCAGTTTCTCGGACATCGCTGTGAAGCCGGAGATGTCCGCCATCAACAGCGTTCCGCTGACCTTCTCGATCCATGGGATGTTTGCCCCGGGACGCTCTATGAACGAGCGCAGGACCAGGGGAGAAACGTACCCCGCAGCAACGCTGCCAGATCCGTCACGATCTGGTGTGGGAATGGACTTGCCCGCGACTTTCACAGTACCTGACTTGAACGCCGGTTCTGGGTGCCGGCGTTATCTAGACGAGAGCGTAGTCCATCTGCCCGGCTCTGAAAATGCCGGCATGGAATCGCGTTTGTGTGGAAGTTACCAGTCGCAGGACTTGTTGTAGAACGGACTCAGGATGGAGATGTCGCCTAGGCTTACCCAGCCATCGGCGGTCAAGTCGAAACGCGGACTGTAATCCAGGTGAGACGAATGCTTGTTGTATCTATTGCCGAGAAGAGAGACGTCCGACAGATTCACGACCCCGCTGTTGTTAAGGTCTGGAGGCCATGCGTCATCGTCAAGGTCGTCCGGGCAAACGTCATCGGGGTCCGTTCCGATAAAGAGCTCGTGGCCGCGGCCGTGGTCGTGCTCGTGATTCGGGAACCCGTCGCAATCGTCATCGTCAATGTGTCCGTGGTGCCAGCCGCGCTCATCGTCATCGTCACATCCTTCAAATAGCAGTGAGTCACTTCCGGTACCACCCAGACCCTCGAAGATTCGGATCGTGGCCATCCCGGGTACTGGGTCACCCGAGTAGTTATGCGTCACCGTAAATGTCGCATTACCGAGACTGTTGATTACAACAGGCACGGTGCTCATCCCGTTCGGAGAGAGTACCCCGGTCGTGGATTTCCCATCACCGAAGTCCCAGGTGAACATGATGTCGTCGTTAAGAGATGTGAAGCCGATAATCGTCGCCGCAAAGCTCTCGGGGCCTACCGAGAACTCGCGGTCTGGTCCCGCGTCCACCGATATCGCCGACAGGTAACCGGCCTTGGCAGTGTGCACAGAAGTGTTGCACTGCGTGTCCTCAACTTGCAGGTACAACTTTTCACCCGGGATACCGGACGTCGGGACGCTCACTGTGAACGTCCCCTCCAACTCACCGTCGAGGTTGAGAGTCGTTGGGACTACGTTTCCCCCGGCGATTCGCAGGGCGACGATCCGGGCAAGTCCGCTCGGATCGCTGGCCGTTACATCGACCTCTGAGCCACCGGCCACAGCTCGAATATCCACCCGGCTGATCACAGGGCCAACCTCGTCGGTAGTCTCGCAACGCAGAATCTCTGCAGTCATGCTGGTCCAGAGTCGCTCGGTTCCAGTGACCGGCTCAGTCTCGGTCGTGCATTCGAACTGGCCGGGTATGACGACCAAGGACTGCTGAATTGGGTCGCCCCTCAGACTATTTACACCGATTGGCTGGGACGGCCAGAACCCGGCGAGGCATTCCTGGGGCTCGGTCACTCCGATCTCCCATTCAAACTCATGCCGCGACATCAGGGGGTCAAACTCCGGGAGATCTACGTATGAACCGCCGGTAACAATTAGCCCGTGAATGGGCGGCGGTTCTGGGGGAAGAGGATGCCGAATATCTAGGTCATCGACAACGCGTGGCTGTACACTGCGCCCCATTGTGGCCTGGGCATCTCCGCGCGGGATGCTATCCGCGGTACCATCCGCGGTGTAGTAGTCGCCAGCGGCTGTCGAGTTTGGCTCCAGGGTGTGTGTGGTCGTGACGCTTGTTATCGCCGATGTGGTGTCCACGGTCGTCAGAGAGAATGAATAGCCGACATTCTCAGTAACGACTGCGGCCATTAGGGTGCCGGATTCTGCGGCTTCGACAAGAGCTTCCTGGGGCTCGACGGCGTACATCGTAAGGCCATAGAAAGTGGTCTGGACAGCGGACTTCACGGCATACACCGTCAGCGGGTTCTGCGCCAGGATGTAGTCCTGAAGTGACTTCGTCATAGCCTCGCCGGCCGTTAGCCCGCTGTTCACGAGATTGTCAGCGAACACTCCCATAATCTCTTCGGTGCCCGCGATGCCCTCATCGTCGCCGATGCCAAACCCGGTGCTCGCGATCCAGATCGCATGCTGCCGGGCGGCTGCCTGGGGGAAGTCCAGAGCTGGATCAAAGTCGTCGATTGCTGCTGCCACCTGGTTATCGGGTGCGTTAAATCCGGCATGACAGCCCATCGTGAAGACGACCGCGCCTTCGAGTAAAGGCGTGCTGCCGCCGTCGTCAGCAAGGTCCGAGGCAAACAGCGAGTCATCAAAGTTATCTGTGCTGAAACCGTTGGCAGACAGCCCCTGGTAGTGTGTGAAATGCGCGTTGGGAACCGCTATATCTGGCGCGCGGCAGCTTGGATCGACCCCGTCGTCCAGCATGCGACACCGCAATTCCGCGGCGGTCCAGGTATCGTCAATGAGTGGGTCAACGTCGGATATCCCTGTGGACAGATTGTCGGCGATGGCTTGTGCGCCGTCATCAAAGAAATCGTAGCCGGACACGAGGGCCGTCTCGGGCGCCAGCACGCCGCTGCTGTCCAGGTACGCCTGCATTGCCCCCGAGATCTCATCAGGCGTCTCGACAAGACGACCGACTGCTTTCTCGGGCACCGGGAACTCTCCTCCCTGCCACGGATCCAGTGTTCCGTCAGCCAGGTAGTGGTCGGTGAGAATATACCCTTCGAGAATCGCCATGAAGGGGGGAGAACCTGGTTCCAGCAGGGAATCGACAAGATAGTCCTTTTCGTTGCCGATGATCGCGTGGTCCTGGAGCCTCCAGTAAGGGACGACTTGGTCACCACCGAGAAGCGTCAGGTGGTCAACCGAACCGTACGGCGCCGCCTGAACGATGTCTCGGATCTGCGTCGTAACAGTGTTGGCCGCCGCTACACTGCAGGGGCTCATATCCCACGCGTCGTAAATATCAGACGGAAGCGAGATGATGTCGCCCTGGACGGAACTCTGTTGGGCGAGCTCGACCGCCTTCGCGAGGAACGCATCCCAGGCCACCTGGTCCATATTGTTGATGGCACGGAAACGCTCTTCTTGGATCACGAACAAAGCATTCGCCGCGTCGTTTCCAGGCGTTTCGGGGTCGTCGTAGTCGTGGAGCAGCGCTGTCGTGCTTGTACCTCCGGCGGGTATCAGCGGGGAGCCGATGCAAGCCGCCCCCAGGTCAAACTCAAACTCAGGGGGCTCGATGATCTCGACCGAAAGAGAGTACGGATCTTGTGAGCTGTGTGCCCCATTCGCGCCGATGACCACGGCGTAGAACTTTGTTCCCTCCTCAGTGGACCTTGCCCACGCAGTCTCGTCGGAGAGACCCCTTGCTGCAGAGAAGTCGGCAACGTTCAGGTTGCCGCCGGCCAACCCGTTAAGCCCGATATCATCAAGCGTCACGTCTATCGCGGTGATGTCGTTACCGAGGCGTGAATAGCCAAGCCGGGAGTAACCAAGTCGCGAGTAGCCGATGTCTGCCCACGAGGCGCCTGAGTTGCCAAACGATTCCAATCCAAGGCGTGAGTAACCCAGCCTCGAGTATCCAAGGCGTGAGTAGCCCAGCCGCGAATACCCTAATCGTGAGTACCCAAGGACGCCTTCTCCGATCTCAGAGAAACCGAGCCGTGAATAGCCGAGAGTCGATAGGCCGAGCCTGGAGTATCCAGCAGTCTCAGCTCCTGCCGGAGCCTCCGCAAGGATAGCCAGGTCGTAGTCGGCCGGGAGGCTGGATGCCGTAACCAGTATCTCGCTGCCGGGTTCGATGGCGACGTTGTCCAGTTGCTTGAGTTGGTAGACATCCATGTCGCCTTGTTCTTGCAGGAAGGAGATGTAGGACCGATCGGCGGAGAGGGTGGGTGCACCCGTCGGGACCTCGTTCGGTTCGAATCGAACTCTCGCCTCAGGGTTGTCGGGTAGCGTATTCACAATGAAAGGATCAGAACCGGCCCCACCTTCACCGTCACTCACATTCAACGTTCCACCCGTCAGCCCCGCTGGTGTTATCGATCCGGTCACGAGTCCCGTTGAGAGCATGGGGTCATGCTCCTCCTCGACCTCGGCGGCCGGGACTCCGGTGATTTGCCAATTACCCGCGTGAATATCGGCTGGCCCGGCGTCGATGAAGCGTCCCCGTAGGAGCGCTGGTTGACCCGCCAGAGTTTCCACGTCCAGAGCGTTAACGAGTGGCGCGGCGTTGGTTACCAGTATCTCGCTCGACGTCGTAGCCTGACTAGCTCCGTCATCAGTGACGGTCAGAGAAACGCTATATGACCCTTCGTCCTCGAAAAGGTAGAAGGGGTTCTGCAGGGTCGTCGCCTCCCCATTGATGAGCCACTCGTGGGACACGATCGAGCCATTTGGGTCATTCGACAGATCGACGAATTGGACAATGTCGCCTTCCCGCGGATCGGAAGGGGCAATCTCGAACAGGGCGACGGGATCACCGCCCAGTGCGCGGGAAACCGGCGGGTCCAGCGGCCTTGTTTCAGACAAGGCGATCAGGACGCCAACCAAAGGCACCAAGGCCACCAGCCGAAAGATCACAGAATCCCCCCGATAACTTTCTGTAGCGTATGCACGCTTAATCAATAACCCGTTGAGCAGCCTTAAGTATGTGTGCCATCTCACAGATTCGTCAACGAAATACCGGGCGCTTCCGCGTTGACTGAAATTAAATCGGTGTTAAGTCGCTAAGACGGACTTCAACCTCCCGCACGTGACGCCGCAGGGGCTTTGAGCGTACTCTGAACTTCCGATGCCCCGAATCGCACCTGTCGATCCCGCTGCCGGCACTCCCGAACAACGCGCTCTGCACGACTCCGGTGTGGAGCGATATGGCCGCATGACCAACATGAAGCGCACACTTCTCCATTCACCCCCCGCCTACCACGCCCTCATGGAGTGGTATCCCCTCCGAGACACCGTAGAACCATTCCTCGGCGGACGTCTCACAACAATCTTTGCTCACGCCATCTCGGCTGACACCGACTGCCTCATCTGCTCCACATTCTTCCGGCGGCTTCTTATCGATGACGGCGAAAACCCGGACGCGCTCGAACTCGATGACAACGAGCGGCTTGTCGTAGATTTTGGCCGGGCCCTCGCTGCCCCGGGCTCGCGCGTCTCAGACGAGATGTATTCGAGCCTCGCAAACCTCTACACAGACGAGCAAATCGTGGCTCTGACCGCGTTCGGCGCGATGATGCTGGCAACCAATGTCGTTAACAACGCGCTCGAGATAGACCTCGACGGCTACCTCGAGCCTTACGCTCGGAACACTGCGCGCAATGCCTGACCGTGAATTCGACGGCAAAGTAGCCTTCATCACCGGCGCCGCTCACGGCCAGGGCCGCGCTGCCGCCCTTGCCTTCGCCCGCGAAGGCGCACGAATCGCCGCCTTCGATGTCGCGCGGCCACTGCCTTACCCCGCTTACGAGATGGGGTCCGCGGACGACCTCCAGTCCCTCATTAGCGAGTGTGAAGATGCAGGCTCCGAGTGCCTGGCCTTCACCGGGGACGTCCGCGATGACTCCGCCGTCACGCGAGCCGTTGACGCCACCATCGTCCAGTTTGGCCGCATCGATATCCTCTTCAACAACGCCGGGATCTGTGCGTATGGCCTCTCCCATGAACTCACCGAAGACGAATGGGACAGCATGCTCGATATCAACCTCAAGGGCGCCTGGATAGTTGGCCGCCGCGTCATCCCCGTCATGATCAAGCAGGCCTCCGGCGTCATCATCAACAATTCATCGATCGCCGGACTGCGCGGTATGAACCGGCTCAGTCACTACGCCGCTTCTAAATGGGGACTCACCGGCCTCACGAAGTCCTGGGCGATCGAACTCGCGCCCCACAACATCCGCGCCGTCTCGATCCACCCAACCGGGGTAAACACACCCATGAACGACGGCCTCGCCTCCCTTGAGGGCCTCACCCCTGAAGAAATCGGCGAACAGTCCGCGGGCAACCTCCTGCCCATACCCTGGATCGAACCCGAGGATGTTGCGGAAGCTGTCGTCTATCTCGCGTCTCAACGAGCGCGGTTCATTACCGGGTCAGAGTTCGTTATCGACGCCGGGCTGCTCACTCGGTAGGCGCAGCGCTGCTGGAGGGAGAAGCGTCGATCGCGTTGCAACTGTTGTAGTAGCCGGTCAAAAAGGCGTCCCGCGCCTCCTGGGGTCCATCAAGACGCAGGTCAATCGCAGCTACGATCCCGTCGCAATAAAGGTCAACATCCTCGGGCAAAGGCTGCTGACCAGCCTCGCAGAACTTGCGCGTTGCCGTCTCAATATCGGCTCCCATTCCCTCCTCATCGGATAATTGGAGCTCAGGCTCATCCGCTACCAGCAACGTAATCGAACTCACCCACGAATCAACCGCGCCAAGTACAGCTTCGTCTGAACAGTAAGCACCTGGTTCCGGAGTTTGTGATGCAGATTCGGCGGGGGTCTGGGACGGTTCCCCTTCCTCCCCGTCTTCGTTGCAGGCGGCGAATCCCAATGTCATTGCCAGGACGGCTAATCCAATCAGTATTTTCAATGCAGCATCCTTGTCCAGAAGATAAGTGAGCAACTCGCCCTGTGTCATCCTGATGTACGGCGCCCGGGCGCGCATCGGTCTTTACACCCCTCCGCTGTCCGCGATACGCTGATACCCCGCCCCCGTATCACCATGAAGCCCCACGTGTATCTCGATCACGCCGCCACCACGCCGTTGAGTGCCCGCGCCCGCGAGGTCATGCTCCCCTGGCTGGACGATGGCGGCTACGGCAACCCCTCCGGTCAGTACGCCCTTGGCCGCCGGGCAGCACGTGCCCTCGACGATGCCCGGAGCCGCGTCGCCCACACTCTTGGCGCCAGGCCACGCGAGATCGTCTTTACCGGCCCTGGCACCGAGTCCATAAACGCCGCCATCAAGGGCGTAGCCCTTGCCCAGGAACGTGCCGGACTCGGGAACCACATCGTCACCACCACCATCGAACACCACGCCGTCCTCCACTCGTGCGAGTGGCTCGAACAGTTTGGATTCCAGGTGACCAGCGTGCCCACCGACTCGTACGGGTGCATCAATCCGGACGATATCGCCGCCGCGGTCACAGACAGGACGATCCTCGTCAGCGTCATGCTGGCAAACAACGAGATCGGGACAGTCCAGCCCCTGGCCGACATCACGCGCGCCGTCGCAAAGCGCGCGACGTCACTCTCCCGCCAAATCCCGGTTCACACCGACGCTGTTCAGGGCGCCAACTCTCTCCACCTCGAAGTGGATCCGCTTGGCGTCGATCTGCTCAGCCTCTCCGCTCACAAGTTTGGCGGGCCTAAAGGCGCAGGAATTCTGTACGTGCGCCGCGGCACGCCCTACCAGTCGTTGATGAGTGGTGGGGGACAGGAGCGCCAACGTCGTGCAGGCACCGAGAACGTTGCCTCGGTTGCCGCCACCTCAGTCGCCCTGGAGGACGCCCAGGCGAACCGCGACGCATACTCCACCGCCTGCCGATCCCTCGTCACTCGCCTCGTTAGCGGAATTACCAACGCAATCCCGAACACCACCCTGAACGGGCACCCTGAAATGCGACTGGCAAACAACGCCCACTTCACCTTCGAGGGCGCCGAATCGGACGTCATGCTCGCGGCCCTCGACGCAGCAGGCATTGCCGCCAGTGCCGGTAGCGCCTGCAACTCCGAGACCTGGGAACCGTCACATGTCCTCCAGGCAATCGGCATCCCTCTGCGCCGGGCGTTCGGCGCTCTCCGCCTGACGGTTGGCCCCGAAAACACCGCGGAGGAGGTTGATCACCTTCTCGCCGTCCTTCCCGAAATCGTGGCCCGATCACGGGCCAACCCTCGCCGGCTCTAAATCAATTCCAGTCCAGCACGGCCACGCGTGATGGCTTCTTTATTCCCTTAAGTGTCACCTCGCGCACCTGGGATACGGGGAGGCCGAGTCCCTCGATTGACGACTCGCTGACGAGCACCTCGCCTCCCTCGGCCGCGGCGCCTATTCTCGCCGCTTCGTTCACCCCGATCCCGAAGTAGTCACCATCGCGTGCTGTCGCCTCCGAGAAGTGGAGGCCTATTCTCACCTGGGGGGCGAAACCCGCTGTCTTCCGGTGGTCCGCCAGCCTGCGCTGGATCGCGGTCGCGCATTCCACGCCACACGAAACATCAGGGAATGTAAGGAAGAACCCGTCGCCTCCGTGCTTAACCTCCTCGCCGCCATGTTCCTCAACGATCGCGCGGACTGCTCGCTCGTGCCACGCCAGCAGGTCGCCCCACGCTTCATCGCCGATGGCTAGCATCAATTCTGTGGATTTCACGATATCCGTGAACATGAACGCCCGCCCGGCCCTCTCCTGCTCGGCTGTCTCGGCCCGGTATATCCGGACCGCCGGAAAGGCGTGTTCCGGAACTCCCAGCCGGATAAGCGCCGATTTAGCCGAGTCTCGCTCCAGGGTCGCATCCTCGGAGTAGCCCTCCGCATCGTAGGCCTCAGCCAGCAGCAGGCGGCACTTGGCCCCCTCGTACGGTGCGTCAATTTCCTGCCAGTAGCGACGCGCTTCGCGGAGATCCCGCAAGGCCGATGCGGATTCACCCGAGGCCAGGGCAAGGAGTCCGCGCGCGCAGCTGGCGGAAGCTCGCAGGAGCTTGGTCCCGTAGTCGATCGCGATTCCTTCCAGTTCCGTTGCCGCGCTCGTGGCAGTCGGGATGTCGCCAACGGCGACCGCAATTTCAACCTGCGCGGGCAGCAGGCGTGCCTGCGCCAACCGGTCATGCGATGCTTCGATCAAGGCGCGGCGAATGGATCCCGCAGCGGAGTCTGACTTGCCGCGTATCAACCAGAGCAGGGAGAGCCCCGGTTGCGGATCCTTGCCCCACTCGTTCGCTCGGCGAAAATAATCATCCGCCTCGTCCCAATAGCCCAGTCGAAGCTTGATCTCGCCCAGTTCATACAACCCCGCCGCCGCCACCTGTAAATCCCACCCCTCCACTGCCTTCACTGCGTCCCGAGCTTCGTCCTCGGCCTCGCTGTAGGCTCCGCGCAGTCTTATGACCTCTGATCGGAAGACACGGCAAGTCCCGCTGAAGCCGGACAGCGACTGCCGGTTGCACCAACGTTTCGCAGCGTCCGTCCACTGACCGGCACGCTGATAGTCCGTCAAATCCCTGCTCGCGGCGATGGCGTTGCAATAAACCACGGCCGTAGTGAAAGTATCCAGTTCGTCACTGGCAACCGCGATCATGGCCTCATCGACGTCCGACAACCCCTCCTTGACCCTCCCGGCATGGATCAATGCCGCGCCGCGCTGGATCAACCCCAGCGCCTGGATGTTCGGGTCCGCCAATCTTGTCCCGATCTCCAGCGCCTCACTGGCCAGTGCCTCTGCTTCCGCAAGGTTTCCACTTTCGAGTGCTTCATACGACTTCCACCTCGCGAGATAGCCGTGCTCCTTGCTTTCGGGAAGGCCGGACAACAAGCGCGTTGCGCGCGCCAGCCACCCCGATGCGATGGCGTTATTCAAAAGCTTGCTATTGTCGCGTACCAGCTCCAGCGCCATGGCGCCGGCCCCAAGCTTGTCACCTTCCGCCGTGTAGGCCGCAAACGCCCGTTCCCTGATCACGATGCACTCGTCGCCTCGCCCGATCCAGAAGCTGGCTACGGCCAGCATATCCAGGTCTTTGCCGGTCAGGGCGCCCTGTTCATCGGCCTTGTGAAATAACCTGCGAGCTTCCTGCCAATCGCCTCGAGTACAGGCGTCGTACGCACTGGCGGTGAGAGACTCGATGGCCAAGGACCAGATCCTACCCGGGCATTTCGATGAAGTGGCCCAGCTTATCTCTCTTGGTCTCGAGGTACCGCCAGTTATGCGGGTTCGGCGTTGCCATGATCGGCACCCTCTCCACGACTTCCAGCCCGTACCCTTCGATTCCCGCCCGCTTCTGCGGATTGTTCGTCAAGAGCTTTATCTTCGAGAGTCCCAGGTCCAGTAAAATCTGCATCCCGATGCCGTAATCTCGCCTGTCCGCCGCAAAGCCGAGGGCCTCGTTCGCCTCCACCGTGTCCATCCCCTCGTTCTCCTGCAGCGCGTACGCCTTCACCTTGTTGTGGAACCCGATCCCCCGTCCTTCCTGTCGCATGTACACCAGCACCCCCCGGCCCTCCTCCGCGATCTGCTGCAACGCCAGGTCCATCTGCTCCCCGCAGTCACACCGCTGAGAACCGAAAACATCCCCCGTCACGCACTGGGAGTGCACGCGCACAAGCACCGGGTCCGGTCCCGACAGGTCACCCATGACCAGCGCTGCGTGCTCATCTACGTCGATCGACGACCGGTATCCGTAGAGATCGAAGGTCCCGTACCTCGTGGGTAAGGTTGTTACTGCCACTCGCTCGACGAGCCGCTCCCTCTGCGACCGGTAGCGGATCATCTGGTTGATCGAGATTATCGGCATCGAGTGCTTCTTCGCGAACTTCGTCAGCTGCTTCCCACGGGTCATCGTCCCGTCCGAATTCATCATCTCGCAGAGCACCGCAACCGGCTCCAGTCCCGCCAGCACTGCCAGGTCGACAGTGGCCTCTGTGTGCCCGGCCCGCACCAGCACGCCGCCGTCACGCGCCCGCAGCGGATAGATGTGACCCGGCATCACCAGGTCCCCCGCGTTCGAGGACGTGTCTGCGATCACCTGGATCGCCTTCGCCCGGTCCGCGCTCGAAACGCCCGTCGTAATTCCGTCCCTCGCGTCCACGGACACAGTGAATGCAGTGCCATATTGCGCCTGGTTATTGCCGACCATCTGCGGCAACCGCAGTTGGTCCAGCCGCTCACCCGAGGCTGGCACGCAGATTATGCCGCTTGTGTACTTCAGCATGAACGTGATGTGCTCCGCCGTCGCGAACTGGGCAGCTATCGTCAGGTCACCCTCGTTCTCTCGGTCATCGTCGTCCACGATGATCACGAACTGCCCGTCTCGGTAGGCGGAAATCGCCTCCTCGACCCTGCTGAACTCGGAGTCGCCCGCGGTACCGTGATTAACGGCACGTGGGTGACGGGTGATGGGCTGGATTTTCGCCTCGTTAGAGTCAGTCATGGCAAGCGCTCCTTGAAGCCAATGTCGCGTTCCGGGCGGGATACGCGCACCGACATTATATGACGTGCACGTAAGAGTTGCGACTCAACGAGGTTCCAGTTTCTAAGTTCTAGGCCCTTGGTTCTGCGACAGGGATCACACCGCGTTCCTGCAGAATCTGATCCACGTATCGCGCCATAATGTCCGATTCCAGGTTGATACTGTCCCCCGGCTTCCTTGTCAGCAAGTTCGTGTGCTCCTGCGTGTACTGCACGAGCGAGACTATGAACGACTCCGAGTCCCGCGCCACAACCGTCAATGACACCCCATCCACGGTCACCGGCCCCTTGACCACCATGTGCCCCAGGATGTCAGGCGGAGCCGAGTATCTCGCCAGTATCGCCTCGCCCTCCGGTGTCATCGAAATCAACTCACCCGTCGCTTCGACCACCCCCCGGACGATGTGTCCGGAGAACCGGGTGGTTGCCGTCAGCGAACGCTCGAGGTTTACTGGATCCCCCGTCTTCAACCCCTCCAGGTTAGAGCGCCGGTAGGTCTCCGGCATGCAGTGGAAGGTCATGCTCCCCTCGCCCATCGCTGCGATCGTCAGGTCCACGCCGTTGACTGCGATCGAATCTCCCAGGTTCGAATCCTCGATCACCGTCCGGCATTCGATGGTCAAAGTTCCGCCCTCGGACGACCTCACTCGTCCAACCTCCTCGATAATCCCCGTGAACATGGCGCTATCTTATCAAGGGGTCCCCGGCGAGGGCGTCGCCTGCGGGGGCGTTCCTGCCGAGGGTGTTCCTTGCGTGAACCCCGGACATGCCCCAACCCCTGGCTGCCCCGAGAAGATGTACTCGACGCAGTTGCCGACCTCGGGACTGTTGATCTCGACGAAGGCGCCACCACGCAACACCGAGGCCTGCTGCACTGCCCAAAGCCCGGCCAACCGCTTGACCATCTCCTGGGCCGCATCGTCGCCGGGAAGACCTTGCGGCCCCTCCGGGCCGACTGGGCCCGCGACACCCGCGACACCCTGGACTCCTTGCGGCCCCTCCGGTCCTCCGGCTGTCGCCTGCACGACTCCGTACGCCAAACCCATCGCCCCAAACCAGGCGATGGCGATGAACACGATGGATAGTGTCACGAATTGCTGTACGGTCATCGGAATAACTCCTTCGCGCTGCTCGCGCGGCGCGGTCCTGGCGGTCGGGTAGACGCGCGGCAAGTGCTTGTCTTGCGGCGTTACGGTGGGTGGTGGAAGCGGGCGCGCGCCGTCCCTCAGACCCTGCCTGTCAGGTCCGTAGCGCTCCCGCAGTTGCCGAACGAAACTCGGCCGTGTTGGCTTCTTCATGATTGGCCCGCGGCCTGCGCCGCGTGTAACCGATAATTATATGCTGAGAAAAGGCTCACTACGCACCCGAGTGCTGCGCCTTCTGGCACACGTGTCATCCTGTCGCAACAGGATCTGGGTGGGGACGGGGAACGAGGGCTCGCGCCTTAGAACGCCGCCTAACTTCCGACGAACTCTCCGATCACCTGCGCTAACTCCCCCGGCTTCTCTAGTGGGATCATGTGCGCCACATCGGTCATCGTGACCAGCTTCGCGCCCGCTATCTCTCTTGCGTAGGTCTCGCCGTGCGCCGACGGGATTAATCCGTCTTTCTCGCCGTTTATCACGAGCGTCCGCGCCGTCACTCGCCACAGCCGCCCCTGCAGTTTCGGGTTGTGCAGGTACGGGTTCCAGCCCAGGCGCGCCGACGCCGTCATGGCCTTGATCTGCGGTTTGATCATGTCGAACGTGATGCTACCCACACCGCCCTCCGTCACGAGTTTGTCCATCTGAAGCATCATCTGGGCGATTGGGTTCGACTGGTCCGCAAACAGGTCCGCCGCCATCTCCCGCGGAGTCCGCCCGAAGATGTCGTGTATGTTCGCGCCGGGCACATACAATCCCGCAGGGTTCACCAGCACGAGGCGCGAAACCCGGTCCGGGTAGCGGCACGCCAGCTCTGCCGCCATCCATCCGCCCAGCGAAAGGCCAACAACCGCCGGCGAATCCAGACCGAGCCGGTCGAACAGGTCCAGCAGATGGAATACCGCGTCCTCGATGTCGTCGATCTGTTCGATCCCCTCGGACTCGCCGAACCCCGGGAATATCGGCGCGAGAACTTCGCCGTACTGCGCCAGGTCGTCCAGAAAGCCGAGACTCAGCCCTTCGCCCGCCGCCGAGTGCAGGTAGACGATTGGTTGCCCGGTCCCTCCGCGCCGCAACTCAACGCTGCCGACTCGCGTTTCGATCGTGCCCAAACTCACCGCGGTCGTCGTCATACCGCCTCCTTTACGGCGAGTGCCGCGTCCGTTCCAAATCGCTCCCGCAGCCGCGGCATAACCTCACGCGAGAAAAGCTCCGTGCTGTTCCGCGTCAGATCTGCGGGCAAAGTCGCCAGCTGGAACAAGCCCAGCAGGTTGCCCACGCCCAAACGCTCCACGCTCGCCTCCAACTTCTCGAGCACCGTCGCCGGCGACCCCACGATCGCGTACTGCCCGTCGACGACCTCCTCCCACGTCTTCACCGACGACACCCACATGCCGAAGCCCTTGAGAATGTTCTCGATCGAGCGGAGCGACGTATAGCCTGGCGGTGAGATGTTGATTCCAGGGAGAAGGCGCTTCACGAAGTACCAGAAGTGCTCCTCGTATTGCTGCCGTGCCAGCTCATCCGTCTCCGCGACGTAAATCGGCACCAACCACCCGGACTGGAGCGGGTCCGGTTCGTACCCCGCCCGTTCACAGGCTTCACGAAACATCCCGAAAGTGCGGTCGAAAAAGTCGATGTGGAAGTACGGGATTCCCATGTATGCGTAACGCTTCTGAGCGACAAAGTCCATCGTCTCCAGCGACCCGGCCCCGGGGATCCATACCTCCGGATGCGGCTTCTGCACCGGCTTTGGCCACGTGTTGAGAA
>DAINRO010000042.1:0-4104 GCA_036741795.1 Chloroflexota bacterium
GGGAGCGGTTCCTGCAGCGCGTCTTCACCCCGATGGAGGTCGCCGTCTGCATGGGACGGAAGGACAACCCGCGCATCAGCGAGCTGGCGGCGCGATTTGCCGCGAAAGAGGCGGTGATGAAGGCGCTGGGAACGGGCGCGAAGGGGGTGGCGTGGCGGGAGATCGAAGTGCTGCCGAACCGGCGCGGGAAGCCACTGGTGTACCTGCACGGGCGGGCGAAAGCGCGCGCCGAGAAGATTGATCTGACCGGACTGGACATCAGCCTGACGCACGACGGGAATCTGGCGATCGCGATGGTGGTGGGGCAGTCGCGGGACCTGGTCGGGGAGCGGGATGCCTGGCGGGAAGAACTCGCTGGATACTTGAGGGAGCGCGGGGCGCTTGAGTGGGGACGTGATGACTGACTTCTTGACGTTGGAGGACCTGGCGGCGCACACCGGGGAGTCCGTAGATGTGCTGCGCGAATGGCAAGAAAAGGGGCTGATCGGTCGTGATCCTGAGGGCTATACGCGAATTGACGCAGAGTTTGTAAGGCTGTGCCGCTTGTGCGTGCGCCGCGGTCTGACAGTAGAAGACGTCACAGGTGTCCAGGGGGTCTTTAGCCTCCGTTGGTACGACGACAGGCGCCGCGGTATGATCGCCGGCCCCGCAGGTGAGTTGCGGCAGGTAGCCGAGCGCATCGGGATGGACGAGGCCCAGGCTCGGAGGCTCTGGGTAGCAGCGGGGCTGATGGACCAGGGCGAGTCCGCAGACCGGGCAGACGCGGCCATGCTGCGCGGATCGAAAACGGCGCTGGACGCGGGTTATCCGGAAGAAGCCCTTCGCGAGATATTCAGGGTCCTGGCGGAAACGATCGGCCGATTTGCGGAAGCGGCACAGCACACAACGCACCGGTACCAGCTGGAAGTACCAATCATCCAGGGCGAACAGGTCGAGGATGTAAAAGAGCGAGCACATTCAATGTCTCCTGAGATAGTTCCTTTGATCGAACCGATGGTGCTCTACTTCCTCCGCAAGGCGATGCTGCGGGCGCTGCGAGAAGATTTCGCCGTGCATGTTGCGATCGAGAGCGGAAAGGCAACTTATGGTGAGGTGCCCGGGCGGATCAGGCGGACAATCGGGTTCATCGATATGTCGGACTTCACGCCGTTGACGGCCACCAAGAGCGATGTCGATGCTGCCACCGTGCTCCGGCAATTCTCGGACATGGTCAGGGGCAGCGTGATGAATGCCGGCGGGAGTGTCGTCAAGCAGATCGGCGACGAGTTCATGCTGTCCTTTTATGATGCGGCGAGTGCCGTCAATTGCCTGGCAGGGATCCATCGATCAATTGAGCAAGAACCGCAATTCCCCGCCGTTCGAACGGGGCTGCACGCCGGGGAAATGCTGTACCGCGACGGGGACTATGTCGGTACCGTGCCCAACACGGCCGCGCGCATTCGGGGGATGGCGGGAAGCCACCAGATCATGGTGAGTGGCGAGGTGAGGCGCGAGGCCGGGAAAGTCGAGGGCGTAGAGTTCGTGCGCGTAGGCCGGCGGGCGCTCAAGGGGTTGCCGGAAGATATGGAAGTGTTCGAGGTTGTGGCGGGCGGCGGCGAGGATGGCGACAGGGCGGTGGACCCTGTATGCGGTATCGAGATGGCCTCGATCGCCGTGGCGGCGCGGCTGACCCTGGACGGCGCGGAGCGGGAGTTCTGCTCCGACGATTGCCTCCGTAAGTTCGTCGTGGAACCGGCGAAGTATGGCGCAAAGGGGGGCGAATGAAGAGCAAGTACCTGGGGCCGACAGGGAGCGCGTCACCGCGGCCGATGGACCTTGATGAGCTGGCTCGCCATTCGGGCGAGACGGTGGACCGGTTGAAGAAGTGGTGGGCGGCGGGAGTGATTGGGAATGACGGCGGCTTCACTGCGGACGATGTGGGGCGAGCTCGGCTGGTGCATGAACTGTTGCATTACGGCCATTCGCTGGATGAGATCGCCGCGGCTTTCCGGTCGCGGGACTCGGTGCTGGAGTTCTTCCTGCAGGGGATGGCTGAGCGTCTGAACCGGCAAATGTTCCCGGTGCCTGAGGCAGCGGAAATCGTGGGAATGGACCTGGCACTGACTCGGGCGATCGTGGATGCGACGGGGATGTGCGAGGGAGGCGATTTCCTTGATGAAGAGGACATCGGCTTCCTGCGCGCCGTGAAACTGGCGATTGACGCGGGTTACCCGGAAGAGGGTTTGCAGCAAATCCTGCGGGTGTACTCGGACGCGATGAGCCGGGCGGCCGAGGTGAGCCAGCGGACGAGCCACTTCTATCTCCACCAGCCGGCGCAGGGCGAGGAGATGATCGAGCGGATGCACGAGACGTTCGGGAAGACGGAGCCGCTGGTGGAGCCGGCGCTGCTGTACTTCTTCCAGAAAGGCGTGATGACGGCGGCGTGGGAAGACATGCTGATGCACCTGGAGGAGGCTTCGGGGCTGGAGGAGAAGGCGGAGATCCCGGGCCAGGTGCGCCGGGCGATCATGTTCGTGGACCTGGCTTCGTTCACGCCGCTGGCGGAAGCGATGGGCGATCTACGGGCGGCGCAGGTGCTGGACCGGTTCGGGGTGATGGTGCGGAAGGCGGTGCAGCGGTGCCACGGGCGGATCGTGAAGCAGATTGGTGACGGGTTCATGATCGTGTTCCCGGAGTGCTTTTCGGCGGTGTCTTGCGGGCTGGAGCTGGAGGAACGGACAAGCGCAGAGACTTCGTTTCCGGCGGTGCGAATCGGACTTCATTTTGGACCGTTGCTGTACCGGGAGGGTGACTACGTCGGCTCGAACGTGAACATCGCGGCGAGACTGGCGGCGGAGGCCCAGCGGCACCAGTTCCTGGTAACCGACGAGGTGCGTCGCCGCGCGAAAGAGTACGAGGCAGTGGACTTCGCACGGCTGGGAAAGCGGAAGCTGAAGGGGCTGAGCGCCCAGGTGGAGGTGTTCGAGGCTCGCGCGGCAGATCCTACCGATGTGGACCGGTTGCTGGATCCCGTGTGTGGTATGGAAATCGGAACGGCGGAGGTGGCAGCGCGGTTGTCCATCGACGGGCGGGACTTTGTGTTCTGTTCGGATGAATGCCTTAAGCGGTTCGTCAAAGCACCGTCAAAGTACTCGGTATGAGAGTCGTCACCGTCGCCGAGATGCAAACGCTGGAGCGGGACTGCGGAGTGCCAGTGGCGACTTTGATGGAGAACGCGGGGCTGGCCGTGGCACAGGAGGCGTGGCTGATGCTGGGCGAGATCGCGGAGCGGCGGATCCTGGTGCTTTGTGGGCCGGGCAACAACGGCGGAGACGGCCTTGTGGCGGCGCGGCACCTCAAGGAGTGGGCTGCGGACGTGACCGTTTACCTGCTGAAAGGGCGAGAGGCGGACGACGAGGTCTTCAAGGCCTCCCAGGAAGTCGGAATTCCGATGATCGTCGAAGGTGAGGCTGATGCGAGGAAGCGGCTCGGGGATGCTCTGGGCGGTGCGGAACTAGTGATTGATGCGCTGCTTGGAACCGGCCGGGGACGCGTGATCGAGGCGCCGCTGTCGGGGGTATTGGAGGCGCTGCGAGAGGCGCGAGGGCGGCGCTTGCCGCCGAAGCTGCTGGCCGTCGATGTGCCGACTGGTGTGGACGCGGATACTGGAGCGACGGATTCGGTGGCAGCTGCCGCTGACGGTACGGTCGCTCTGGGGTTCAGCAAGGTAGGGCTGCACGTTTTGCCCGGGTCGAGGATGGCAGGCCGAGTCGAGGTAGTGGATATCGGGATTCCCCCATGCGAAGGCAGCGACAGCGGCGAGACGGAGGTGCTGACTCGGCGCTGGGCGCAGGATCGTTTGCCGGAGCGTCCGGCGGATGCACACAAAGGGACCTTTGGCAGCGTGATGGTGGTGGCGGGGTCGCCGCGGTACACGGGAGCCGCGTACCTGGCGTGCACGGGATCGATGCGCGTGGGTGCGGGGCTGACGACGCTGGCTTGTGGCAAGTCGATACATCCCATCCTGGCCGGGAGGCTGGCGGAGGCGACGTTCGAGGTGCTCGACGACAAGGACGGAGAGTTGAGCGCGCAGGAGGCAGGCGTGGTGGCGCGGGCGGTCGATGG
>DAINRO010000042.1:4204-21692 GCA_036741795.1 Chloroflexota bacterium
GCGGGGTTCGTGGCCCAGGGAGTGGAGCCTTTCGATGCAGCGTGTCTCGGGCTCTATGTAAGCAGCTGGGCGGGCGAGATGGTGCGGAAGGAGATGGGGTCGGCGGGGATGCTGGCTGGCGACGTTGCGGCGGCGTTGCCGCGGGCGATGCGAGACCTGCGGGGAGAAGGGGCCGTGGAGCGATCGTCGGGGCCCGGGCGGGAGGACTTGTTGGCGATGTTGGGCGGGACGGCGACTAGTAAGGAGTAAATATTGAATAGTGAAGGTTGTGAGTTGAGGGCGCCGACCTAAGCTACCCGCCCGTCGGGGTCCTTAACCACAACTCCGTCCTTCACCACCAGCCTCACCCTCGACGAGTCCGCCAGGATCTCCGGGTCTGCGAGCGGGTCGCCATCAAATGCCACGAGGTCGGCGCGCTTGCCGGCTTCCACGGTGCCGATCTCGTCGGCCATGCCGAATAGCTCGGCATTCGTTCGCGTGGCTGAGACGATGGCCTCCAATGGCGAGAGTATCTTTGCCTTGAGCACGAGTTCCCTGGCCTTCATGCTCATCGCCGGGCCCAGGAGGTCGGATCCGGAGCCGATCTTGACGCCAGCAGCTTTCGCGATGCGTACGGCCTCTGCGCCCGCCTTATGCACCTTCGCAAGCTTTTCCTCCTGGAACCGGGAGAAACCGAGCGCGGGCCCTGCCGATGCAAGGACGTCATACGTGATCAAAGTCGGCACGAGGAAGGCGCCGGCTTCCGCCATAGCCGCCGCAGTCTCGTCGTCCAAAAGGTTGCCATGCTCGATCGAGCGCACTCCGGCCTCGACGCACTGGCCGATGCTCCGCGGGTGGTAAGCGTGCGCTAGCACATAGGTCCCGTGGGCCTCCGCCGCTCCAACCGCTGCACGCAACTCACCAAGCGTGAACTGCACCCCTTCAAGCGGGTCTGAGGGGGAGGCGACGCCTCCTGAAGCCATCACCTTGATCTGCGAGGCGCCCCGGCGCAACTCCTCTCGCGCAGCCCGCCGCACTGCGTCCGGCCCGTCGGCGAGGACGTAGCCGGCGAACATCCCTGCGATCGGCGCTACCGGGTGCTCCGACTGGTGGGGCGGGCGCCAGTCGCCGTGTCCGCCGGTCTGGGAGATGAACGCGCCGCTGGCGAGCAAGCGGGGGCCGCGAATCAGTCCCTTGTCGACCGCTCTGGCCCAGGCCGGGTCCAAAGCGCCCGCGTCGCGAACCGTAGTAAACCCCTGGTCCAGGGTATCGCTCATGAAGGATGTCACCCTGGCGAACCAATCCACCCAGGGCTGAGTCGGCGCGCCGTTCGGCTCCGTCAACGCGAAGTGGACGTGCGCGTCAGTGAGGCCGGGTAGAAGGAAGCAGCCGGTGAGGTCGACGTCCGTCGCGTTCTCGCTTCGCGCCGCGCCGACGCCTGTGATTCGCCCGCCCTCCACTGAGACGCCCTCGCCCGACCGGGGATCAGCCCCGGTCCCGTCGATGAGGGTGGCGCCGTGGAGGTGAAGCGGGGACATAGCGTCCGTCACGATAGCACGCTACGGCCAATGGTGCGGCCCGCAAACAGGGTGGTACGATAATGGATAAGGTTGACTAGCAGTATCGGCATGAAACGTAACCGCTCACGTCTCCGCCGCGCATACGTCCCTGGTTTTCGTGGCCTCGGATACATTCCCGCTCTAGACGGCCTCCGTGCCCTGGCGGTCGCTGCTGTGCTCGTCTACCACTCTGGCGCAGGCTGGCTGCCGGGGGGATTCCTCGGCGTCGAGATCTTCTTCGTCATCAGCGGCTACCTGATCACCAGCCTGCTCATCAACGAGAGGGCATCGACGCGCGACACGAACCTCGGGGCCTTCTGGCTCCGCCGCGCTCGGCGGCTTCTCCCCGCTGTGTTTCTCCTCATCTTCGTCGTTGTCGCTTATGTCGCGGTTTTCCTGCCAAACGAATTGGCCTCACTTCGTGGCGACGCCGTCGCGGCGATGCTGTACGTCAGCAACTGGCACCTCATCTTCGAAGACCAGTCGTATTTCGAAAGCTTTGCCCGGCCTTCGCTGCTGCAGCACCTGTGGTCGCTCGCGGTCGAGGAGCAGTTCTATATCCTCTGGCCCATCCTCTTCGCAACCGTATTCTCCCGGTTCAAGCCCAGGGTGGCCGCCGCCGTCACCCTTGCCGGCGTGGCCGCCTCCGCTACGCTGATGTTCGTCCTCTACCAGCCGGGGACAGACCCTTCGCGCCTTTACTACGGCACCGACACTCGCATTGGCGGCCTTCTGCTGGGCGCGGCGCTTGCGTTCGTCTGGAGGCCGGGCGGCTTGCCCCGAACGGCGATCGCCGACCGGGGAATCGTGGATGCATTCGGCGCCATTGCCGTGGTGGGGTTGGTCGCGATGTGTGTCTTCGTCGGCGAGTATGACCCGTTCCTTTACCAGGGAGGCTTCGTCGTGACCGGGCTGCTCACTGCCATGCTCATCGCGGCCGCGGTGCATCCGGGCCCGTCGGCCCTGAAGTCAGCGCTCGGGCATCCGGCTCTTGTCTGGATCGGGATCCGCTCATACAGCATCTATTTGTGGCACTGGCCGGTGTTCATGCTGACCCGTCCGGGCGTCGACGTGAACTTCGATGGCATTGCGCTGTTCGCGTTTCGTGTCGCGATTACCCTCGTTCTCGCGGAAGCATCGTATCGATTTGTTGAGACGCCAATACGCCGAGGCGGCCTGGGCCGTGCGTGGGCCGATCTGAGGGAGCGTGCCTCGCCGGCGCCGTTCCGCACGGCGGTCGTGACTGCTGCCCCGGTGATGGTGGTTCTCGGAGCTGTTTCGGCGCTATCCATTGCCGTGGTTACGGCCGATCCGCCGCCACCTCCGGAATCTCTCGCCGCCGGAAGCGTTCGCATCACATCATGGTCACAGCGCGATATCGACGGCCGGCTGGCTCTTAACATCGCGACGGCCACTCCGGAACCTGTGCCTGTGGATTCGGCACCCGCCGTTGTTCCCCAGGAAGCTTCAGTGCTCACACCCGCCCCGGGGGCTATTACGTCCGCCCCGATCGCACCGCGGGTTCTCGCCGTCGGCGAGTCGGTGATGCTGAGCGCGACGGCCGGGCTGCTCAGTGCGATGCCGGACATCGAAATCGACGCTGCGATCTCCCGGAACATCCGGGAGGATATTGAGGTAATTCGTCAGCGCCGGGATGCCGGCACGCTAGGCGATGTTGTTGTTCTTCATATAGGCAACAACGGAGTGGTGACCAACGATCAATTCGCCGAGATCATGGATTTATTGTCGGCCGTGCCACGGGTGGTCTGGATGAACCTGAAGGTGCCGGACCGGCACTGGGAGGAAACCAACAACAACCTCTTCGCGGCCAACGTTCCTTACTACCCCAACGCGACGCTGATTGACTGGCATTCGGCCGGCGAAAGCCACCCCGAATTTTTTCTCGAGGACGGCATCCACCTGGAACCGGCAGGGTACCAGTACTACGCCGGTCTGATCGAGCCTTACACTCGCTGAGTCCCGGTCACGTTTATTGGCCCGCGAGGGGCATGGGGCAACGCTCCGCTCTTACATAATTCTTATGATTTTCTGTTATATCTACTGAGGCAGGCGCCTGAAACGTCGCTAGACTTCACCCTGTTGAGTTAAGAGAGCGTCCTGGATGCTAGATTTCCGTTGGAAGATCTACTGCCTGGCCAGCTCGACGACCGCCTCCTGCTCCTCGTCCCGCACTTCGTGGCCCGACACGTCCACGACGACGCGCTTCAGCTTACCTGTAAACGCGAAGGGCTCATGATAGTCGTTACTCACCGCTGATCCGACCTGCCTCCCGCACTGAACGGCCTCGAACAGGCCGAATACGAAGGGTGCGGTCTGCCGCAACGATCCTTCCGCGACCTGCTTCCCATCGACGAACAGGCGCATAACGCCGCCAGCGCCGAAGTATTCGCTTCCCGTTTTCTCGAAGGAGAACGTGAGACGGTGGTCGCCGGACGCCACTTTCTCGTCGGAGACGATGGTTTCCCTCCACTTGTCGAGGAAGTTGTACGTGTACTTCAAGCGGCCGTCGTGGACGTAGAGGGAGAAGCCGCCAAACCGATCTCCGTTCGCGAACAAGACTCCTTCGGCGCCGTCATCCGGGATGGTGACTTCCGCGGTAATTCTGTGCGAGCGGTTTTTCACGTTGACTCCGACCGGCATGCCGACCGCGGCGCCGCCGGGGTAGTAGACGAACTGCTTCCTCGGACCGGCGACGTGCGGGCGGCCGAAGTTGCGCCCGATGATCTGGGCGTTTATCGGAAGGACGTTGTAGCGAGCAGCGTGCACCCACCAGATATCCTGGAGCTCCCGGAGCTTCTGCGGGTGCTCGCCCGCCAGGTCGCGCGCTTCCGCAAAGTCATCCTCGATGTGGTACAACTCCCAGGTATCCTCGTCGAACGGCTTCATCGGGTCGGTGACACCGTCGTAGATCATCCCCTGGGTCCCGTGATACGTCACCGCTTTCCAGCCACGGTGGTACACGGCGCGGTTCCCCAGCATCTCGTAGTACTGCGTGTCGTGAGCGCTCTTTGCCGCCGGGTCAGCCAGCGTATGTGCAAAGCTGTGGCCTTCAATTGGGCTCTGGGTGACGCCCTTCACCTGGTGGGGAGGATCGATGCCAAGCAATTCCAGCACAGTTGGCGTGATGTCCACCGCGTGGGCGTACTGGCCTCTAATTTCGCCTTTTGCTTCGATGCCTGCCGGCCAGTGAATGATGAAGGGGTCGGCTACGCCGCCTTCGTGCACTTCGCGCTTCCACCTCTGGAACGGCGTGTTGCCGGCCCACGCCCATCCGAAGGGGTAGTGATTGAATACCGACGGACTCCCAAGTTCGTCAATTCGCGCCAGGTTCTCCTCGAACGTTTCCGGGATCCGGTTGAAGAACGACGCTTCGTTCAACAGCCCATGTGGGCCGCCCTCAGCACTTGCTCCATTGTCCGAGATCGCGACGATCAGGGTGTTGTCCAGCTGCCCGGTCTCCTCCAGGAAGTCGAGGAGCCGGCCAATCTGCGCGTCCGTGTGCGACATGAACCCCGCGAAGACTTCCATCATCCGGGCGTAGAGGTGCTTCTCGTCGTCGCTCAACCCGCCCCATTCCTGGATCCAGTGAGGCCGCGGTGGCAGTTCAGTGTCCTGGGGGATGATGCCCATCTCCTTTTGACGGTGGAAGACTTCCTCGCGGACGGCCTCCCAGCCTTTGTCGAACTTTCCGCGGTACTTCTCGACCCACTCGGGCGCGACGTGGTGAGGAGCATGTCCGGCTCCGGTACAGAAATAGAGGAAGAAGGGTTTGTTGGGATTGGCGTTCTTTAAGTCCGTCAGGTACTCGATCGCCTTGTCCGTCAGATCCTCCGTCAGATGATAGCCTTCCTCCGGCGTTCGTGGCGGAGGGACGGGATGGTTGTCGTGGACCAGCTCAGGATGCCACTGGTTCGTATCGCCGCCCAGGAAGCCGTAGAAGCGCTCGAAACCCCGGCCCAGCGGCCAGCGGTCCCGCGGGGCGCCGGCATTCATCTCCTGGTGTGGGGTAAGGTGCCACTTGCCCACGGCATATGCCGCGTAGCCGTGCGGCGTCAGCATCTCTGAAAGAAACCCGTTCTCAAAGGGAATCTCACCTGTGTATCCCGGGAATCCGGAGGCCCCTTCGACGATGCAGGCCATGGCGTTGGAATGGTGGTTGCGGCCCGTCAGCATGCAGGCGCGGGTAGGCGAGCAGAGTGCCGTGGTGTGGAAGTTTCGATAGCGCAGACCGTTGGCGGCCAGGCGGTCCAGGTTAGGGGTTTCGCAAAGGCCACCGAAGCTGCTCAGTTGTCCGTAGCCTACATCGTCCAGCACCAGGTACAGGACGTTTGGTGCGCCCTCCCTGGCCCTTAACGGTTCCGGCCACCACGCCGTTGACTCGCTGATCGATCTGCCGATGACACCTTTGAAGTTACTGGGCATGTGGGCTCCCTCCCTGCGAAGTGCCGCCAATGATAGCAAGCGGACACACGGCGCGGGAACCGGAAGGGCGCGCGACTTAGTAGTAGCGGCAGTGCGGCCACGGCGAGAGGCCATCGCCGCCACCCGCCAGTGCTGGAAGGTACTTTCGCTCGTATGCGACCTGGGCGTTTACCCAGGGGTCGTTCCACCCGGGAAATTCGCCGCTGATCTGGAAGATTCCGTAATATCCCGCAGGGTTGTATGCGTTCGGGTTCAATCCCGACTCGCACGATGCGATGCGGACCATCTTGTCGCAGTTCCAGGGGAGTGAGCAGATCGCAGCAATGACGTCAGCCTGCGAAGCGGTTCGGGCTGCTGGCGGTGGCGGCGGCGGGGCCGTCGGCTCCGGTGTTGATTCTACCAGCGGCTCCACGTACACGGGCTCCTCTTCGATCACCGGTTCCTCGTAGACGTAGACGGGCAATTCAGGTGGCATCAAGAACTGCGACGCAGGAATTGGGATCGTTAGAGTGTCACCCGGGTGGAAGATGTGGCCCAGGCCAACGCCGTTGACAGCAGCAATGCTGTCGCTGGTGATACCGAACCACTCGGCAAGGGAATTGAAGCTATCGCCGTCGCGGGCCACCATCGTGGCCCAGGGCTCTGGCGTGGGTGCTGCCGGCGGGGCGGGAGCGGCCGGCGCGACCGACACAGGTTCGCCGGCCCGGGTGTCTTCAATCGCCCATACCCGCGGAGGGGTTCCCCACTCCTGGGACTGCGAAGCGGGTGGAGCGACGACCAGGGATGCTGCGTTCGGGGATCCGCCTCTTTCGCCGAAACCGACGATCGCGGACACAAGTAGCGCGATCGTGGTCAGGCCCAGGACGGCCCCGTGTCGCAGTATCAGTTCATCCCTCCTGGCTAGTCCTTTCCGTCAACCGTTTCCTGCGATAAAACGCGTACTCCGGCTGGGAGAAATCTCGCACAGTTTGGATGAAAGCAGGGGAAGGTGCGGGAAGCCTCCTGGAACCGGCCTGTCCGTTATAGCGGCGGCCGGTCAGCGATTGCCGGACGATTGGGCACCCGGCAATTGACGGTAAGGATGCCACTCCTAGACGGGTTATGCAACCCCGGAGTTCGGCATCCGCACGAGTGGTGGACGTTGTGTAAACATTTTCTTTACACGACCGCAATGCCGAATGTTCGCTCCTTGAACTGCCTGCCTCGCGCGTACTAAAATTCGCGCTGTTCCCCCGTACGCGCAGCGTAGTACCCCAGGAGGCCAAATGCCCGAAAATGATGCCCGGAATGGCGCCGATCCGCTCGGTTCGCGCACACTGGGACGTTCCAGCCAGGCCGGCATGTTCCTGGCGGCCGCGACAATGCCCCGCGCCTTTGAGCGGACGCTCATGCCCCGCACCAACCTCGATCAGGGAGTCGTCACCGGCCTCTCAATGGCGCTCAACTATGGCGTTGGCGTCCTGGTCCAGGACGCCATCGAAGGCATTACGGCATTACTCCTCGGCGACCGCGGCGTCAAGGAGGAAGACGACACGCCCCAGCGACGAGTGACTCTGGCAGCAAACGCGGCCGCCATCAGCTTTGGCTTCCTCCTGCAAACATCTTTCAAGCAGCACCCGAACGAAGCCCCGACCCGGTCCGTTGCCCGCACTGCCGGGTACCTGCTTGCCGAAGGAGCAACGGCTGGTTTTGGCGTCGGCATCCTCCAGGAGTGGCTGGCCTCCATCGATCGCAGGAGTAAGAAGGACCGCAAGCTCCGCGCGCTTCCCGTCGCCCTGATCGGGGGAGGCGCCTTGGCTCTAGTTTCGGAGTTCGCGCGTCGACGCCGGGAACGGCTCTCCTTCGGAAACGATGACGCCACGATCGCTTCGGCGGACTGGAGCATCCGGCCTGAGAGGGCACTCGTCATTGGTGGCGGAGTCACGGCCGGACTTACTGCTCTGGCGATTGGCGAGCGCGTGCTGGCGACCGGCATCACCAGGGTCCTCGATTTCGGTCTGCCAGGCGGACAACGCCTCTACCGGCCCGCGGGCCATCTCGCCACTCTAGGAGTCGTGGCGGGCGCTGTGCTCCTGGCCATGGACCGGGCTTATCAAAAAGTGGAGGCGGGAGGCAGTAAGACTGAGGACGTGTTTGACGACGAACCGGATTCTCAATTTGTCACCGGCGGTGCAGGCAGCGCCGTCCCCTTTGACTCTCTCGGCCGAGAGGGCCGTCGGCACGTCGGCACCTACCTCCGGCCCGAATGGATCGAGGCCGTCATGGGTGAACCCCCAAAGGCGCACCCAATCCGCATCTTTGTCGGCCTCGATAGCGCTCCCACCGACGCCGAGCGTGTTCAGCTCGCCCTTGAGGAGATGGATCGGACCGGCGCCTTCGACCGCGAATTAATCGTCGCCGTCTCACCCACAGGTACGGGCTACGTCAACTACACGGCCGTGGAATCGGTTGAGTACATGACCCTCGGCAACTGCGCCACCATAACGCTCCAGTACTCGAAACGCCCCTCTCCGATGTCACTGGACCGCGTCTGGCTAGGGCGCAAGCAATTCCGGATGCTGATCGCCGGGATCCATCGGCGTCTCTACCGCATGAATCCCGAAAAACGCCCCCGGTTGGTCGTCTTTGGCGAAAGCCTCGGTTCCTGGACAAGCCAGGACGCCTTCCTTCACGGTGGGACCCAGGGACTGGAAGATGCCGGCGTGCAGCGCGCTCTCTGGATTGGCACACCGAACATGAGCCGCTGGAAGCACGAAGTGATCGGCCAGATTCGGCCAGATGTTGACCCCGCCACTGTCGGCGAGTTCGACAATTTCGGCCAGGTCGAAGCCCTGGATCCCCAGGAGCGCGGAGCTCTCCGCTACGTCATGATCACCCACGGAAACGACGGTGTCGCCTATTTCGGGCCGGACCTCCTTATCCAGCAGCCCAATTGGCTTGGCGAACCTGACAAGCGGCCGCCCCGGGTACCGAAATACACCAAGTACTCCACCCCCACCACGTTCGCCCAAACGCTGATCGATATGAACAACGCCATGTCCGTCGTCCCCGGCGAGTTCGAGGCCAAAGGACACGATTACCGAGGCGACCTCGCCAACTTCGTTCGCGAAGTCTATGACCTCAAGTGCACGGACGAGCAGATCGAGAAGATCGAAACGGCCTTGCGCCGCTTTGAGCTGATCCGCGGCGGTCTTCTCGAACTAGAAGGACGCCAGGCGCTCCCGGAGGACTTCACCATCAGGGATGACAGGCGGACGGGCCTCGGCCGCAAACCCAAATCGGAGCCCGAACACGCCGGGTAGTCGCCTCTTTGCGCGTCCGTCGGTACCCGAAGTCGCCGCCTTCGCGTCTGTGGTCGGCCTTCATTTCCTGCTTAACCGCGTCGTCCAGGACCGATTTCTCGTCCCGGCGTCAGTGGGAGGGGCTGCGATCGTGGCGGCGCTCGCGCGCGCTGCGGGCGCGACCCTGGAAGAGCAAGGCCTCAGCCCCCGCGATATCCCGAGTGGAATTGACGCAGGGGGCTGGTCCGGTGCTCTCGTTGCCGGCGCGACAGGCGCCGGCCTTCTCTTCCGCCCAACGCGCCGCTTCTACCTGGACGACCGAGTCATTCGTCACACTCACGTCGAAGCCGCCTACCAGGCGCTCATCAGGATCCCCTTTGGCACCGCCCTCGCCGAAGAGGTCATTTTTCGCGGTTCCCTCCACGCCCTCCTGCGACGCCGCCTGCCGACACCCGTTGCTGTCGTTGCGGGGAGCGCCCTGTTTGGGCTCTGGCACATAATCCCGACCCTCGACCGGATCGAGACCAACCCGTTCACGAAGGACACGAGCGCGGCTCATCGCACAGTGTCCACAGCCTCAGTCGTGGCCCTGACTTCGGCTTTCGGCCTGGGATTTGCTTTCCTGCGCTCTCGCTCCGGGAGCGTTGTCGCCCCCACGATGGCTCACGCCGCCGCGAATTCCGTGGGCTTGGCCGGCGGCTGGGCCTCTGCATGGATCCAGGCGGAGATGGACCGAAAGACGGCCGAAGTCCGAAGCCGGGGCCGGGGCGAACACTAGCAAAACGAGCCCCGAGAATTCGTTAGGAGAATGTTATCCCAACCCCCCTTGACAGCTTCCCCCGGGGCGTGATACTTTACCGCTGAGTTAATTAACTAACAGGTTTAGTAATGCCCACCGACACCCTCAGCAACACCTTCGCCGCCCTTGCCGACCCCACGAGGCGGGCGATCCTCGCCCGACTCAGCACGGGCGAGTCGAACGTCACCGACCTCGCGGCGCCGTTCGAGATGACCCTTCCGGCGGTTTCCAAGCATCTCAAAGTGCTGGAGCGGGCCGGACTCATCACGCGGGGCCGCGAGGCCCAATGGCGCCCCTGCCGCCTCGACGCCGGCCCTCTCAAGGACGCCGACGAGTGGATCGAGGGGTACCGCACGCACTGGCAAGAGCGCTTCGATCGCCTCGACGAATATCTGCAGGAAGTGCAGGGAAAGCAGAAGCAGCACGGCCGCAAAACGCCCCGGAGAAAGGAGAATAAGAATGGCCGCAAGCAACAGTAGCCAGGCAGCAACGGAGGCTGCCCTCGTCATTGAGCGCGTCTTCGATGCCCCCGTTGAACTGGTGTGGAAGGCATGGACCGATCCCAAACAGATGATGAAATGGTGGGGCCCGGAGGGTTTCACGGCTCCTGTCTGCGAAGTTGATTTCAGGGTGGGCGGCAAGGTGCTTGCCGCCATGCAATCACCGGACTTCAACGACGGCAAGCCGATCTGGAGCACCGGTACCTACAAGGAGATAGTCCCCATGGAGCGGATCGTCTCCACCGATTCCTTTAGCGATGAGCATGGCAATCTCGTACCGCCCTCCGACTATGGCATGGAAGGAGATGCACCCCTCGAAATGCTGCTCACCGTCATCTTCGAGGACCTGGGCGGGAAGACGAAGCTCACACTCCGCCACGAAGGACTCCCCGCCAGCGAGAGTGAGGGCGCCAACGTCGGCTGGAACCAGTCGCTGGACAAGCTGGCTGCCCTGCTGGGTTAAGCCCGGTGCGCCAGTAGAAGCGACAGAAGGAGGAACTTCGGATGAGAAAGCTATCGGTAAACACGTTCCTTACCCTGGACGGGGTCATGCAAGCCCCAGGTGGAGCTGGAGAGGACCCCAGTGGCGGATTCGAGCATGAAGGCTGGTCAGTCAATTTCTGGGATGAATCGATGGGGCAGGTCATGGACGAGGCGACGAAGAAGCCGTATGACCTCCTCCTCGGGCGAATCACCTATGAGATCTTCGCCGCCCATTGGCCCAAGGTCACCGGCGATCCCATGGCAGACGGACTCAACTCCGCCAGGAAGTACGTTGCCTCCAGGACGCTCAAGGACCTGGAGTGGCAAAACTCGACCCTGATTCCCGGGGATGTCGCCGAGTTCGTTGCCGCGCTCAAGGAGCAGTCCGGTCCGGAGATCCAGGTCCACGGCAGCAGCAACCTACTCCAGACGCTGATCGAGCACAATCTCATCGACCTCTACCGGCTATGGACCTTCCCGGTCGTGGTCGGCCAGGGCAAGCGCCTGTTCGGTTCCGGCACACTTCCCTCGGCCCTGCGTCTTGTCGACAGCAAGACTTCGAGCACCGGCGTTGCCATCAACACCTACGAGCCAGTAGGCGCCATCCCCTACGGCACTTTCATGATCGACGAGCAAGGCGAAACTTCGAAGCTATGGACTGAAACCCAGGTATAAGAAAGCTACCGCTTTCACCGAAGGAGGACACAAATGGTTGAACAGACAAGCACCCTCAAAATAACGACCCCGTCGGACATCACAGTCGTCATGTCCCGCAGCTTCAACGCCCCACGCCAGCTCGTGTTCGAGGCACTAACGAAGCCTGAGCACATCGTCCGCTGGTTCGGCCGCAAGGTCGATGACATGGTGGTCTGCGAGGTTGATCTCCAGATCGGCGGGACCGCCAGGTTCGTCTGGCGGTTCGATGACGGAAGTGAGATGGGGATCACCTGGGTGTTCAAGGAGATTGTCGAGCCGGAGCGGATCTCGTTCTCCGAGACCTTCGACGAGCCGTACCGGGAGGAGATGGGGGGCACGACCGCCAACGTCTTCGCGCTGGACGAGCAAGATGGCGTAACCACGTTTGCCGGCACCACCACCTACAAGTCCCGCGAGGACCGTGACCGCGCCCTTGCCACCGGCATGGGAGACGGCGCCAGTGAGGTCTTCGAGCGCCTCGCCGAGCTGCTGGACGTCCTGCAGAGATGAGCCCGGCCGCCACAATCGACGCCTACCTGGCTGAGCTTCCCGCCGACAAGCGGGCAGCCCTGCAAAAAGTCCGCGCGGCGGTGAAGGCGGCCGCACCCGAGGCCGCCGAGTCGATTTCTTACCAGATGCCAGCGTTCAAGTACAAAGGCCGGCCCCTCGCCTACTTTGGCGCCTACAAGAAGCATTGCAGCTTCTTCCCGGCGAGCGGGTCAGTGGTAGAGGCGAACGCCGACGCACTAGCCGGCTACGACGTCGATAAGGGTACGATCCGCTTTCCCGCCTCGAAGCCGCTACCTGCGCCGCTGGTGAAGCGCATCGTCAAGGCGAGGATTGCGGAGATCGAAGCCAGGGACCCGGGCAAGAAGAAAGTCAAAGTATGAGCAAGGTCAGGTTCAGTATCACGATGTCGCTGGACGGGTACATCGCCGGTCCTAACCAGAGCGTTGAGCATCCTTTGGGGGAAGGGGCCGATCACCTTCACGATTGGGCGATCGGCACCGCGTTCTTCAAGGAAATGCACAACGACCAGAGCGACGGCGAGACGGGAATCAACGACGACATCCTTCGAGAAGCCTTCGAGAACCTCGGCGCCGTCATCATGGGCCGAAACATGTTTGGCGGCGGGCCCGGCCCGTGGCCAGCCGAGCCGTGGAACGGATGGTGGGGGGACAACCCGCCCTTTCACTGCGACGTTTTCGTTCTGACGCATCACGCGCGCGAGACACTCCCGATGCAAGGGGGAACGACGTTCCACTTCGTCACCGAGGGCATCGAGTCCGCGCTCCGCCGGGCGAAGGACGCCGCCCGTGGAAAAGACGTCGTCATCGGCGGCGGCGCCAACACGGTTCAGCAGTACTTTGCCACCGGCCTGCTCGACGAGATGGACTTGCACGTCGCTCCGCTGATTCTGGGCGGCGGCGAACGCCTACTAGACAACGTTGGCAAGGACGTAACGCTGGAGCCCGTTCGTACGATCGAAGGGCCCGGGGTCACGCATCTCAAGTACCGGATCACGAAGGCATAGACCGAACATCAGAATAAAGCAGAAGGAGGAACAGAACATGCGTCGGATCGTCCCCAACCTGTGGTTCGACAACGAGGCCGAGGAAGCGGCAAAGTTTTACACGTCGATATTCAAAGACTCGAAGATCCTGGACACCACGTACTATCCGGAAGCGGCCACGGAGGTTTCGGGCAAGCCCGCCGGGTCCGTCTTGACCGTCGAATGGGAAATCGAGGGCAACCGCTTCGTTGGCCTCAATGGCGGTCCGGAGTTCAAGTTCAACGAGGCTGTCTCCTTCGCCGTCGAGTGCGAGGACCAGGCCGAGGTGGATGACCTCTGGGAAAAGCTGACCGGCAACGGCGGCGAGGAGAGCATGTGCGGCTGGCTGAAGGACCGGTTCGGCGTATCGTGGCAGATCGTTCCGAAGGCCCTCGATAAGATGCTCAAGGATAGCAACCAGGCGAAGGTGGAAGCCGCGACAGCGGCCTTCATGAAGATGAGAAAGCTGGATCTCCCCACGATCCAGAAGGCGTTCGACGAAGCCTAGCCACGAGGCCCAGGGCTGCGAAGTCCTGCTGACAACACGTTGTCAAACAAGCCATTAATATGGATATCAGAAGGCGGAAATTAGTGACCGAGGAGGGTCGATGAGAGGTCTCGCCCAATTTTGCTACAAGAGAAGACGGTTCGTTGTTATCGGATGGGTCCTCGGACTCGCCGCGGTGATCTTTCTCAGTGCCGCCGCCCCCGGCGAGTTCAGCACGGAGTTCCAGTTCCCGGGTTCAGAAAGCCAGCGCGCAATCGACCTGCTGGAGGAGAGCGGCGCCAGTGAACGTGGCGGCATCCAGGGCCAGGTCGTGTTTGAAGCCGAACAAGGCGTCGATGACCCGGAGGTCCAGGCAGCCATCGAAGGGTTGCTCGAGGACATTAGCTCTTCGGTCCCGGACGTCGAGATCGTCAGCCCCTTCGAGCCCGGCAACGAACACCAAATTTCGGAAAACGGTCTCATCGGCTACGCGGAATTGAATTTCTCTGACCGCGACTTCGAGGAGTACACGGACCAGGGCAAGGAGATAAAGGCTCTGCGTGACGACATCCAGGTCGAGCGACTTCGTATCGAGTTCGGCGGGGACATGTTTGCGGACGAGCCGACTTTCTCGAACGAATTCATCGGAATCCTCGCCGCGGTAGTCATTCTGCTGATCGCATTTGGTTCCGTTATCGCGATGGGCCTCCCCATCCTCACGGCCCTGTTCGGCATAGGTTCCGGTATTGCGATCATCACCATCGGGGCGAACATCGCGCCCATCCCGGAATTCACTACTCAACTGGCGGCGATGATCGGTCTCGGGGTGGGCATCGACTACGCCCTGCTGATCGTCTCGCGTTACCGCGACTCCCTGCGAGACGGACTGGATCCCGAGGACGCAGTCCTCCTCAGCCTCAATACGTCTGGCCGAGCCGTCCTCTTCGCCGGGATCACCGTCGTCATAGCTCTTCTCGGCATGTGGATGATGAACCTCGAATTCATCCGCGCCGTTAGTACCAGCGCTGTCATCGCTGTTTTCCTGACCATGGCGGCCGCACTCACGTTACTCCCGGCTCTGCTCGGCTTTGCCGGGCGAAACATCGACAAGTTCGGGCTCCCGCACCGCAAGGAAGCGCCGGGCGAGATTCGTAAGTCCTTCTGGTATCGCTGGAGCCGCGTAATCCAGGGCAACCCGTGGCCGGCCCTCATCGTAAGCGCCGGACTCCTCATCATCCTGACGATCCCGGCGGCATCGATGCGCCTGGGATTCGGCGACGCCGGCAACCGACCGGATACCGACACCAGCCGATCGGCCTACGATCTCCTGTCCGAAGGCTTTGGACCGGGATTCAACGCTCCTATCCTCGTGGTCGTCGGATCTGACGACGGTAACCCAGACGAGGGCGCGCTTGGCGATCTCCAGGCCGCGCTCGAAGGGACGGAGGGAGTCGCCTCTGTGGGAGAGCCCATCCCGGTCGCCGATTCGGTCGCTCTCATTAACGTCTTCCCGGAATTCGAACCACAGGATGAGGAGACTACCGACCTCGTCCACCGCCTGCGAAACGACACTATTCCTCCAATCTCAGAAGCATCGTCTCTGACGATTCTGACTACTGGCGCTTCTCCCGGGGTCGTAGACTTTGCGGACTACGTGAGCGAGCGGCTGCCGCTGTTCATCGGTGCCGTGCTGATGCTCTCGTTCATATTGCTGCTCGTTGTCTTCCACAGCGTCGTCGTGCCGATTAAAGCAGTGCTCATGAACCTGCTCTCCATCGGCGCCGCGTTCGGCGTTATGGTCGCCGTTTTCCAATGGGGCTGGGGCGCAGAATTGATCGGCATCGACAGGGCCGGACCCATCGAGGCCTGGGCGCCGATGATGCTCTTCGCCATCGTCTTCGGACTGTCGATGGACTACGAGGTCTTCCTTCTTACCCGGATCCGGGAAGAATACGACCGCACCGGGGACAACGCCCAGGCCGTCGCTGACGGTCTCGCCGCGACGGGCCGCGTGATTACCGCCGCCGCAGCGATCATGATTTGCGTGTTCTCCAGTTTCGTCCTTGGCGATCTGCGTGACGTGAAGCTCTTCGGATTCGGCCTGGCGGTCGCTATCCTTATCGACGCGACCATCGTGCGCATGGTGCTGGTTCCCTCCGCGATGGAGTTGATGGGCAACGCCAACTGGTGGGCGCCCAGCTGGCTCCTCAAGTTCCTCCCGACCATTCGCGTTGACGGTGCAGAGGACTTCCGGCCCTCGCATCCTGTGTCAGAGTCGCCCGGGTCGTAGAATGACAGCGCTGAACGAGAACCATCGTTGAAAGAGAGGAACCCATGAGCGGAGTCAGAGTCCTTGTCGGTACCCGGAAGGGCGCGTTCATCCTGACGTCTGACGAGGCGCGAAAAGACTGGAAGGTGCAAGGCCCTGAATTCGCGGGCTGGGAGATCTGGCACATTAAGGGCTCTCCTGCCGACCCCAATCGCATCTACGCCTCGCAAAACAGCGGGTGGTTTGGGCAGATCATCCAGCGCTCAGACGACGGTGGCGCCACCTGGAACCCGGTCGGCAACGATTTCTCGTACGGCAGCGAGACCGGCACTCACCTCTGGTACGACGGTACGCCTCACCCGTGGGAGTTCGCGCGCGTCTGGCACGTTGAACCGTCCCTGGACGACCCAGACACCGTGTATGCCGGGGTGGAGGACGCGGCGATCTTCCGCTCGAAGGACGGCGGTGGAACGTGGCAGGAGCTAACTAGCCTCCGCACTCACGAATCCTCATCTGGCTGGATGCCCGGCGCAGGCGGCATGGGCGTTCATACGATTGTCCAGGACCCCGCAGTACCGGGCCGAATTTACGTCGCCATCTCTGCCGCCGGCGTCTTCCGCTCCGACGACGAGGGTGAGACCTGGCGGCCCATGAACAAGGGGTTGCACTCCAACGACCTCCCCGATCCGGATGCCGAGGTGGGTCACTGCGTTCACCGCATAGCCAAGCACCCTTCGAACCCGGAGACCCTGTTCATGCAGAAGCACTGGGACGTCATGCGTTCCGACGACGCCGGTGCGTCCTGGCAGGAGGTCAGCGGGAACCTTCCGAGCGATTTCGGCTTTCCGATCGACGTCCACGCCCACGAGCCGGAGACCATCTACGTCGTCCCCATCCTCAGCGATTCCTATCACTACCCTCCGGACGGCAAGCTTCGCGTGTACCGCAGTAAGACGGGCGGCAATGAATGGGAGCCCCTGACCAAAGGGCTGCCGCAGGAGAATTGCTACGTCAACATCCTCCGCGACGCCATGGCCGTCGATTCGCTCGACTCCTGCGGCATCTACTTCGGAACCACCGGTGGCCAGGTGTACGGCTCCGCGGATTCCGGCGATAGCTGGGCGCCCATCGTCCACGATTTGCCGGCAGTCCTTTCGGTCGAGGTCCAGACACTGGCGTGATCCGCGTCATTCTCCCGCAGCACCTTCGCACACTCGCGAATGTCGATCGCGAAGTGCAATTGGATGTGAGCGATCCCGTGACTCAACGCGCGCTCCTGGATGCGCTGGAAGCGCGCTACCCGATGCTGGTCGGCACGGTCCGCGACCGCGTTACCAAGTACCGGCGGCCCCTCGTCCGCTTCTTCGCCTGCGAGGAGGACCTCTCGAACAGCGCGCCGGATGATCCGCTGCCGGAGGATGTCGTGTCCGGCAAGGAACC
>DAINRO010000043.1:0-10801 GCA_036741795.1 Chloroflexota bacterium
TGCACCTCGTGCTCGATGCACATCATCAGGATCCGCCACGCCGAGATCGTCCCCTCCGTGTCGATCAGGTCGATCCGCCTCGATATCCACTCCGGCGGCGTCTCCTCCAGCCTCGAGCGGAATTCCTCGAAGCTCTCCTCCAGCACCGGCAGCCAGTCCGCCTGCGATTCGACGCGCCGCACCTCGTCGAAGATCCAGCCCTCGTCCCGGTATGCCTTCGCGAAGTACAGCCGCGCCCCGGCAATGTGCCGCACCAGGTCCCCAATCGACCACACCGCGCCCTCCTCCCCCGCCCGCTCCGCCATCACCGCAGGCGGCACGTAAGCCTCCGCCTCCGGAGGTAAGGCTGCAATGTCGCGCATCGTCCGCTTATTCAGTCCGCGGTAGAACCGCAGGTAGTCCTGTATATCCGTAAACATCGGCCCCATTCTACAGCCCACGCGCCACTTCTAACCTCTAACTTCGAGCTTCTAACTTACAATCGTACCCGCCATGCGCCAGATGGACCGCCGCCTCCTCATCCTCATGCGTCTCCGCGAGGAACTCCCCGTACGCGCGGCTGACCTCGCAGGAGAAATGGAGTGCTCCGTCCGCACCGTCTATCGGGACATTGACGCCCTCTGCCAGGCCGGGGTACCCGTCGCCACCATGCCCGGCGAAGGTTACCGACTCGTCCCTGGCTACCATTTGCCGCCCATCGCCTTCACCACCGACGAGGCCGTCCAACTCCTCCTCGGCGCCGACCTGGTGTCAGGTCTGGGCACGAGCGAACAGCGCGATGCGACTGTCTCCGCCGTCGCCAAAGTTGAGGCCGTCCTCCAGCCCGAGACACGAGCCGAAGTCGGGACTCTGCGTGAGCGCATCCGCGTATCCACGTGGACGCATCGCGAACCGTCCCCCCATCTCTCTCTCCTCCAGCAGGGGGTAATGGAATCGCGGGTCCTCGATCTCCGCTACAGGGCGTACGAATCCGGAGAAGTAACCGAGCGCAAGGTCGAGCCCCACGGCCTGACGTTCTACGGCGGAGACTGGCACCTCGTCGCCTTTTGCCGCCTGAGGGAGGGCATGCGCGACTTCCGCGCCGGCCGCATCCTCGATGCCCGCTTGCTCGACGAAAGCTTCGACAGGCTCCCCCAGTCCGACTGGTACGAAAATGACCCCCACGACGACTATCGCGAGGTACGCGTCTGGGTGGACGCAGACACAGTCCCGTGGGCCCGCGAGACCACTGGCTTCGGGTTCGATCGCGAGGAACCGGTCGAAGACGGCTCCGTCTTTGTCTTCCTCGTCCGCGACGTCCGTCGTTTCCTCCCCTGGGTCCTCGGATGGGGCACAGCCGCCCGCGTGATCTCCCCGCCCGACGTCGTCGGCCGCGTTTCCCAGGAGGCCGTCGAACTCGCTCGCATATACCTCGACAACCGCCTCGCCGCCGACTGACCCGGCACCACGTCATTCCGGCGAGAGCCGGAATCCATCCGTTTATCCGATGTCAATCCGTTGTGAGACGCCAAATTCCCTACTGACACCATGCTGTCAAACCACGCACGTAAGGTGTGCTCAAGAGAAAGGAGGAAGCTATGAAAACAACTAGCTTCATCATCAACATCACGAGCGAGAACCCGGAGCGCATGACGGCGTTCTATCGCGACACGGTCGGCCTGGAGCCGTTCCCGGAACAAGGCGAGGGCGCCCTCAAGGTCATCGACGGCCTCGTCCTCCACGTCGATGGCCACTCTGAGACTCACGGCATGACCAAAGAGCCCCAGCGGGTCATCCTCGACTTCTTCGTCGACGACGTTGCCGCCGAGGAAGCGCGCCTCAAGGCCCTCGGTGTCCCCTTTGTTCGCGAGCAGGGCGTCGAGTGGTGGGGCGGCATCATCTCCACCTTCACTGACCCCGACGGCAACTACTGCCAGGTCATCGAGTACGACCCGGCGCGCGCCACCGCACCGCCGGAAGAAGCGGCGGCACCCGCCTAACTCGATCTGTCATTCTGACCGCAGTCAGAATCTGGTGGGGGGAGGATGCAACGTCCGCTCCCCCACCGTCCAACGAATCGCGCATATGGTCACCTGGTCGGAATTCGCACACGCCTCACCCCGTCTCGCCGAACACGGCGAGCGGCTCCTGGGCGTGGGCGTCGCCTACATCGCAACCGTCGCGCGGGATGGCTCCCCGCGAATCCACCCATTCACTCCCCTCCTCGAAGGCGGGCGCCTGCTTGGGCTGATTGCCAAACACACCGTGAAATACGGCAACCTCTTGCGCGATCCGCGCTGCTCCATCCATGCAGTCCTCGGCGACAGCGACGAGGAGTTCATGATCATAGGCCGCGCTCTGCCTTCCGACGATCCGGCCACCCGAATGCAAGCCGCCATCGCCGCCAGGCGCATCAACATGACGAGTACAAACGACGTCGCCTTCGAATTCTTCCTGGAGCGCGTGCACTGGGCCATCTGGAGGGGCCTCGGCACGCCTAACATCCACCGCGAATCGGACCGCTGGCCAGCGCCCTAGCGACGCATAAGCGAGGACTGCCACAGCGCCCCCCGCTGAGGCGCCAGCACGAACGCCAACGCGAAGATCGCCGTCGCCGCCAGCACAATCGACGCGCTCGCCGACACGTCAGCATGCCACGCAACATAGAGACCGACTAGCGACGATAGCGCCCCAATTCCCGCCGCGACTACCATCATCACCGAGAGGCTGCGTGTCAATAACTGCGCCGTCGCCGCTGGTGTAATCAGCAGCGCCACGACGAGGACCACCCCCACCGTCTGCATGGCGATCACCGTCGTCATCGCCAGCAAGGCCAATAGCCCGAACTGAACAGCGTCCACCGGCAGCCCACTCGCCGCCGCCATCGCCGGATCGTACGCCGTGAATAGCAACTCCTTGTAGAACAGGACAACCAGCAACAATACGATCGCCCCAACTCCCGCCGTCAGCCAAACATCGTCCCAGCTAACACCCAACACATTGCCGAACACGAACGCGAACAAGTCCGCCGTGTAGTTGTCCTGTGTGCTCATCACCAGGATCCCCGTGGCGAATGCCCCGACGAACAGGATTCCAATCGCCGTGTCGTATCGGATCACACCACGCCGTCCGATCACCCCGATCAGCAGCGCCGTCACCAGCGCCGCCACCGCGCCACCTACATAGAGGCTCCCGCCAAGGGCGAACGCGATCGCCACCCCGCCAAAGCTGGCGTGGGGCAACGCGTCACCCACGAACGCCATCCCCTTCAGGATCACGAAAGTTCCGATCACGCCAGCTACCACGCTCACGATCACCGAAGCGATCAGCGCACGTTGCATGAACTCGAACGACCACGGCTCGCTAAAGAAGTCGGCGACCGCTTCCATTACGAACCCACGAACGTCCGCGCCCCGCCCGGCAGCACCATGAGGTGACGCTGGAACGCCTCGTTGAGATTGGTTTCCGTGAACACGTCCGCCGGGCGGCCGAAGGCAACGACCTTCCGGTTCAGCAGCACCGCGTGGTCGAAATCCTCCGAGACGCACGAAAGGTCGTGGGTCGCCACGAAGAGCGTCTTCCCCTCCTCGCTCAACTGCTTGAACAGCGCGATGAGGTCGTGCTGCGAAGTTGCGTCCAGACCCGCGAAGGGCTCGTCCAGCAAGATCAAATCGGCGTTCTGAGCCAGCGCACGAGCGATTAGCACCCGCCGCTGCTGCCCGCCCGAAAGCTCGCCGATCAGCCGCTTTGAAAGGTCCGCCATCCGCACCCGTTCCAGCGCCGCCATCGCCATTTCGCGGTCCCGCCTTCCGGGTCGTCGCACCAGCCCCACGGCCCCGTACCGTCCCATCAACGCCACGTCCGCCACTGTCACCGGGAACGCCCAGTCCACCAACTCCACCTGCGGTGTGTATCCGACCACACCGCGCACCTGTGACCCGCCGAAAACGCTCACATCTCCGCTCCACGGATTCATCAGCCCCAGCACGACCTTCATCAGCGTCGATTTCCCAGAACCGTTCGGGCCCACCAAACCAGCCAGGCACCCCGGCTCGATCGTAAACGTTACCCCGTCCAGCGCCGTGTGCGCGCCATATCCTGCCACGATTTCACGCACGTCGAGCGCCCAGTCCGTAGTTGTCGGCGCCTCAGCCGCCATCACCACCCCCGAGGCAACGCGCGATTTCATCGGCGTTGAACCGCATCATCTCGATGTAAGAAGTCACTTCGTCGTCCAGTGCGTCGCTGTACAGCGTGCAGACCCTGGCGCCCGTGTCCTGAGCGATCTGCGCCAGAGTCTCGCTCTCGGAATCGACCTGGGGCTCTGTGAAAACGGCCGGGATGTCCTGCTCCTCCACGGCCGAGACGATGGCCGCGATATCATCCGGGCTCGCTTCAGAGCCCGGCCCAGCCGCGACGAACGCCTCGATCTCGAACCCCATATGTCCAGCGAGGTACCCAAATGCATCGTGCGTGGTGATTAGCTTGCGGCGCTCGTCCGGCACTCGGTCGGCGGCAGCCTCCAAATACTCACCCTCGGCGTCGATCTCGGCTGCATAAACCTCAAGGTTGGCAGCGTAGGAGTCTGCCCCTTCCGAATCGACTTCCATCAGTCGATCGCGGATCACCCCCGCATACGCTTTGGCGTTATCGGGGTCCATCCAGAGATGAGGATCGACCAAGTGATCGTTCCCGGCGTGCTGAAATACCGGCTCTACGTTCTCCGCAAACGCGACCACGGCCACATCTTCACCGATGTTGGCCTCGACGATGCTGAGGGCCGTCGGTTCCAGGGCAAGCCCGTTCACGAACACGATGTCTGCATCGGCCACCTTCTTCGCGTCCTGCGGCGACGGCTCCCACGTGTGTGGGTCAGCACCCGATGGCAGCAGCGCCGCCACGTCGACGCGATCGCCGCCCACGTTTTCGATCACGTCGGCAAATAGGGGTAGCGTCGTGACGACCTGGACCTTGTCCGAGTCGGCTTGTCCGTCGTCGCAAGCAATTGCGGCCAACAGAGTCGCCAGCACTGAAGCAGTGATACTCAGTCTCACTACCCTACAAAAAAACACGCTTACGCCCCCACCGCCACTTCCACCCTCGCCTTGCACTCGGCGCACCGCCCGTACAGTTCGAGCCAGTGGCCCTCCACCTCGTATCCCGTCGTCGAGGAGAGGTCGCGCACAAAGTCCGTGATCGCGCAGGCGTCCAGGTCCTGCACCTTTCCGCACCCCGTGCACACCAGGTGGTGGTGATGGCCCCGCTCGGAGACGAGATAGCGCATGCTCCCGTCCTCCAGCAGCACCCGGCAAACGACGCCCAGCTCGGTAAGTAGCCTCAGCGTGCGGAATACGGTGGCCCTGCCGGCGCCACGGCAGCGCGTCGCGAGATCGTCAGCGGTGAAGTGCCCGTTCTGGGCGAGGATCGCTGCGATGACGGCTCGGCGAGACGGTGTCACGCGGTAGGCGCGCGCCTCCAGTTGCAGGCTAATTCGTTCCAGATCAGACATGATACGAGGTCTCAGTGAGACACTGTATCAACGAACGCAGCCGGGGTCAAAGAGCCACTAGTCCTGAGGTATCTCGGAGTAGAGCAACCAGGGAGTTGAGGGCTCATCCAGCCCTCCGGGGATCATCTCGGTTGTAATGCCAATAGCCGTCGGCGCTGACTCCAAGTAGCCCAAACTCATCGTTACCAGGCACTCACCGTCTACGGGCTGGAACGTGGCCATCGGGTGCGTCCCTTCGTCGCTTTCGACCCAGAGCTGGTACAGCATCCCCGGCGGAAGCGGCTCCAACCCGATGCACTCCACCACTCCCTGCCTCGCGTCGGGGCTGTAGGCGTAGGAAGCTGACCCTTCCACGCTTCCGGAGCGCGGTGCCACCGCGAACTCCTGGGCGTTCTCATCGCTCGACACTGCAAACAGGATTTCCTGCTCGGCCACCCTCGCCTCCGTGTCAGCCAGCTCCTGTTCCAGGGCGAACGTCTCGGCCCGCAGCTCGGCGTTTAGAGCCGCGTTCTCAGCCTCCAGGTCATCGACCTGTTGTTGCATCGTGAGGCCAACTGCTATAACCGCGACCGACGCCACGCCCATCGCCCCAATGCCTATTGGTCGGCTGAATCGGCCCCAGAATCCGCGCCTTCGCTCGATGGGAACAGGCGATGTCTCCCGCTGCGCCGTGGAAATGATGCGTTCGCCCAGCCTGGCCGGGGCCTCGTGAATGGCCACGCTCAGGGACAGCAGTCCAGCCGCCTCCTGGGCAGTGGTCATCTCATTCCAGCACTCGACGCAATCGGCGACATGCGCCTCGACGGAGTTCGTCTCGGCTTCTTCTAAGGCGCCGAGCGCGTAGGCATCCAGCAGCTCGATGACGTGTTCGTTCTCGATCACGTGCTGCTCTCCCACTTTAGCTTCGGCGTTAGCGCCACCCTCAATTTCTGCATCCCCAATCTGATTCTTGTCTTCACTGTTCCCAGCGGCTGGTTCAGGCGCTCGGCTATCTCCTGCTGTGTCAGGCCGCCGAAGTACGCCAGTTCGATCGTTTGTCGCTGTTCCATCGGTAATGTTTCAAGCGCCAGCATGATCAGGCGCCGTTGGTCCGAAACCTCCGCCCGCATCGCGGGATCGATGTTGTCCGGACCGGCAAACTCCCGTTCCTGTTCCTCCGGCGATGCAGTCTCATGGCGGAAGCGGCGGTTTCGCGAGCGAATCTCGTCAACGGCGCGGTTCCGTGTGACTGAAGTCAGCCACGTCGGGAACTTCCCGCGTGTAGCCGCGTAACTGTCCGGTTTCCGCCAAATGCGGAAGAAGATTTCTTGGGCCATATCCTCCGCCACGTGGGGATCGCGAACCACACGGAGCGCGACCGAATAAACCAGGTTTCCGTACCGTGCGTACAGGGCCCTGAAGGCCCCGACATCCTGGTAGACAAGGCGCTGCATCAGCTCCTCGTCGCTCAGGTCACGGTACGCCGCTTCGGTGGTAGATACGTCCTTCATGGGGTCGCAGATTCCTGCTTCGTTGGCCTCATTCTAACGCCAATTCCTGCCCCGACGCCTTATCTCCCGTTTTAATACTTCCTTAATGCACCCGAACGTATCCTGTTGGTGGATGCGTGCCTGATGAGCACGCGGAAGGAGAAAAGTGAGACTCAACAACCTGGCCTTGCCGCTGATCATCGCGACCCTCGCCCTCGCCGGCTTCGTCGCCTGCAACGACGGCGACGCTAACGACGCGACCCTCGCACCCGAGGCCACAGGAGCGACTCCGGCGGAAAACACCGATGGGGATAACACCGAAATCCGGGACCAAATACCGAGCACCGTCGAACTCGTCGAGGAACTTCGGCCCTCGGTCGTCCATATCCTCAGCGAAGCGACGAGCTTCAATGCCTTCGGGCAGACTGTGCCCCAGTCCGGCGTCGGCACCGGCTTCATCATCGACGAGGAAGGCCACATCGTCACAAACAACCACGTCATCTCTGATCAGTCGGGCGAGGCCGTCCAGGACATCACAGTCACCCTTGACGACGGGCGCCAATTCGATGCCACTGTCGTCGGGCGTGATCCCCCATCCGACATCGCCGTACTTGATATCGAAGGCGACGACCTCCAGCCTGTTCCGCTGGGCTCTTCCGACGACCTCCTCGTAGGCCAGGACGTCGTCGCCATGGGCAATGCCCTGAACCTTCCCGGCGGACCCACGGTCACCAAGGGCGTCATTAGCGCCCTCAACCGGCTCATCCAGGAAGGCAACGTCAGCATCCCGGACGCCATCCAGACCGACGCTGCCATCAACCCCGGCAACTCCGGCGGACCACTGGTCGACGCCAACGGTGAAGTCATCGGCATAACCACTGCCGTCATCCGCGGCAATGCCGAGGGGATCGGCCTTGTCATCGCCATCGATACCGCCCGCCCGATCGTGGAGGAGCTTATCGAGTCCGGGCAAATTGACCGCGGCTTCCTCGGCGTTTCGATCGTGGAGATCAACGAGTCCCTGGCCAATCAATTTGACCTCGCCGTGGACTATGGCGTCGGTATCCAGGCCGTGAACCCCGGCAGCCCCGCGGAGGATGCCGGACTCGAGGAAAACGACGTCATCGTCGCTCTCGAGGGCGAAGAGATCAGGACGACCGGCGACCTCTTCAGCGCTCTCTCGGAGCATCGAGCCGGAGACGTCGTCACCGTGGAGTACTATCGCGGTGATGAAAAGCTGGAGACCGAAGTAACCCTGGGATAGCCTTGGCCACATATATAGACGCCCTGGGGCGGGCCGTAGATATCGCTTCTCCGCCCGAGCGCATCGTATCCCTCGTTCCAAGCATCACCGAAGCCCTGTTCGCCTTCGGAGCCAGCGACCGGGTTGTCGGCGTCACCCGCTTCTGCATAGAACCCGCGGCCGCCGTTGCCGACGTGCCGAAAGTCGGCGGCACCAAGGACGTTGACTGCTCCCGGGTCCTCGGCCTGAACCCGGACCTCGTAATCGCCAACGTCGAGGAGAACACCCAGGCCGACATAGACCGCCTGCTTGATGCCGGACTCACCGTGCTCGTCACGTACCCCCGCACGGTGGCCGAAGCCATCGGTGAGCTGCGCCTCATCGCCGAGATCACCCACACCGCTACCACCGCCGAGCCGTACCTCGCGGATGCACAAAACGAACTCCGCACCGCTACCCAACTCACTGCTCACTACTCACCACTCGCCACTAGCGTCTTCTGCCCCATCTGGCGCAAGCCGTGGATGACGATCGGCCCTGAAACCTACATCCACGACATGCTCAGGATCTGCGGCGGACTTAACGTCTACGGCGATTCGGAAGACCGCTACCCGACCGTCACGCTGGGTGAGGTGCACAGACGCGCCCCCACCATCGTATTGCTGCCGGATGAGCCTTATCCCTTTAAGCCCAAACACGCCAAGGAAGTGATCGCTGGACTGGGTGACGTACGTATTCACTTTGTAGATGGCAAGGATCTCTGCTGGTACGGCCCACGAATCGGCCCGGCGATTCGCTCGATCAGCCGGTTATTGACCGAGGGTCAGGATTCATCCTGACTGGCGCTGCCGACGAATTGTGACCCTACCAGTATTCGACTAAGCTAGATATGCAGGGCGATACATTCCGCCCGCAAGGAAAAGGATAAGTGAGCAGTAACGTAAAGACCGTTTTCCTCCTGGTCCTCCTCTCAGGCATCCTGATGGGGATCGGGTACTTCGTCGCCGGCCCCGGCGGTGCGATCTTCGCGTTCATCATCGCCATGGTGATGAACGTCGGCTCGTACTGGTTCTCCGACAAGCTCGCCCTGAAGATGACAGGCTCCCGCGAGGTGACGCCGCAGGAAGAGCCCCGCCTGCACGAGATCGTGGACAGCGTCGTCAACATGGCGGGGATGCAGAAGCCGAAGGTCTACGTCATCCAGAACGACGCGCCCAACGCCTTCGCCACGGGCCGCAACGAGAAGCACTCCGCAGTTGCCGCGACCACCGGGATCATGCAGATCCTCGACGACCGCGAGCTGGCAGCTGTCATCGGGCACGAACTGGGTCACATCAAGAACAAGGACATCCTCGTCAGCACCATCGTCGCGACCGTCGCCACGGCGATCACCTTCCTCGCCACGATGCTCCAGTGGTCCCTCATCTTCGGCGGCGGGCGCGATCGTGGCGGCGGAATCCTCGGCATCCTGGCAATGCTCGCCACGATCATCCTCGCCCCGCTGGCCGCCGCAATGGTGCGCTCCGCCGTATCCCGCCAGCGCGAGTTCGGCGCGGACGAAACCGGCGCCCACATCACGCACGCGCCGATGGCTCTTGCGAGCGCCCTCCAGAAGCTACAGGACTACTCGATAGCCCGCCCGATGAAGGTCAACCCCTCGGTATCCCACCTCTTCATCGTCAACCCGCTGGGCAAGGTCGACATGGCGAAGCTCTTCAGCACCCACCCCTCCACTGAAGAGCGCATCGCGCGCCTGGACCAAATCGCCCGCAAGAGCGGCAACCTCGGCTAACCCTGAATCAGTACCGCACACCCGAAGGTCGGACTTAAGTCCGACCTTCTTGCTATGTGCTGTCGCCTCCGGCATACTCCTTCCCACTCAAGCTGAGGGAACTCGAACCATGAGCGGAGCACGGCTGGCCCCTCAACAACAAAGCCTAGTCCACCTCCACACCACTACCCGCCACCACCTCCCCAATCCGCCACAACGCCTCCCCCGCCTCGCCAAACCGCCGCTCCAACTCCCCCGTAAAGTCCGGCGAAACTGCCATCAACAGCGCCCCCGACGTCTGCGGGTCCCACAGCACGTGCTCCAGCGCCGGATCGCTGCCTTCGATACGCACGTCCGGCCCGAAGTGCCGTCGGTTGCGCTCGGCACCGCCCGTCACGATCCCCCGCCCCGCATACTCCAGCGCGCCCGGCAGTACGGGCACGGCGCCAGCATCGATCCGCAGACAAACGCCGCTGGCCGTCGCCACCTCCCGCGAATGGCCCAGCAAACTGTACCCGGTCACGTCCGTCATCGCGTTCACGCCCACTTCGCGGGCGATGTGTGAGGCGTGACGGTTCAGCTTCGTCATGCTCGCGACTGCAACCGCCAGGTCATCCGCCGAGGCCGCACCCCCCCGCGCCGCAGTCGAGACGATGCCCGTTCCCAGCGCCTTCGTCAGGTAAAGCGCATCCCCGGGCCGCGCGCCGCCCTTGGTGAGCACCTTCTCCGGGTGGACGAACCCCATCACGCACATACCGTACTTCGGCTCCTCGTCCCGGATCGTGTGCCCGCCGGCCAGGATCGCTCCGGCCGCGCGTACCGCCTCGTCC
>DAINRO010000043.1:10811-21453 GCA_036741795.1 Chloroflexota bacterium
CCGATCCCGGGCGGCCCGCCGACGAGGATCGCGGAGCCCGCGACCACGCCGCCAGCCTCCGTCACCTTGTCCGCCCCTCCGCGAAGGATCTGCGCCAGCGTCTCGGGCGCCATGTCGTCCGGGAAAGCCGCCACGTTCAGCGCCAGCACGACCTCGCCACCCATCGCGTACACATCGCTCATGGCGTTGGCCGCCGAGATCGCGCCGTAATCGTATGGGTCGTCCACGAGCGGCGCGAAGAAATCGACTGTCAGCACGACCGCCTGTTCGTGGTTCATCCGGTAGACCGCCGCGTCATCTGGCGATGACAGCCCCACGAGCAGATCGGGCGACGAAGCCCGGATTTCCTGCATGTGGACGAGGATCTGGGCGAGCGTCTCCGCCCCCGCCTTTCCCGCGCAACCCGCGCACGACGCCAGCTCCGTTAGACGCTTTTCGCGGACCATGAGACTCCTTTCTCCTTCCGCTGTCGTTGGATAGTATAGGCGTCCGCGCACCGGCGCCCTTCCCATGCGTTACCTGACCCCGTTGCCCATCGCCCTGCTACTTACCCTCGTCGCTGCCTGCGGCGATGGCGGCCTGCCATCGGAGGAATCCCCAGCTGTCCTCGTCGGTGAACCGCCTCTACTGGCGTCACCCACACGTACACCTGACCCGACAGCCGCGCCTACGCCCTCACCGACGCCCGCACCTACACGCCAGCCCCAGCTCGTGTCGCTCAGCTGGCTCGGTGGTGGAACTGCCGTCCCCGGTCTCGACTCCGGCATCACCCCGCCCGCGCTCGATCCGGGACTTCAAACCGCCATCAACGGCGCCCTCGCCGGCTTCACCGGCAAAGCGTCCGTCGTCGTCCACAACCTCGCCGACGGCCGCTACGCCGCCACAGCCGAGTCCGAGTCCTACTACGCCGCCAGCACCTTCAAGGCCGCCGTCCTCCTCGAGGCCTACCGCCAGCGGGACGCCGGCACACTCGATTTCGCGAAGGAGGTCGTCGTCGAGGAGAAGTACGTGATGGACGACCTGGGCACCCTTGAATACCTCGAGATCGCCGTCAACGACCGCGTCACCATCGCGGACGCCGTGCGCGGCATGATCGTGGTCAGCGACACACCGCTCGCCAATCTGATGATCGACGAAGTCGGCTCGAACAACGTCGATGCCACGATCCGCAGCGTCGGCGCGAACACCATGACCGTGAACGACCGCGGCCTCCCGACGACGGCGCTCGACATGACCCAGCTCATGACCGCGATCGCCGCCGGCCAGGGCGTCACGACCGCCTCCCGCGACGAGATGCTCTCCCTCCTCGCCCGCGAGTGGTTCACCGAGGGTGTCATGGCCGGCGTTCCTTCCGGCACGACCGTTGCCCACAAGAGCGGCAATTTCGGCGGCGCCACTCACGACGCGGCCATCGTCTGGGGCCCCGACGGTCCCTACGCCATAACCGTCCTCACCGACGGCTCGGGTTCCTGGGCGCCCATCGCCGCCGTCTCCTCCGCCGTCTGGCAATACTTCGAGTCCACTCCCTAGACTGGCCTTGTGCCTCGACCCCGGAAACAGCGCCCACTCGCACCCGACCAGATCGTCGACCTCCTGGCCCCCTACTACGGCCTCCCCGAATGGCGGCCTCACAACGATCCCATCACCGAACTCGTCCTCACAATCCTCTCCCAGAACACCAGCGATACCAACTCCGGCCGCGCCTTCATGCGTCTCATCACCCGCTACCCAACCTGGGATTCGCTGATGAACGCCCCCATCGATGAGATCGAAAGGGAGATTGCCGTCGGCGGCCTCGCCAAACAGAAGGCTCCCCGCATCAAAGCCGCCCTCCTTGCCGTCAAGGACGCCCACGGAGATCTCGACATCGAGTTCCTTCGCGATATGCCACTGGAAGACGCGAAGTCCTGGCTCACCAACCTGCACGGCGTCGGCCCCAAGACCGCCGCCTGCGTCCTGATGTTCGCCTTCGGCCGTCCTGCCATCCCGGTGGACACGCACGTCCACCGTGTCGCTCAGCGCCTGGGGCTGGTGAGCGAGAAAATGACGCCAGAGAAAGCCCACAATGCCCTCGAAGCGATGTTGCCACCCGACCTCGTCTACCCGTTCCATATGCTGCTGATCAAGCATGGCCGTCGCCTCTGCCACGCCCGCGCGCCGAAGTGCGAGGTCTGCCCCCTGCTCGCAGGCTGCCCGTTCGGATCCGGCGTCGTCACTCAGGTCGTCTGAGCTGCCACGACCCGATTCGCATCGGCCGTCCTGATCACCTCTTCCCGGTGCGTCCAGTAGTAGGTGGCTCCTGCCAGCACACCCACGCCGCACATGAATGCCAGCACGCCAATCGCTGTTTGCGTCCCGAACTCGTGCGCCATCAGCCCCGTCAGGTATCCCCCTATTGGCGTCGATCCCGCAAATAGCAGCATGTAGAGGGACACCACACGACCTCGCAAGTGGTCCGGTGTCGCGATCTGGATCGACGTATTCGCGGTCGTTCCGAACGTTGCGCCCGCTGCTCCCAGTCCCATCAACAGCAGCATCGAGAGGTACAGGTTCTCACTCAGCGCCACCCCCGCCAGCAGCAGGGTGAAGGCCGTGGCCCCGAAGAACAGTTGGTAGCGCGTCGCCGCGCGTCGGCCCGCAAGGAGAATGGTGGCGAGCACCGCACCCAGCCCAACCGCCGCCGTCAAGAATCCCAGCACGATCGATCCTTCCTGCAGCACGAACCTCGTGATCAACGGCATCATCACCGTGAAGTTGTAGCCGAACATCCCGACAAAGGCGACGAGGATGATCACCAGCAGCGTCGCCGGCGTACGGAGCGCGTAGCTGATACCCTCCTTCAACTCCACTACCGGGTTCTCCCGGGGACGAGCCTCGGTCGTGTTCAGCTCACTCACCCGGATCAGCGCAAGGCTCGCCAGGATGAACAGGTAGCTCACGGCGTTCAGCGCAAAGACAGTTTCTACGCCAGCGGCGGCAATGATGAACCCGCCCACTGCCGGCCCGATCAGCCTCGCCCCGTTGAACATCCCTGAGTTCAGCGAGACCGCGTTCACGAGGTCGTCCCGGCCCACTATCTCCACCACGAACGACTGCCGCGTCGGCAGGTCGAAGGCGTTGGACACGCCCAGCACAAACGCCAGCACGTAAACGTGCCACAATTCGACGGAATCCGTAACGACGAGAAGGGCCAGGATCGTCGCCTGCAGCATCGCCAGCATTTGTGTAGCGAACAGGAAGTCGCGCTTGTTCACCCGGTCCGCGATCACTCCCGCGAACAGCACCAGCAGCATGATCGGGAGGAACTGCATCATTGTCACGATCCCGAGTGCCACCTCCGAGTCGGTCAGTTCGAGCACAAGCCAAGCCTGGGCGATCGTCTGCATCCACGTCCCAATGAGCGAAACACTCTGCCCGGCATAGAACAGTCGATAGTTGCGGTGTTTGAACGCCCGCAAACTGTCGGAGAATCTACCACCCGACGCCGTGACCATACCCCGATACTGGCGCGACCACAGTCAGTGTGCAAACGGTCCTGGACGACCAGTCAAGTCCCTGGTCGAAGGAGACCGTCCATCAACGATCCGGTGTCAGTCGCAACTGCCCGCCTTGAGTCTCGTCATAGCTCAGGTTCGTGCACTGGACACCGATCAGCCGGAACCTGTCCTCCGGCCTCGCCACGGCGTCCAGCAACCCCATCGCCGCAGCGTTGATCTCTTCCGTATCGTTCGTCGGCGCCGGTCGGCTGGTCTGCCGTGTGATCGTCTTGAAATACGAGTAGCGCAGCTTCAGCACGACCGTCTTCGCCAGCATTTCTCGCGCCTGCAACCCGCCCGCCACGTCCCGCACCAATCGGCCGATCTCCGAGCGCAGCTCATCGCCGTCCGGCAGGTCCCGAGGAAACGTCGTCTCTGATCCGATCGACTTTCGTTCGTGGTCCGTTGTCACTTGCCGCTCGTCCCGTCCGTTGGCCATTTCCCACAAATCCTGCCCCCGGTTCCCCATCGCCTCCGCCACCCGCTCCGGCGTCGCTCGTGCGATGTCGCCCACCAGGGTGAACCCCGCGTCCATCAACACCGCCTCCGCCTTCGGTCCGACGCCCCACAATCTCCGCACCGGTAATGGCGCCAGGAATCTCGCCTCTGCCCCCGGTGGCACGAGCACCAGCCCGTCCGGCTTGTCCATGTCCGATGCGATCTTGGCCACCGTCTTGTTAGTCCCGACTCCCACCGACAGCGTGAGCCCCGTCTCCGAATTGACCTCGCGCTTCAGGTATTGCGCCAGCCCTTTTGCCCCGCCGTATTCATCGTGTCGCCCGGTAACATCAAGGAACGCCTCATCCATCGAAAGTGGCTCCACCAGCGGCGTGACCGACTTGAAGATGCTCATCACCGCCCGCGACACCTCACCGTAGCGGTCGAACCGTGGCGAAACCCTCGTCGCATCCGGGCACAACCGCAGCGCCTTTCCCATAGGCATCGCCGAGCGCACCCCGAAGGCCCGCGCCTCGTACGACGCGGCCGCCACCACGCCTCGCCCTTCGGCCGCTCCACCCACAACAACAGGCTTCCCGCGCAGCTCCGGGTTATCCAGCTGCTCAACGGACGCGTAGAACGCATCCAGGTCCGCATGCATAATCGTCCGCATCGTCACAAATATTATCCGCAGAAGCCGTGTGTCACTCCTCGCCGGTGTCATCCTGCGGAGCACAGAATTTGCTCGCAGATCGATGGATGCCCGCAGGATCCGGGGCGGGGTAGCGGGAGCCGGCGCGCACGCTAGAGCCGCGAAATTGCAACGACGCGAACCCCGAACACCATCCATTAAACTGGACTCACACCATGCTCGAACGAAGGACCGCACGCGCACGCATCTACAGCACCGGGAACTCCCAGGTCGACGCCGAGATCGACGAACTCATCGCCGAATATGGCGATGTCGCCAACGCCGACCTCCTCAAGCAGATGATCACCACCTGCTTCCGCCTCGTCCGCGACGAGGCCGACCGCGGCGAGATGAAACTGGTGAACTCGGCCCTCAAGGAGTTCGCCTACTCGTTCTCGGTCTTCCGCAAGTGGCGCGACCACCGCAAGGTTTCCATCTTTGGCTCCGCACGCACCGAGCCTACCGACGCGACATACGCGCAAACTCGCGATTTCGCCGAGGCCATGGCGAAGGCGAACTGGATGGTCATCACCGGCGCCGGTCCCGGTATCATGGCCGCCGGTCACGAAGGCGCCGGCGCCGAGAAGAGCTTCGGCGCCTCTATCCGCCTCCCCCTCGAGTCGGAGCCCAACATCTTCATCCAGGGCAACACCAAGCTCATCAACTTCAAGTACTTCTTTACCCGCAAGGTCGCCTTCATCAAGGAGTCGGACGCTTTTGCCCTCTTCCCCGGCGGCTTCGGCACCCTGGACGAGGCGTTTGAACTGCTCACCCTGATGCAAACTGGCAAGAGCGACATCCACCCGATCGTTCTTCTCGACCAGCCCGGTGGGACCTATTGGCGGTCCTGGTTGAACTTTCTGGAGGAGGAAGTGCTCTCCCGCGGCCTCATCTCCGATGACGATTTCCACCTGATCAAGCATTGCTCCAGGATCAACGAAGCCGTCGAGGAATTGACCGGCTTTTACCGCAACTACCGTTCGCAGCGTTGGTCCGACGGCATGCTTATCCTGCGGCTCTCGCGACTCCCTCCGCCCCCAGCCCTGGCTGAGCTGGTGAAGGAGTTTGCCGACATCATCGGCCCCCGCGGGATCAGTCCGGTGGAGGCAAGCGCCAAGGAAATTGCCGACGCCGACGAGCTCGATTGCGAGCGACTGGCACTCGACTTCAACCAATCCCGCGTTGGCCGCTTGAGACAGATAATCGACCGGCTAAACACCTATTAGGGAGCTGATCGGCAAACTTAGCGTGGGCTAAATTAGCCAATTCGCACGCGTGAGCGCTCCGTTTTTCGTGCGCACCTGAACACCAGAACCCCTGCAAATCTCCACGTTTCATCCGTGAATTGTGGAAAACGCGCCTTCAACGTATTGACTTACGTTTACTCGTAGCTATGCTATGTGCCAGCGCATAACCCGTGAATACGGGAAGGAGGATTCCATGGCAACAGCGTATTGCATGAAGTGTCGGCAGAGCCGGGACATCAAGGACCCGCAGGCGGTCACCCTCAAGAACGGCCGTCCCGCCACCCAGGGCACCTGCCCGGTCTGTGGCACAAAGCTCACCCGCATCGGCAAGGCCTCGTAACCCAGTAACGCGCCCCAACCGGGCGCAAGCCGATGCTTGATCAAGTCGATCGCATGCTGCTCGCCGTCCATGACGGCGAGTTTGCATCTGCCACTTTTAACGCCGTCCTCGGGGCCGAGAAAGTCCTCCAGGACAAGCTCGGCGCGCCTTACAACGTCAAGCGCACCGTCGTCCAGGCGGGCGACAGCCAATTTGAGCTCCTGGAGCCTGACGGCGACGGCTTAATCGCCGAGTACCTGGCGAGCAATCGTGAGGGCATCTTCGGCGCCGGCTTCTCGACGACCGATCCCGAGGGCGTGGAGCAGAGCCTCAAGTCCGCCGGCATCGCCTCGGAACGCCACGGCAATCAACTCTGGATAGAGCCAGAGCAGACGCGCGGCATGCGGACCGTCATCCAGGCGTCTGAATCCCGATCCACCGTTGGACTTGTCACCCACCTCTACGAAGTCACGAACATTGTCGCCGACCACCAGGAGGCCGCGGACTTCTACGCCAGGGCCTTCAGCCTCGACCAATCCCGCTTCAGCCCCATCGACAGCAGCATGTGGGGCTACACCGGCACCCTCACCCTCTTCGACCCGCCTGCAAAGCTCGACCGCATCGAGATCACCCAAACCAACGACCCCCGCAAGGCGATGGGCCGTTTCTACGACAAGCACGGCTCCTCCGTCTACATGTGCTTCATGGAAACCGATGACGCCACCGCCATCCAGGCTCGCCTCGAAGAGCGCGAGGCCCGCTGGACGCCCACCGCCGACTACCCCGAGGCAGGCCTCTTCATCCACCCGACAGCCCTCCACGGCATGCTAATGGGCATCAGTCAGACCGGCCGCGCCTGGAGTTGGTCCAGCCGCCCCGAACTGGCCCCCACCCGCCCCGCACGAAGTTAGAAGTCACAAGTTAGAAGTGGGGCGCTCGGCAGCCCCACAAAGCCCTTTACCGTTCACTATTCACTCTTCACCATTCCCAGCATCTCCCCAATCTCCCGCGCGTTCCGCACGCTGTAGTCCCGGTAGCAGTTGTTCATCAGCACGTGCACCTCCCGCGCCTCCTCCGCCAGCATCTCGATCCGCGGCACCCACTCCCGTAACTCACTCCGCTCGTACAGGTAGTCGAACCGCTCCGCCGCCGTCTTCGTCCGCGCGTTCCACATCGAGTCGTTGTGCCCGTGCATCCGCAGCACCCCCGTTGAAGCCGTCGACGCCATCACCGGCGGCACGCTCGACTTGAACCCCTGCGGCTCATCGACGCACACGTAACTCGCCCCCAGGTCCTTCAAGAACCCCAGCGTCCGCTCCTGGTCCGAGGGCTCTGTCATCCACGCCGCGTTCCGGAACTCGATCGCCGGCTGGAACTGCCCCAACCTCTGCTTGATTTCGGTGATGTACTCCCGGTTGTCCCGACGCGGCCCGAACCAGGGCGGGAACTGGAACAGCACCACGCCCAGCTTCCCCGCGCTGTCGAGCGGCAGCAGAACATCGTCGAGGAACCGCCGCCATAACTCATCGCCGACTCCCTTCGGCACGTCCTTCATGTACACGTTCTTCTTCTCGCGCTGCTCATCCGGCAACTCGGCCCGGATATCCTTCGCCAGCGCCTGCACCTGTCCCGCGTGCCCCGTGAACATCGAGTACGCCTTCACATCGAACGTGAAGTCCGAAGGCGTCCGCTCGATCCATGCTTCAGCGTTCCGCCGGTCCGGGATCGCGTAGTACGTGCTGTCTACCTCCACCACCGGAAACTGCGACGCATAGAACTTCAGCCGCTCCGCCGGTGACTTGGCCGTAGGCGGATACCACCCACTATCCACCAGCGTCTTATCCGCCCAGGAACAGGACCCAACCAATATCTTCCGTTCGCCCTGAGGCTCTCGAAGGGTCATGCCCTAATTATCCCGCAGCCCGTTTCACTCTTCACTCTTTACCCCTCACTCTTCGCCTTCCCCCCTTTCCCTATTCACCATTCACCATTCACTATTACCCCATGCGCCGCCCCCTCGACCCTCTGACCGAAGCATCCCGACTCCTCAACGGCGGCCCCGTCGCCCTCGTCACCACCCGCTTCCGCGACCAGACTGATATCATGCCCGCCATCTGGCACACTCCTCTCTCCCGCGTCCCGCCGCTCATCGGCGTCGTCATCAACCCCCGCCGCTACACGCACGACATGATCCGCTTCTCCGAACAATTCGCCCTCAACTTCCCCGCCCCTGACCTCCTCAACCACTCCCACTACTTCGGCACCGTCTCAGGTGACAACGTCGGCAAGCTCGAACTCGCCAAACTCGCCACCTTCCGCGCCTCCCAGGTCGACGCCCCTCTCCTCGACAACTGCATCGCCTGGATCGAGTGCGGCCTCGAAGATACCCACCAGATCGGCGACCACACCCTCTTCGTCGGCCGCATCCTCGCCGCCCAGGCCGACGAAGAGGCTTTCGACGAAACCTGGTCCCTCGACAACCCCGACTACCGCCCCCTCCACTACCTCGGCCTCGACCGCTACGCCAATCTCGCCCGCACCCTCAACCCCGTTCTCCGCACCACCGAAGAAGGCGCCATCGACCTCGGCGAATCCAAAGAAGAACAGGAACAACGCGAAGAAACCGAAGCCCGCGACCGCGAACTCCGCCAACGCGAAGGGTTCGACGAACAGTAACGGCGTAGTTCCAGTTCGCCAGTTAGAGCAGGCAGACAGTCATGGAGAATTCGGGCAAGCAGGGCGTACCCACAGGTTTTGGCGGCTGGCGAATGCGCATGAGGCCACCCTTTGCGTTGTCCCTTCTGTAAAGCGAGTGTTAAAATCGCAGGGCCACATGGCTCCCCCTGTGATGCATAAGCCTGCGCGGAAACCCTGCTCGGCTGCCCAGAGGACGGGGCCTGTCCGTGCATAAGCCGCCACCCTCCCCTTCCGGTGACCGGCTCCGCGAGAAGTGCGGAGTGTTCGGGGTCTACGCGCCGGGGACGGACGTGGCGCGCGTCACTTTCTACGGGATCTACGCCCTGCAGCACCGCGGCCAGGAGAGCGCGGGCATCGCGACGGCCGATGGGTCGAACCTGCACATCCGCACCGGCATGGGGCTCGTGTCGCAGGTGTTCGACGAGATGGACCTGGGATACCTGCCGGGCCACGTCGCCATCGGGCACACTCGCTATTCGACGACTGGATCGAGTAAGCACGAAAACGCGCAGCCGGTTCGCGCGGAAGGGCCGAACGGGCCGATTGCGCTGGCGCACAACGGAAACCTGATCAACGCCGAGGGTCTGCACGACGACCTGGAGGAAAATGGCGCGGAGTTCAGCGGCACCTCCGACACCGAGGTCGCGGCGCAACTGCTGGCAACGGCTCCCGGAGGCACGTGGTTGGAGCGGGCCGGGAACACGATGCAAGCCATGGTGGGGGCGTACTGCTTCCTGGCGGTAACGACGGACTCGCTCATCGCGATGCGAGACCCGTACGGCATGCGGCCCCTGTGCATCGGGCGATTGAACGGCGACGGCTGGGTAATCGCTTCTGAGACTTGCGCTCTGGATCACCTGGGAGCGGAGTTCGTGCGCGAGGTGGACCCCGGCGAAGTGGTGGTGGTGGACGCGGACGGGCTGCACTCGCAACAGGCGGTGCCGAAGCAGCGCGACGCCCTCTGCGTGTTCGAGTACATCTACTTCGCGCGCCCGGACAGCACCATCCGGGGCAAGCTCCTGCACCCGATGCGCATGAACATGGGCAAGGAGCTGGCGCGGCAGGCGCCCGTGGACGCGGACCTCGTTATCGGCGTACCGGACTCGGCCACGGCAGCCGCCATCGGCTACGCGAACGAGTCGGGGATCCCTTACGCCGAAGGGCTGGTGAAGAACCGTTACGTGGGCCGCACGTTCATCAAGCCTGACCAGCGTCTTCGCGAGCAGGGCGTGCGGCTCAAGTTCAACCCCCTCAAGCAAGTGATCAAGGGCAAGCGGCTCATCGTCGTGGACGACTCGATCGTCCGCGGCACGACCACGCCGAAGGTCGTCGAGATGCTGCGGAACGCGGGCGCAACCGAGGTGCACATGAGGGTGTGCGCGCCGCCGATCAAGCACCCCTGCCACTTCGGAATCGACATGGCTACGCAGTGGGAGCTAATCGCGTCGAGCCAGGAGGTGGAGGAGATACGGCAGCACATCGGCGCGGACACCCTGCATTACCTGAGCCTCGACGGGCTGATGACGTCGGTCGAGCAGCCAGAGAACACGTTCTGCACCGCCTGCTTCACCGGCGACTACCCGATGCCGGTGCAGCTCGAGTTCGACAAGCTGGTGTTCGAGCGACCGGGCCGGGGCGGCAAAAAGGTTCCGGTGGGCGCGGCCTATGATTGGGAAGCCGACCACAGATAGAAATAGTGAATTGTAAATAGTAA
>DAINRO010000044.1:0-20544 GCA_036741795.1 Chloroflexota bacterium
GCTGCCTTCGATGTCGCTAAACATGATGGTGACGGTGCCGTCGGGGGCGGCCTGCCGGCGGAGGTCGGGGTGCTCTTGTATCGCCACGCGGGCGACGGTGTCGATGGAGGTGTTGATGTCGGTGGATGTGATCCCCTGGAAGCGGAGCTTGAGGGCCAGGCACTCCTCGAGGAGCGGCTTCATCTTCATGTCCTGGGCTTCCCCGGTGGCGAAGTTGAGATGCTCGGCGGCGGCGGCCTTCTCCTCCGGGAAGTGCTCGAAGAGGAGCCTCGCGAGATCGAAGCGCGAGTTGGCAACGCTGGTCCTGTCCTCGACCTTTAATGCGACTCTGAGCGAAGTGTCCATGTAAGTGCGGGCAGCAGCCACGTCTCCAAGCAAGAGGGCCGCAGCAGCCAGGTACCGGGCGGCGGGGCCATACGAAAGTTGGTGCATCTCCGCCGTTGGTTCCACGAGGGGGTAGAGCAGCGCCGTCGCGTCCCTGTCCTGAGTCATTGTCGCTACGGCCAACAATCCACACAGCGAATTATCATCGACCCAGCTGTCCGCTTCGCCAACGCGGAGCTGCGTCATTATGCGTTGCATCTCGGCCCGGGCTTCGGCTAATTGGCCTGACTGGGCCATGTGAAAGGCCGCGATCGCGTCGCCATAAGGCAAGGTGCGCCAGAAGGGGTAAGTCGTGGCCAGGTCATCCCAGCGGCCCAGGCTGCCGATGGAGGCAGAAGCCACGATCTTGGACAAGGTCAGACCCCACGTCTCGATGCCCATATCCCTCGCCCTTGCGGCAAACGCTTCAGAACTGTCAACCGCTTCCTCCAGCTTGCCGAGCCAGGTCAGGCGGCCGTGCACCGCGAGCATATTCCACGACTGGACGTAGGGATCGGGAACGCGAGACGCGAGCGCGTCGAGTTCATCCCAGGTCTGGCGACAGGCATCGATCTCCTGGATCTGGTAAAGGAACTGGCCGAGGCTGTACAGGTATTGCGCCCGGAGATATGGAGCCAGCGACGCGCTGGATATGACCTTCATCTCCTGAGCGAGTTGCACGCGGTCATCGAGAACCTTGATGGGAGCGCCGGCGGAAAGATAGGTAAACGCCACGTACGTGAGGGCCTCCGGGTCGTCCACTGTCCGCGCCACCTCAAGGGCGTTACGGCGGAGTTCCCAGCATTTCTCCATCTGACGGAGCGTGAAGTACGCCCATGAAAGTAGTCCGTCTCCCATGACCTGTTCGCGCGAGCCGGGCGCAGCGTTCTTGCGGATGCGTTCGCACCACTCGGCGTACACCGGATTGACGAAGGTAATGATGCTGTCGCGGTAGATGAGAGCGTAGGCGGCGTTCTCCGCGATGTGGGCGGCGGTCAACGCTTCGCCAAGCGATTCGGCGAGGTCACAGGCAGACGATGCCACTTCGTTCAGCATGCGATCCGGCTCGCCGGCCGCCAGTAGCGCGGCGGTGAGGTCGGACAGGAGCGCGAGCTTCGCCTGCCCGTCCTTCGGATCGAGCACCTCCTGGACCTCCAGCGCCTGGTCCAGGTGCCGGACCGCTTCCCCGTAGGCATGTACCGAGGCGGAGCGCGCGGCCGCGAGTTTGCCGTAAGAGACGGCCTTCCTCAGGTCTTCTTCCGTGGAGGAGTGGGAGAAGTGCTCGGCCAGTTCAGCGGCGTGCTCTTCCTCGCGGCCGGAATAGTGCTCTTCCAGCGCCTTGGCGACCTCGTTGTGCATGCGAAGCCGGCGAGGCGCGATCATCTCCTCGTACAGGGTCTGCCGGAAGAAGGCGTGGGTGAAGCGGTAGCGCAGCTCGCGCTGCCCGCGCATCTCCTCGATGAGGGAGACGTTGATCGCTTCCTCGAGGGCTGTGAGGAGGTCGTCCTCGGAGACGCCGGCGACGCGGCGCAGAACATCGACGGCAAAATCGCGGCCGATGATGGCGGCGATCGCGACAACGCGGTTGCACTCCTCGCTGAGGCGTGAGAGGCGGCGGCCGATGACGTCGCGGAGCCCCTCCGGGATGTAGTTGATCAGCGAATCGACCGTCGCAACCCACTGGCCACCTTCGCGCCGGATCAGCCCCTCCTCGGCGGCATTTCGGATCACCTCCTGGACGAAGAGCGGGTTGCCCTCCGTCTGGCGGTAGATTGCCTCGCCCAGCTCGAACGGGATGTCCTGGCCGGCGATGTGCGAGATCATCCGCGTCACTTCGTCCGGGCTGAGGCCGCGAAGGGCAATGCGCTGGAACTTGTCGATTCGGCGCATGTCAGCCAGCGCGTTCGATAGCGGGTGGGTGCGGTCGACCTCGACGTCGCGGTAGGTGCCGACGAGAAGGATTCGCGCCCCGGCAAGATTGCGAGCCAGGTGGACAAGCATCTCCAGCGAGCCCTTGTCCGCGTCGTGGAGGTCCTCCAGGACAAGGCAGAGGGGCTGAGCGGAGGAGGCGTTGCGGAGGAAGCCGGAGACGGCCTGGAGCAACCGGAACCGCTCCTCGTCCGGGCTGCCGCCTCCCGACGGCGGGACGTTGACGCGGTCCCGGACCTCGGAGACGATGCGGGCGACTTCGCCGGCGCCGGAGCCGAGTTGCGAAGCGAGCTCGTCGCGGTCCCGGTTCGTGACGTAAGAGCGCATGATCTCCACGAAGGCGAGGTAGGGAATGGAGAGCGATCCCTCCTCGTAGCAGTGGCCGACGAGGGACTGACCGCCGCGCATGCCGACGTAGGTGGCGAGCTGTTCGGTGATCGTAGTCTTACCGATGCCCGGTTCACCCGCGATCATCACGAGCGAGCCCTGGCCGGAGAGCGCTGCATCGAAGGCAGCCTCGAGCTGCTTGAGTTCCGTCTCACGGCCGACGAAGGTCCGGCGGTAGATGGGGTTCGACTGCTCATCGCCGGGCTCGGCCGCGGGGACGGGCGCCGGTGTGGAGGCGCTCTGGATGGCTGCCAGTGCTTCACTGACCTCGGAAGCCTTGGCGGGGCGTTGTTTCGGGTCTTTCTCCAGGAGCCGGAGGATTAGTGTCTCCAGGGCCGCCGGGCAGTCGGGGCGGTGCCACGCCGGGGAGACCGGCGCGGTGTTTACGTGCTGAGAGATCACGGCGACGGTGTCGTCCCCGACGAAGGGCGGCCGGCCGGTGACCATCTCGTACACGATGCAGCCGAGGGCGTAGAGGTCGCTGGCGGGCGTGGTCTCCCCGCCCATCGCCTGTTCGGGCGGCATGTAGCTGGCGGTGCCGACCATCATCCCGGCCATCGTGAGCCGCGAGCGGTCGAGGGCGACGGCCAGGCCGAAGTCCCCGATCTTCGCCATGCCCGAGCTATCGAACCAGATGTTGCCCGGCTTCAAATCGCGGTGGACGATCCCGCGGGCGTGCGCATGCTCCAGTCCGGCGCAGATTTGCCGGCCGACGAGGACCGTGACCTCGATGGGATAGCGGTCCTCGGACCGCTGCCGGAGCGCGAAGGCGAGGTCTCCACCAGACATGTACTGGGACACGATGTACGGCTCGCTGCCTTCCTGGTCCGTATCGAAGACGGTGACGATGTTCGGATGGTCCCCGAGACGGCCCATCGCCTGCGCTTCTCGCTTGACGCGGGCGAGACCATCGGCATCGAGACCCTCCGTCTTGATGACCGCAAAGGCGACATCCCGATCAAGTTTGTTGTCGTGCGCCAGGTAGACGCGCTTGCGGCCACCCTCCCCGAGGAACGATTTGACTTTGTAGCGGCCGGAGTCGAAGGACGTAGGCAGTGTCGGCACCGACATTGGCACCGCCTCGGTCGTGGCGCTGGAAGGTCCTGCTTCACTACTAACGGTCACGGATGTACCGCAGCCGTCGCAGAAACGGGCCGATTCGCGGAGTTCCGCTCCGCACTGGGCGCACTTCTGGGCGAAGGCAGCGCCGCAGCTCTCGCAGAAGCGAGCAGCATCGCGGTTTTCATGGCTACATGATGGGCAGAGCAAACGTCATTCTCCCCTAATGTGACGTTCCGGTAAGGGTGAGTATTTGCCGAACGCCGATAGTGTGTCAACGAACCGGGCGATACAAGCGACGGAGTGATAGAGTTGGGGTGCGTGGGCACCAGTTTCGACCAGATCAGCGACGAACAAGCGGATCTGATTCGCAATTCGCCCCTTTTCTTCGTGGCCAGCGCCGCGCCCGAACTGAGCCAGGGCGCAGACGGCGTTGGCCCGGTCAATCTCTCGCCGAAGGGAGGCGTGCCACTGCACATCGTCGATGCGAACCGAGTCGCGTACCTGGACTACACGGGGAGCGGTAACCAGACGGCCAATCATGCGACAGCGGGCGGGCCTATCACCCTCATGGTGATGTCGATGGGCGAAGAGGACGCGGCGATCGTCCGCCTATTCGGGCACGCGACTGTGACTCCGGTGGATGAGTCGCCCCTTCGCGATCTGTTACTCGAGGTGCCGGCGGACAATATCGAGCTGCCGATGCGCCAGGTGATCGACGTTGTTATCGAAAGCACGCAGACGAGCTGCGGCTACGGTGTGCCTGTGTTCGAGTTCGTGAAGCAGCGGGAGCGGCCGGAGCGGGGACGGCGGTTCAAGCCAGGATCCCCGGCGCCCGCGGCGCAACGCTAAACGATGCGCCTCGCCGTAATTGTCTTCCCCGGGACCTGGAGCGACCACGATTCTCAGTACGCAATCCAGAAAGCTGGCTACGAGGCGGACCTGGTCTGGCACCGGGAGACTGACCTCCGGAAGTACGACGCGGTCGTGCTGCCGGGAGGATTCTCGTACGGGGACTACCTGCGTGTCGGCGCGATCGCCCGGTTCTCGCCCGTGATGGAGACGGTGATGAAAGACGCGGCGGCGGGGAAGCCCGTGATCGGGATCTGCAACGGGTTCCAGGTGTTGTGCGAGTCGCACATGCTGCCGGGGGCGTTGATGCGGAATGACTCTCTGCAGTACAGGTGCGAGTGGGTGCACCTGAGAGTAGAGAACGCGGAGACGGCGTGGACCGGGTTGAGTCGGCCGGGCGATGTGATCCGGGTGCCGGTATCGCACGGTGATGGCCGGTACACGGCGGACGCTGAGGTGCTGGACCAACTGGAGACGGATGGGCGTATTGCCTTTCGATACTGTGATGAGGGTGGCAACGTGACGACTGAGGCGAACCCGAACGGGAGCGACCGCGGGATCGCAGGGATCGTGAACGAGCGGGGAAATGTGTTGGGGTTGATGCCCCACCCGGAGCGGGCGTGCGAGCCACTGCTCGGTGGTGAGGACGGTCTGCTGTTCTGGCGGTCCGTGGCGGAGTGGGCGGCGGTGCGGGCGTAGCCCGTGTCCGGGATGCTCGAGGCCGGTCCCGTCCCGCCCGAACGCCGCTGTAGCAATTGCGGGACATCCGCACGTGCTGGAGATCGATACTGCGGCGCCTGCGGGAGCGTGCTCGCACAGACTCCCGCGGTAACCAGTGGCCCAGCGTTCTGCCGCCAATGCGGCGCTGCGCTGGATCAGAGCCAGCGCTTTTGCATCGCTTGCGGCGCTCCAGTTACGCCGGATGGCGGTTTCCCGGAAGCGTCTGCGGGAAGCTACCCCCTTCACTACGAGGTCCAGTATCCCGAGAAGCTCTCGAGGCTGCTGATCTTCGTCAAGTGGCTGCTGGCCATCCCGCACTTTCTCGTCGTCACTGCGCTCGGCTACGCGGCGGCGGCGATCACCGTCGTGGCGTTCTTCGCGATCTTGTTCACTCGCCGGTACCCTCGTGGGCTGTTCAACCTCGTTGTTGGAATCAACCGGTGGGGAGCGAATGTCACGGCATACACGTACCTTTTCCGCGACGAGTACCCTCCGTTCTCGCTGGACCCCGGGAAATACCCGGTGTTGTACGAGGTGGAGTACCCGGAACAGCTAAGCCGGTGGTGGATCTGGGTGAAGTGGCTCCTGGTGATCCCGCACCAGTTCGTGATCACCCTTCTTTCGTTCGTTGGGTTCCTCTTCGCGTTCTTCGCGTGGTTCGCCATCCTCTTCACAGGGCGGTACCCGCGGACATTCTTCGACTTCAACGTCGGGCTTCAAAGGTGGATCCTGAGGGTAACGGCATATGCAGGACTGCTCCGCGACGAGTTTCCGCCGTACAGCAAGCGCGCTGACGCGAAGCCGGGATCCCGGCGGGCGGTTGTCCTGTCGGCAGTGTTTGGCGTCGTTGGGGCCGGCGCGATCGTCGCCGTATACGTGGCGCTCATTGCCTTCAGCCTCTCACGCGATACAGAGGTGGTGGAGGTGTCATACGCCGACGCATTGGCGGGCAGGTCGACCACGGTGGTTGACCTGCAGGGGACGATCGTGACACTCGAAGATGCGGAAGATCCGTTCCGCTACTTTGAGGTGGACGAGTCTCGGCCTGATACAAGGCACGTGGCGTTTGAACTCTGGATTACGAACGAGGACGCCCTCTTCACGTTCGTGGACCGCGACTCGTTCACGTTAGAGGACACAGACGGAGAGGACCATGACCCCGTGGATGTGTTCTGGCTCGAGGCATCGTTTCCCGGGGACGACTCGACGGTGAGCCGCGGCGAAACGGTGCTCACCCAGGTGGTCTTCGAGATCGATGACGCCGTTGATCCGTTGAGTCTCACCTATTCGTCGGCTGGGCCGCTCGCGTTCGGACCAATTGGCGAAGACGTGCGCTTTGAGTTCCGGTGATATGGGCTCCGCTAATTCGCGTTAACTATGGCATCCCGTTGGTGTTTCTATAGGCAGCGAATCCCTCGGTTCAGCATGTGCTGAGAAAGGAGAGGGGATGATGAGCGAAGAATACGAGCAGCCGGGTCAGCCTCCGGGCGACCAACCTCCCTCTGAGCCCCCGGCATCGCAGCAACCACCACCCTACCAGCCGCCCGCACACCAGGAAGCGGGAGCGTCCGATGGTGCCGTGGTGTACCCGATGACCTTCAACGTCGAATATCCGGAGAGCCTTTCGCGGCTATTGTTGTTCGTTAAATGGCTCCTGGTGATCCCGCACATCATCGTGCTGTACGCACTGAACATTGTCGCCTCCGTGATTGTGCTGATTGCGTTCTTCGCGATCCTGTTCACAAAGCGATACCCACAGAGTTTGTTCGACATGTACGTCGGCATCCGGCGCTGGAACCTGAACGCCTATGCCTATGCGCTGGAATACATGCGGGACGAATACCCGCCCTTCTCCTGGGACTCCGGTAAATACCCGGTTGAGTTCGAGGTGGAGTACCCGGAGGAGTTGAGTAGGTTCGCGCCACTCTACAAGTGGCTGCTGGCGATTCCGCACTACATCGTGCTTATCTTCCTGATCACGGCGATGGTCGTGGTGGTATTCGCGGCGTGGTTCGCGATCCTGTTCACGGGCAAGTTCCCCCGGTCCTGGTTCGAGTTCGTGGAAGGCGTGTTGAGGTGGACTGAGAGGGTCTACACGTACGTCGGACTTCTTCGGGACGAATACCCGCCGTTCCGGCTGGCATAGCTTCACGTCGTTTCAACATTAGCTCGCGGGTCGACCTGTAACGTCGGGGCAGGTGGCCTTATCCTTCTGTTGTGGCCATCGACCAGTCTGCCCTCGATACAATCGCTCTGTCCCGGGACGAGTATGAACTGATCGTCCAGAAGCTGGGACGGGAGCCGAACGAGGTTGAACTCGGCCTCTTCGGAGCGCTCTGGTCTGAGCACTGCGGGTACAAGAACTCGAAGCCATTGCTGCGGCTACTGCCCGCGGAGGGCGCGTACGTCCTGACGAAGCGTGGGGCGGAAAACGCCGGTGCCGTCGATATCGGAGACGGGATGTGCGTCGTGATGAAGATCGAGTCGCACAACCACCCGTCAGCGGTGGAGCCCTACCAGGGCGCGGCGACAGGCGTCGGCGGCATTGTGCGCGACATCTTTGCCATGGGCGCCCGGCCGATCGCGCTGCTCGATTCCTTGCGGTTCGGACCGCCCGAGGACGCTCGGAGCAAGTACCTGTTCGAGGGCGTGGTCGCCGGAATCGGGGGGTACGGGAATTGTCTCGGCATCCCGACGGTGGGCGGGGAAGTGTATTTCGAAGACGCCTACGCGACGAACCCGCTGGTGAACGCAATGTGTGTGGGCGTCGCGCCAATTGGGAGCCTGGTCAATGCGTCTGCGGAGGGCGAGGGGAATGTGTTGATGTTGGTGGGCAGCGACACTGGCCGCGACGGGATCCACGGAGCGTCAGGCCTGGCGTCGCGGACGGACCCTGGAGCGCGGTTCGAGGAGATGCGGCCGGCCGTCCAGGTCGGGAACCCGTTCCTGGAGAAGATGCTGCTGGAGGCCTGCCTGGACCTGGCCCAGAACCACGCGGACTGGGTGACAGGCATCCAGGACTGCGGAGCCGCCGGACTGACGTCAGCAACGATTGAGTCGGCGCACCGCGGCGGCAGCGGGATCGTAATCGACGTGGCGAAGGTGCCGCGGCGCGAGGAGGCGATGACGCCCTACGAAGTCATGCTCTCCGAATCCCAGGAGCGGATGGTGATCATCGCGAAGAAGGAGCACGTGGAGGACGTGGCCGCTCTGTTCGAGCGCTGGGAAGTGCCGTGGGCTGTGATCGGGCACGTGACGGGCGGCAACACCGTGCGGATCGTCGACGGAGACGTGGAAGCGGCGAACTTGCCAGTCGAGCTACTGGTGGATGCACCGGAATACACGCGCGAGGGCGAGCCTGCGGCGGAACTGTTCGAGATGGAGCGGCTCGATCTGTCCGGCCTGCCTGACACGCCGAACCCGGCCAGCGTCCTTATCCGGCTGCTTGGCACGCCCAACATCGCGAGCAAACGCTGGATATACAGGCAGTACGACCAGAGTGTCCTGAACAACACGGTGGCGGAGGCGGGATCTGATGCTGCCGTCCTGCGGATCAAGGGAACATCCCGCGGCATCGCTGTAGCGACGGACGGAAACGGACGGTATTGCCACATCGACCCCTACCGCGGCGGCGCAATCGCGGTGGCGGAGGCGGCAAGGAATGTTGCCTGCACAGGCGCCCTGCCCGTAGCCGTGACGGACTGCCTGAACTTCGGAAACCCGGAGCGTCCGGACGTTTACTTCCAGATGCAGGGCGTGATCCAGGGGATCGCGGACGCCTGCGATGTGCTGGGTACGCCGGTCATCTCCGGCAACGTGTCGCTCTATAACGAGACGGACGACCGGCCCGTCTACCCGACGCCGGTGATCGGAGTGCTCGGCATCCTCGATGATGTGAATCAGCGGTGCGGAATGGCCCTACGAGACGAGGGCGACGACGTCTTTCTCGTCGGCGCTCACCTCGACCAGCACCAGGACTTCCTCGGTGGCAGCGAGTACCTGAAGTTGGAGCACGGGCTTGTCGGGGGCAAACTTGAGATTGACCTGCAACTCGAAGGCCGCGTGCAGCGCACAGTCCTCGCGGCGATCAAGCAGAGGGTTGTGACAGCCGCCCATGACTGTTCCGACGGCGGCCTCGCGGTGGCGCTGGCAGAAATGTGCATCGCCGGCGACCGAGGCATCGACGGGAGTGCAGCGGCGTTCGGCGGCCGGGTCGCGGCAGCGCTGTTCGGGGAAGCGCAGTCCCGCATCATCGTCGTCGTGAAGCCGGAGATGAGGGAGACGCTGATATCGATCGCCTCATCGCTCACCGTGCCGGTGCAACACGTGGGCCGTGTGACCGCTGAGCCAAGGTTGCGGCTCGGACCCATGGACGTGGCTCTGGAGGATCTGCGCGAAGCTTACGAGAGTGGGTTGGCGGCGGCACTTGGGGCCAACCCTTAAGCCAGGGTCTTTAGTCTCATCGCCGACCAGTCGTTGTTCAGCGAGACCATCGCCACGCCGTCTAGTCCAAGACTCTTGGCGTAGCGCCAAATGCTGTCGCGGTTGATGTCCGTCTTCACCTTTGACGTCCCCTTGTGATACGCGACCCAGATGATGCCTTGCGGCGCGATCAAGGAGCGCAATCCGGGAAGCTTGTCCCGCAATTCGCGCTCGTTGTTGGCGAAGAAGAGGACGACGGAGGAGTTGCCCTGGCCGAAGGAGCGGACCATCACCCCCTTTGGCAAGGGAAGGATGAGGTCGTCCACGTCAGGCGGTGGATTGACAAGCATGAGAGAGTTGCCGGGCTTGATGAGCAGCTTCTCTGCGTTGGACTTGGTGGAGACCATGCACGCCGATTCTATCGCAGCCTGTGGAAAACTGGCCTCTTACTGCGATGTCGGCTAATCTGGTCACAAGTCCCGTGGGCGCGAAGCGCCGGACTTGTACCCCATAAGGAGATGTAATCCCAGATGAAAGTTGTCTTCCTTGAGGAAGTGGAGGGAACGGCGCACACCGGCGACGTAAAGAACGTGGCCAACGGTTTCGCGCGAAACTTCCTGCTCCCTCGCAAGCTGGCCGCCCCGGCAACCGACCACTACATCACGATCGCCCAGGCGCGCGCGACAAAGCAGGCGCGCATCCAGACGAAGCTGGACGAAGACGCCCAGAAGCTGATGCCGCAGGTTGACAGCAAAGAGCTGATCGTGGAAGTGCGCGTCGGCGAGCAGGATAAGATGTTCGGTTCCGTTACCGCGCGCGATGTCGCGGAGTTGCTCGTGGAGCAGACGAAGATCGAGCTAGAGCACAGGCAGGTGGACATCAAGCAGCCGATCCGCGAACTGGGCTCCCACAACGTGCCGATCAAGCTGACTCGCAACGTTATCGCGAACATAGTCGTGCACGTCATCCCTATCGGCGGCTCCATCGAGGATCTCGCCAAGGCTGAGGAAGAGGTGGAGGAAGAAGCGGGCGATGACATGACGGAAGAGGCCGTCGCTGAAGAGCCGACGGGCGAAGCATCTGAGGAAGAAACCACAACCGAAGAAGAGCCGGCCGACAGTACCGAGGAAGAGGCAAAAGAGGAGGCTGCGGCTGAAGACGAAGCGTCGGAAGAAGATGCCGAGGCGGAGGAAGTCAGCGAGTAGTTCCCAAATCACATGAGAGCTAAAGGCCGCCCCTCGGGGCGGCCTTTTTCGATACCAGGCGGGGGTGACACTTGACCGGAGTTCTGGCGAATCCGGGAACCTACACTGGGGTCAAGAAGGAAGTAACACCTTATCCACGACTTGCTTTTGGATGTCCACGAAAGTTGTTGGCAATCCCCCTTTGCGCCGGCTCGTGGGCGCGGTTTACTACTGGAAGTTGGTCGCCCAACAGGGGCGCCGCGGAGCGGCCAGGCCGGGCCTTCTCCACTGGAGAATTCGGGGGAGCTTCGCGAAACCTAATCGTTTGTACTTAGTTCGCACTCAGGAGAGTCATGGTTGTCGAGGCCGGACGGGCAGACAGGCTGCCCCCACATGATATAGAGGCGGAGGAGGCGGTGATCGCCTCACTTCTCGTCGATCCGGACGCTGTGCTGGAGGTTCTGACTTCCAGCCTGAAGCCGGACGACTTCTTCCGTGAGCAAAACAAGTGGGTCTACGAGACCTGCCTCGCCTTGTTCGATCGCGGCGAGACGATCAACCAGATCAGCGTCGCGCATGACCTCGACCGCCGCGGACGGCTCGACGATTCGGGTGGCCCGGCTTACCTGAGCCGGCTCGTCGCAACTCTTCCCACCTCCGTCGCCGCCAAGCACTACGCCACGATCGTGCAGGCGGACGCCCTCTACCGACGCCTCATCAGCGCCGCCGGGCACATCGTGCGAAGCGCGCAAGGTGGCGGCGCATCCAACGACGAAGTGACGGCGGTACTCTCGGAGGCGGAGGCCCTGATTTCCACGGTGCGGCAGTCTGGGACCGTGCGCGACTTCGTGCACATCAAGGAGTTGCTGGCCGGCTACCTGGAATCAGCCGAAGCCGGGACGGCGGCTGTCGCGGCAGAGGCCCGGGCGGTGACGACGGGCTTCATGGACCTCGACACCCTGCTTGGCGGGATGAAGCGGGGCGACCTCGTGATCGTCGCGGCGCGGCCTTCACTTGGTAAGACTTCGCTCGTGTTGAACTACGCGCGGAATGCGGCCCTGCGGCAGACCGCCTCCGTGGCGTTCTTCTCGATCGAGATGGCGGCCGTGCAGTTGGTGCAGCGATTGCTTGCGACCGAGTCGGGCGTGGACTCGACGAAGCTGACGTTCGGCGTCCATTCCGAGCGGGAAGAACGGCGGATCATGCAGGCGCTGGGCGTCCTCGGCGACTTGCCAATTTTCTTCGACGACTCGGCGACACTGACGATGTCCGATATGCGGGCGAAGGCCAAGCGGCTTCAGCTGGAACGCGGTCTCGATTTGGTGGTGGTGGACTACCTGCAACTCATGAGCAGTGGGTTGCGGAACGACAACCGCGTGCAGGAGGTCAGCTACATCACCCGTGCCCTGAAGCAACTGGCAAGGGACCTCGACGTGCCCGTGCTGGCTTGCTCGCAGCTCTCGCGTGCGGCGGAGACTCGTTCCAACAACATGCCAATGCTCAGCGACCTCCGTGAATCCGGGAGCATCGAGCAGGACGCGGATGTGGTGATGTTCATCTACCGGGAGGACAAGTACGTGAGCCGTGAGCAGTGGGAGAAGGACCACGCCGGCGATCAGCGGCGTCGGGAGTACCCCGCGGGGATAACGCAGATCATCGTCGCCAAACATCGCAACGGGCCAACCGGGACAATCCACCTCCGCTTCCAGGACAAGATCGCGCGTTTCGAGGATCTGCTGGTGCGGCAGGACGAATGGGAGGAAGAGTGACCCGCGCTCCTGAAACACCATCTGCCGCGAAACAGGCATTCGCGGGGTTCCCGAACTCTGGCCGGGCGACGGTCATCCCGAGCGTATTCTTCTCGAAGGTCCTGCCGGAGATCGATGATCCGGCGGAACTGGCGGTTTCGACGTACGTGTTCTACGCGGTTGGACCGGACCAGGTGCGCGGTCGGCGACCGCCGTTCGTAACGCGCCGCGAACTGGAGGCCGCCGCCGGACTACTTCGGTCGCTGGCCCGGATTGGCGGCGGAGATGAGCATGCGGCGTTGACCAGGGGACTGGAGCTGGCGGTGCGTCGCGGCGTGCTTGTGCGGGCGAGGGCCCCGCTGGCGGGCGGCGGGGGCGAGGAAGAGATTTTCGTCGTCAACACGCCGGCCAACTACCGAGCGCTGGAGGCACTTGCCTCTACGGGCGTAAATACCGCGGAACCACTGCCGGCCGCGTCCGGGGATGCCGTGCCGAACATCTATGCGTTATACGAGCAGAACGTCGGGCCAATGACACCGCTGATCGCCGATGACCTGCGAGAGGCCGAGGAGCGGTACCCGTCGCCGTGGATAGAGTCGGCGTTCCGGGAGGCGGTGGAATTGAACAAGCGGAGCTGGCGATACATCGAGCGCATTCTTGAGCGCTGGGAACAGGAGGGGCTGCCAAATGAAGAGCCTGGCCGAGATCCTGAAAGAGAGTGGCTTGCAAGACGCTATCGCGAAGGCAAGCGCCGGACTCCAGGCGGATGATGAGGTAGAAGCCGCTGACGAAGCCTGTTCCGCCTGCGGTGGCGCCGGGTATGTGCGGAAGAGCGTGCGGCTGGGCCACCCAGACTTCGGGCGCGCCTTCCCCTGCGAGTGCACGCGCAACGAGGAGGAATCGGACCGGCAGGCGCGGCTTCTCCGCTACAGCAATCTAGGCCCCCTTTCGCGCCTGACTTTCGAGGCGCTGAGCCCGAGGGGGCGTAGCGCCAACCCGCTGCACCAGGAGGCGTTCGCGGCTGCCACTCGCGCAGCGATGGCGTTCGCCGACTCGCCAGAAGGCTGGCTGGTATTGACGGGCCCGAGCGGCTCCGGAAAGACCCACCTGGCAGCGGCGATGGCGGGCCGCTGCATTGAAGGCGGTAAGTCCGTGCTGTTCATGGTCGTGCCGGACCTACTGGATCACCTCCGGTCAGCGTTCCAGCCCGGAAGCGAGACGGGCTACGACGACCTCTTCGAGATGGTGCGCGGGGCACCGGTATTGGTGCTGGACGACCTCGGTGTCCAGAGCACGACACCATGGGTAGCGGAAAAGATCTTCCAGTTGCTCAACCACCGCTTCAGTTCGCGTCTCCCCACCGTCATCACGACAAATCTCGACCTCGCATCGTTCGATCAGCGGATCCAGACGCGCCTCTCGGACCCTGTCCTCTGCCAGGTACACGTCCTTGAGGGCGGCAATGGCGCAGGCATCGACAGTTTAGACTCGCTGGAGCTGCCGCTGCTCAAGGGGATGACGTTCAAAACGTTCGATAAGAAATTCGTTGCATATGGAGCGGACGAGCTTAGGAGCGTAGAGAAAGCCCATCAGGAGGCGATGAAATTCGCCCAGGAACCGAAGGACTGGCTTGTCTTCGCCGGGCAAACTGGAAGGGGAAAGACACGGCTAGCGGCGGCGATCGGGAACTATCATCGCGAAACCGGCAAACGCGTGATGTTCGTCGTCGTGCCCGACCTGCTGGACAGGTTGCGGTCGGCGTACAATCCTGGAAACCCGCAAATGTTCGACGACCTATTCGACCAGGTACGGAACGTGCCGCTACTCATCCTCGATGACATGGGGGCGCAATCCGGGACGCCGTGGGCCGACGAGAAGCTGTTCCAGTTGATCAACCACCGCTACAACGCTTGTCTGCCCACGGTAATTACAACCAATCTCACAATGAATGCAATGGATAGGCGCCTAGCATCACGGCTGACCGACATGCAGGTCAGCACGATTTTACCGATGGGGCCGTTCGACTTCGAGGCCAAACAACCGGTGGCCCCCGCACCCACGCGGGGCCGGGGGAGGCCGAGAACGCAGGGCTAACGGGGACCTTCCAGACCCGAAGGCCTGCAGCTACGCGGCGGGTCGGCCACGCGATTTGGTGGACGCGTGCGCTAGAATAGGCGCCACGTCCCAGCCGAAGGAGCCCCCATGTCGACCACCGAACGAACCGCGACGGAACGTCTCATCATCCCGCCCGAGCGCCTTGCCGGACAGGGGCTGGACCCGCACCAGGAGGAATCAGGGAACCGGGCGATACATGCCCTGTTGACCGATTCCTCCCACGGCGAGACTGACTGGGTCGCAACTTACCGCTACCGCACGGACGTCGATGACGAGCACCTGGACGGGGAGTACGAGGTGTGGGCGCTGCGCGGCATGATTCGATTCCGTCGATTCCTTGAGGACGATAGGTACGGCTACGAAGTGGTCGAGCAGATCGGTGAGAACCCGGTCGCCAACCAGGACCCGACTGCCGTCGCGACGATCGCGGAGGAGATGGAGGCTGCGCTGGCATCGGGCTACGGATCGGACGATCCCAACCAGTCGTTCATGGATCCCCAGGCGCTGAGTTACCCGCACGCTTACGAGAAGATCTCGCAGTTGTTCGACAGCCCCAACGCTCCCGATCTGGTGGTGAACCCGAAGACCTGGCAATTCGGCCGGCAGCCGGGTCAGCATGGGGCGGCGGACGTAGTGCAAGCCCGGGCTCCGCTTGTTTTCAGCGGCCCCGGAATCCGTCGAGAGGTTCAGGATGAGCGGGGAGCAACGACGGACGCGCTGTGCAAGCAAGTGGACATCGCGCCGACGTTGGCGAAGCTGCTGGGGATGCCGCTCATCGACGGCAAGGATGAGACTGGGCGAACTTCAAGCGAACGCGGCGTCGAGCCGGACGTCTTCTTGAAGCGCCAAGACGGTGCGGTAATCGATGAAATCATCGACGAGGGCTCAAAGCCCGACCGTGTCTATCTCTTCCTCCTGGACGGGCTGAGCAATACTGAGCTTAAGAGGCGGCTGGAAACCGACCGTGAATCGATCCCGAATCTCTGCCGTCTCATTGACGGTGGTCTGATGTTTAATTTCGGGACGATCGTTAACTTTCCGAGCATCACCTGGCCCAGCCACAACGCCCTGGGAACCGGCGCCTGGTGCGGTCACCACGACATCGTCAATCCGACTTATTACTTGCGCGAGACCAAGGAGACCGTGACGCCTCAGGGCTCGATCTGGGAAACGGGCCGGTTTTTGAGCGACGACGTGGAGACACTGTTCGAGGCCGTCCATCGGGTCTATGGCGAGTGGGACGGTTCCTCCGGCGAGGTAACGGCCTCGATCAACGAACCGTGCATGCGCGGCGCCGGTCACTCGACGCTGGAGCGGCGGATGCTGATGGATGGGAACAGGGTGACTGAGGTGTCGAAGATGCACCGGGGAGACACGAGCCCACGCTGGCTCGAGGATGGAGAACAAGCCTGCCGGCGAGCGTCGGCCACGGACATCCACGGGATCGCACAATCGCTCCTTCTCTTCACCGATGAGAGCTTACCGGCGCCGAAGTTCACGTACCACGAGTTCTCCTTGACCGACTCTGTCGGGCACGATTACGGACCCCACCACCCGGCACTGATGGACGCGTTGGTCGAGACTGACAAGCGGATCGGGAAGATCCTCGGTGTGCTCGACGACCGTGACTTCTTCGATTCCACGCTTTTTGTAATCACGACCGACCACGGCATGGCACCCGTCGATCCGGACAAGGCAGCGGACCAGTCGCTCGCCGTCTCGGGAGCTGGCTTGAAGTCGGTGCTGACCCACCCGTTGGTCTACCTACTTGATATGCACGTCACAATCGAGCCATCCGCCGACGGGCGCACGGTCTCGGTGACGGTGGCCGAGAACGACGCCAATGCGAACGGCGACCGACAGCCAACAGCCGGGGCGAAGGTGAATCTCGTCGGCGCTGGTGGCCAGGTCCTCGCGACGGGAGTAACAGATCCGTTCGGTACCTGCGGTCTCCCGCTGCCCGCGGCTGAGGACCCGGCAGTGTTCGCGATGAGGGTGACCCATGATGACTTCAACACGCGGCACATCAGGCTCGACGGGAGCAACATCGTGGAGGACATCCGGGGGCGTCTTTACGAGCGTGAGGTAAGCTAAATCCTTCGTTCACCCACCGTGAACCGCTCCATAACTTATTTTGTGACACGCCTTTCTTAATTCCGGGTCTCTCTGTGTAGGAAGGACGCCCGTCCCTAACACGAAAGAGAGAGCCCATGAAAAAGCGCATGCCGCCCCGCGGCGAATCAGGTCAGATTCTAGTTCTGTTCGCGTTCGTCGTTGTCGCCCTCACGTTCTGTGTGATGCTCGTGATCGACGTGGGCTTTTTTATGCAGGAACGCGGGCTGACCCAAAATGCTGCAGATGCCGCCGCCCTGGCAGGCTCGCAGGAGTTGCCTGACGACCGTGATGCTGCCCGAGCCGTGGCAGTCGCCTACCTCGCGGCTAACGACTCGAGCGTCGACGCCGATGATTACGAGATCACTTTCGAATGCACGTCAGACTCGAACTTCGTCTGCACCGATGCTACCTGCGACGGCGGGGGCGCTTGCGATACGATCGTGGTCAAGCCGAAGAACAAAGCCCCGAACTTCTTCGGGGGACTTCTCACTCTCTTGGGGGCGGGCGACAGCTGCTGGACTGACGGGTGTGAGGTCACAAACGTAAGCGCGGCGGGTTGTCGAGGTGCCTGCGGCCCAGTCGGTAACGCCCCGGTGGATGTTGTGGAGATCATCGACCGCACGGGGAGTATGTCTGCGGACGACCTGTCGGGTGCGAAGTCTTCGGCGGAAACCTTCCTCAACAACTTCGACCCTGACCTGCACCGCGTTGGTCTTGGCGTCCTCGGCCCCAGCAGTACGAGCAGTGCGTGCGGATCGCCGAACTCCGGCGGCCTGGGACTGGCCACATCGAGTGGCGGGTCGTGGCTACCAGTCCAGATGACGAACAACTTCAAGAACGCCGATGGAACGCTGAACACGAACAGCACGATTGTGAAGACTGCGCGATGTCTAAACACATCGTCAGTGGGAACCAACCTTGGTGACCCGATGAAGGCGGCGAAGGACCATCTCATCGCCCAGGGGCGGGCGGACGTCAAGTGGGGGATCGTGATGATGACGGACGGCGCCGCCAATGCGGCACCCACAAAGACTGTGCCGGGACCCACGCAGACCACCGCATGGCTGGGGTGCAGTGCGAACCAGGCAGTAACTTCGAGTGCCGGTGACAACAACGGTTTCCAGTCGAGTGCCTCGTCGGCTTGCTCCAACGGCGGTTCCTACGCCGAGGACATCGATAGCGGCAACAACACGAACACGACATGCACCAACTCCGGAAAGGACAAGCACCGCTACTACGACTACGGAATCTCGAACAGCGTCGCCTCCGGATCGACCATCTACGGCATCGAGGTCCGCCTGGACGCCTGGGCAACAGGAACGGGCACGAAGAAAATGTGCGTTGAGCTGTCGTGGAACGGCGGTTCCAGCTGGACCACGCCCAAGGAAGTTTCCGTCGGCAGCAGCGAGGTCACCTACACCCTGGGAACGGCCTCTGATCTCTGGGGCAGGACCTGGAGTGGTAGCGAATTCAGCAACAGCAACTTCCGCATCCGGGTCACGAACGTCGGCAGTGTGGCGACGATGGATTTCCGCCTGGACTACGCCGCCATCAAAGTGACTTACGCCGGTCAACAGACGGTCTGGGATGGGCACCTGGGCCCTTGCGATTACGCTGACAAGCAGGCAGACCTGGCGAAGGCTGCAGGGATCGAGATTTACATGGTCGCGTGGGGCGTCGATGAGAACTGCACTTCCGAGGACGCGGCAAGCCCGTGGAAAAACGTGAACATCACGGATCTAATGCTCTCAATGGCTACTGACCCGGCACATGTTTACGACGAACCTAAATCGACCGATCTCGAAGGCATCTTTGCGGCGATCGGCGCCCAGCTCGCGGGAGGCTCCAAACTCATCCGTTAAGCCGTAAACTGGAGGGATGAGCGACTTTCTCCTTGTGGTCCTGGCGCTTTTTTTCGCGGCGGTCGCCGTCGTGCTTGCGCTGACCGCTTTCCTTGCGTGGCGGATTTGGCGCTCGGACGAGCGCGCCCTGGCGAAGCGGATCCGCCGTCTGCCGTTGCGCGGCAAGATCGCGCTGGGTTTTGGCTTGTTCGCGGATCGGCGAGCACCGTCATGGGCGCGCTTGCTGGTCGTGGGTTTGACCCTCTACCTGGTTCTGCCGTTCGACTTGATCCCGGATTTCATTCCGGTGCTGGGGCTGATCGACGACTTCGTTATCGTTCTCTTCGCCGCGGGTCTAATCATCCGGTCGGTCCCGGACTACGTGATCGAGGAGCACCTGAGCCGTCTGGAGACAGAAGAGCGGTCCGAGGATCCACGGACGGATTCCCGCGACTTCGACGGTACCGTAATATCTCGTCATGACGGCACAAGCGTTCACGATCCGGCAGGCCACCCTCGATGACGTTGAGGCTTTGGTCCAACTGCGTCACGCGATGCAAACAGAGCTGGACGAGGCCAGCCGCCACGGGGTCTCACCCGACGACGTCGTAGATGCTGTCCGCGACTATTTCGCCAAACAGCTAGCCGGCAATCACTTCGCTGCTTTCTTCGCGGAGGCCGAGGGAAAGATCGTCGGCACAGGTGGCGTCGTCGTATACGACGTCCCGCCCTCTCCCTCGAACCCGAGCGGCGCCGAAGGATACGTGATGAACATCTACACCGCGCCGGACTGGCGTGGCTTCGGTGTGGCGCACGCTATCGTCGATAACCTGGTAAGGCACGCTTACAAGGAAGGTGCCCGCCGGATGTGGCTCCGGACAAGTGATTTCGGCGAAAGTGTGTATCGCCGCTTCGGGTTCGAAAAGCGGGACCACTACATGCAGATGTTCCTCCACGAATACCAACCGTGAGCAAGCTGGAGCAGATTCAGTATCTCTACGCCTACAACGAGTGGGCCAGCAACAAGCTGCTCGACGCGGCGAACGGTGTTTCCGACGAGGCATTGAACGCCACTCCGACTTCGAGTTGGGGATCTATCGTCACGGACTTCGCCCACATCGCCGGCGCGCAGGTGGTTTGGCTACACAGGTGGCGTGAGGGACAGAACCCCGCGTCAGTCGTGGACGAGCAGCAGGTGGAAACCATGGCGGAGGTGCGTGACCTGTTCGAACGGTCGCACGCCGATCTGCACGGCTACGTCGACTCACTAACCGATGGTCAAGTTAACGCCGCCGCGCCATACAAGGACAGCGCAGGCAACTCCAACAAGAGGCCGCTGTGGATGATGCTGACCCACGTCGTCAATCATGGCACCTATCACCGCGGCGAAATCGCCGCCGCGCTCAATGTCATGGGACACTCGCCCGGCAATCTGGACATGACCGTCTTCAGCCGCTGAGAGCTATTACCAGGCGATCTCGTTTTCCTGCAGCTCTGCGATCCGCTCGGGGGACAATCCAAGACTGGCCAACACCTCGAACGTGTCCGCGGCGAAGTCCGGGGCATCGGAGGAAGCAGGCGGAACGCCGTCCAGGTTGAACGGCGGGCCGACAAAGGTCATGCCGGACGGCGCGTTTGTAAGGATGCCCTCGGAGAGCACCTTCGGGTCGCGGACCAGGTCGTCGATGCGGCGCACCGGCGCGCAGGGTAGACCGGAAGCGGAGATGCGATCGAGCCAGGCGTCACGATCCCTTTTCAGCATCTCGGCAGCGACGATGCCAACGAGTTCCTTAGCGTGCTCGATGCGGC
>DAINRO010000045.1:0-3557 GCA_036741795.1 Chloroflexota bacterium
GCCTCTGGCTCGCCGCTGCACGACCTGGGCGAGAACTACCTGCTGAGCATGCACATGGTGCAGCACATGCTGCTGACGCTGGTGGCGCCACCGCTGCTGCTCGCGGGCATCCCGGTGTGGCTGTACCAGAAGCTGCTTTGCGGCCCCATCGTGAAACCGGTAGCGAACGTCGTATTGAACCCTCTGCTTGCTATCTTCGCCTTCAACATGCTGCTGGTGCTGACGCATTTGCCGCACGTGGTGGACTTCGCTCTGACCCATCACTGGTTCCACTTCGTGGTGCATGCGGGATTGGTGACTACGGCGATGATGATGTGGTGGCCGGTGATCACGAAGGTGCCGGGGTTGCCGCAGCTCGGCTACCCGTACCAGATGGCGTACCTGTTCGTGCAATCGCTGCTGCCGGCCGTCATCGGGTCCTTTATTACCTTCTCGCAATCGCCGGTGTACGAGTTCTACGCCGCGGCCCCCCGCATCTGGGGCCTCGACGCCGTGCAGGACCAGCAGGCGGCGGCCTGGGTAATGAAGGTGGTGGGCAGCATTTACCTTTGGTCATTCATTGGCGTGGCGTTCTTTCGCTGGTACGCGGAGGAGACGGCGCAAGACGAGCTTCGGTGGTCCGACGTCGAGGATGAACTCCGCGATATGGGGTTGACGCCGCAGCAGCAGGGCCGCTAGGCAGGTTTTTTCGCCACGAACGTCGTGTAGTCGGCGTAAAGTTCGACGGCGCGACGCTCGATCCTGATCCCATCCTCGACCTCTTCGGCGAAGAAGATGTCGGCACCCCGTTCCTCGGTGGCGGTCCTTGCCTCGGCGGCTACGGCCAACATGGGCGCCCAGTAGTCCTCCCACGCCTTGAAGTCGTGTGTGTGGGTCCGATCGAGCGTTAACCCCGCCTTGTTGATAGCGGCGACGTAGTCGTCGGCCGTGGTTTGGGCCATCTGACCCCACTCGCCCCACTCCTTGCCCAGCGGGCCGGGTTGCTCCCGCCAGGTGACGTCGGAGATGACGGCAGCCCCACCCGGGCGAAGGATGCGCGACATTTCGCGCAGGCAACGGTCCAGGCCGACGATGGAGGGGGCGCCGATGCAATAGACACCATCCACTGCGCCGTCCCTGATAGGGGCGCGGCCTCCGTCGGCTCGAACCACCGTGACGAGGTCGCGCAGGTTGAAATGCCAGAACTTGGCCGTTGAGTAGTGGACGAACGGGTCATAGGGCTCGATGCAGACGACGCGGCAACCGTGGTGGCTGGCAAGGGTGGCAGCAGCCTCGCCCTTGCCCGAGGCGATGTCGACCAGGACCGTGCTTTCTCCGGGCTTCACGGTCTCGGCGATGATGTCCACGGTCTCGGCGGCGCCGGGAGTCAGGTACTCCTGGCGGGCGTAGATGCGAGGGTAGTCGGGCATGGTCAGGCGATGATGGAGACCATTTGGAGCACCTGGGCGGCAAGTGCTTCGTTTCCTGTCAGGCGGGCATGCTTTCTCGCTTCTGAGGCTGAGATCGTCCTGGTGAAAAGGCGCCAGGCAGTGTCCTGATCAAGCTCGGCCTCGGCGTTCGAGTCTGCGGCGTTCGGGGAGAGGAGCCATCGTCCTCCATTCTTGAGGATGGACCATGTCCCCCCGGCATCGCCAGTGATGCGGAGGACGACGCACGTGCCCTGAGGCGCATCCAAATCCCGGAACGTGTGGGGCAGGGCGCGGGCAAAGGTATCGAGGACGGGGGCGAAGAGACGAGACTCGTAGAGCATTGGCAACCCAGCGCCTTCCCTGATCTGGGCCTGATGGTGCCATCGTTCCGTGTATTCACGAGCCAGATCGAACCAGTTGGGCGATTCGGACTCGCCGGCCCAGCTGACGCCGAGGCCCATTTTGTTCGGATCTAGCGACTCGAAGTAGGCCTGGGTCTGATTGCCGGTCCATTCAAGCATGTCGACGATGACGCGTGGGCTGAGCCGGCGGGTGGCCTCGACCCATGCTTCGTTCTGGCGGTTGATGAACTCAAGCAGATGCCGGGTCGACGAATCGTCGCCAGTAAAGTCGAAGCGCTGCGCAGCGAACCGGTCTCGCCCGCCGGAGAGGCGTCCGAGATCATCGGCGATGAGGTGCTGAGCAATGTCTTTGACGGTCCACGCGTCGCAGACGGTTGGGTTGGACCATTGGGCGTCGCTGAGCGAGCGCAGGGCGTCGAGCAGGGCGGCGCGCTCCTCCGGGAAGAGCGCTAAAACGTCGATCCGCGGAAGTGGTTGCAGCTCTATGCCTGCGGGACGGGTTGAACTTGCGTGGTGCAGAACGAGCAACGAGTCGCCTCCGATGGGATGTCGCTGAGGCACTCGGGGCACTTCCGGATCGTGGGGTCTGCGGGCTCTTCCTTGCGCATCATTGCAGTGATCTTGTTGTACGGCACGACCACGAAGAAGAAGATCGCTGCCGCGATCGTGACGAAGGCGAACAGGGCGTTGATGAACGAACCGTAGTAGAAGGTGCTGCCGTTAATCGTGAACGTCAGTCCCGAGAAATCCGGCTCGCCGAAGATGATGCCTATGATCGGGGTGATGATGTCCTCGACCAGTGACGTTACGACGGCCGCGAAGGCGACGCCGAGGACGACGGCGACAGCGAGATCCACGACATTCCCCCGCATGAGGAAAGTCTTGAATTCGTTCATAAGGGACATCGGGCACCTCCCGTGACTCGGCGAAGAGTGGCTGGCGAGGATTCTACCACGGGAGTGGTGCGTGGTGAGTTGAAAGATGGGCTAGCCGGGGATAGACCACTCGTCGCCGTTTTGAGTGACACGATTCTCGGATTCGAGCTTGGCGAGGTGGGCCTCGACCTGGCGGGTGGCCGCCATGACGAGGCGCTTGTCCAGCTCCGGGTAGATGGCGCTCAGCATCTTCTTGACGGTGTTCTTGCCCTTCGCGATGAGCTTGAGGATCTGCTCCTCGCGGGCGTGGCGGTGATCGATGAGTTCCTGGAGCTTGGAGGGGACGTCGTGGACGGCCACCCCGTGGCCCGGGAGCATCACGGCGCTGTCGAGAGCCTGGAGGCGGGCGAGGGATTCGAGGTAGAGACCCATGTCGCCGTGCGGAGGAGGTGAGATGGCGACGGTTCCCAGGCCGAGCGCCGTGTCGCCGGTGAAGAGGGCGCGTTCCTGCGGGATGTAGATGCAGACAGAGCCGAGGGTGTGGCCGGGGGTGTGGACAATCCGGAGGGTGAGGTCGCCGACGGTGAACTCGTCGCCGTCGTTCACGAGGATTTCAGGTTCGGCCTCGGCGGCCTGCTGGCGGAACTTCTCGACTTTTTCGCGGAGTTCCTTCTGGTCCTCGGGTATCTCAATGTCCTGCGGGGCGTCGCTGTCCCACTCCTTGATGAACTTCGTCTCGTCCGGGTGAAGGGTGACTTGAGCGCCGGTGGCGGTGCGCAACTGGGCGGCGCCGGCAGTGTGGTCGAAGTGGTGGTGGGTGAGGACTATGTACTTGATGGAGACGTCGGAATGGTCCTTGAGGAAGTCAATGCGGGCCTTAACCGACGCCTCGTCGCCGAAGCCACTGTCGA
>DAINRO010000045.1:3657-17400 GCA_036741795.1 Chloroflexota bacterium
GGCTCTCCGAAACGCAGGCGGTGGCCCCGCAGGACGCCCTCCTGGACGAAGCCGCACTTCTGATAACAGCGGATGGCCCGGGGGTTGTCCGCGTCGGCGATCAAGAAGACGCGATTTAGGCCCAGTTCTTCAAAGGCGCAGCGAAGGACGAGCCGGATGGCGTCGGTTCCGTATCCGCCGCTCCAGTAAGCTCGCTCGCCGATGCTGATGTAGAGCTCGGCCCGGAAGTGGACGTCATCGATGGCGGCGAGGCCGACGTTGCCGATGGGCTGGCCCTGGTGGTTGTCGATCATCCATGAGCGTCGATAGGGATCCCGCAGGTGACTTTCGAGCCGCGCCGATTCTGATTCGAGCGTCGGACGTGGCATCTCCGAGAGGTGGAGCCAGTGCAGCACGTCTGGATCGTTGAACCAGCGGACGAGGTATTCGACGTCGGCCGGCGTCGCGGGCCTGAGGCTTACGAGGGGGCCATCGAGCGTGGAGATTGGAGGGAAGGTCACGAGGGTTGCCAGTCTTCGCGCAGTACAGACATCATGACGGTGTTGCTGAAGTTGCCCTGGACGAAGCGATCCTGGCGGCGCATGCCTTCCTCGACGAACCCGCATTTCTCGTAGCAACGGCGGCCACGGGCGTTGTCCTCGTCTGTCGTAAGTTCTATCCGGTTCAGTTCCATATCTTCGAAGCCATATTCGAGCATGAGGCGGACGGCGTCGGTGCCATAGCCTTTGCTCCACTCCTCTTTGTCATGGATGGAGATGCCGAGTTCAGCCTTGCGGTGTTTAGCGGCCATGCGCAGTTCGCAGGTGCCGACCAATTGGCCCTCAAGGGATTCTATTGCCCAGAGGACGTTGTTGGGGTTGGCGCGGGTCTCCTCGTACCAGGCGATCTCCTCGTCGAGGGTCGGGGGCTTTTCGACGGCGGCGAGCCAGCGGCGGACTTCGGGGTCGGCAAGCCAGTGCGTGAACGACTGGAGATCAGCGGGGCGGACGGGGCGAAGACGGACCTTTTGCCCCTCGAGAACGGACTCCGAAATCACGATTGGCGCTATGTTATCATCCCGCCCGAGGAGGTCCGCATGGACGAGATTAAGCAAGGGAATTTCCGGTTGATCAAGGTAGGGCCGCTGGGGCCCTTCGCTAACAACGCCTACATCGTGGCGGACGAGGAATCGAAGGAAGCACTGCTTGTCGATATGCCGTCGCAGAGCGACCAGAGTCTCCACGTCATCAGCGAGCGCGGATACAGCGTGAAGGCAGTGCTATTGACGCACTCGCACGGGGATCACTGGGCGGACTACGGGCTGGTGAAGAACGCGCTGGATGTGCCGGTAATGGCTCACCCGGACGAGCGCGGGGTACTGGGCGAACGGATCGACGAGCCGCTGGCTCACGGCCAGGAGCTGAACGTCGGGCCATTCGTGATCCGGGCGCTGCACACACCGGGACACACGCCGGGGAGCACGTGCTTCGTGACCGGCAAGCATCTGATATCGGGGGACACCCTATTTCCGGGCGGGCCTGGACGGTCGGGCTCACCGGAGGACCTACAGGAGATGATCTCGTCGATCACTACGGTGCTGTTCGAGCTGCCGGACGAGACGGACGTGCTGCCTGGCCACGGGGACAACGGGCGGATCGGGGACTCGAAGCGGGAATACGCGGTGTTCGAGAGTAAGGAACATGCACCGGGCTTGTGTGGGGATGTGACGTGGGAAGGATCTTAGGCCCGCGAAGGAAGTTGGTTTTCGTCTGATCGATACTGTTACGTTTTGTTTATTAGCGCAGCAGTATCGGCTTCGGTGGCCTGTCGTTCTGTCTAGTTAGGGTTCAGGATGGAGGCCGCCTAATGATTGGTAAATCGATAGTAATACTGGCGTTGACAGTGCTGGCAACTTCGGTTGTTGCAGTAGGAGTAGTCGCAGCGGGCAGTATCACCGAGGACAATGCCCCGCCGACAGATCTCCTTGGGGGCGAGATGCTTAGTTGCCCGGATGGCACGCAGGTGCAGGCTCGTTTCTCCCGCAATGCGGACGCCTGGGAAGTAACCGGCATCCTCTCGACTGGCCTGGTTGGGACGATTACCGTCGCCGGGCCACAGGGAGACGTTTCCGCTACTCCGGCAGTGAATCTCGTCGTGTCCGGAGACCCGCAACAGGGTGAGGTTGTGACGATGGCGGGGATGATCCCGGCAGCAACCGGGGAGATGGTGGCGACCTCAATAGCGGCAGAGTGTCCGGGAACGGATCCGACGACCCCGGCTGAAGTTCCTCCTCCTCCGGCAGCTGAGGTCGTGGCTTTAGTGGACGATCCGAATGCCGACGAAGCGGTCGAGGATGAGGCCGAAGGCGTTTGTAACCGAGGGGCTGGCCAATCAGGTGAAGTCCTTATGCACGAGAATAATGGTGGCGTGCACATCCAGCGCGGCCAGGTGGTGTCAATAGAGGGCGATCATCTCTCGGTGCAGACTCCAGAGGGCACGATGGTCGTGATGATCGATGAGGACACGCACCTAAACGGCGACGCGGCTGCTGGATTCGAGGTCAAGGTTCGTGGCGACGTCGATGGCGGCGTGCTCATTGCTGACGAAGTGAAAGTGCTGTGCCCGAATCCTCACGGGGAGGACGACGAAGAAGACGACGATGAGAAGCATGATGATGGCGAGAACGGGCGCGGGAAAGACAAGCACGATGACAAGGAGGATGGCGGGGAGGACGACTGATCCGACGAACCTAGATGCTCGTAATGGGATTCCCGCCTCCGCGGGAATTAACGACTGGGGATTTAAGCCGGAAGGCTGATCCCGGGCATCTGGAGCTGCATCAGGGGGCGGATCATTATCTCACTAATCTGGACGTTCTCCGGGACGCACAGGGCGTACATGGTGGCCTCGGCGATGTCGGAGGGGGACATCACCATGTTTTTCATGACCGAGGCGGCCTGGTCCAGCATCGCCTGCGGCAGGTGGTCGCCATCCTTCCAGTCCATCGCGTCTGGATCCAGGCCGAGCATGCGGGCGATGCCGAAGAGCTGCTCGCGGGGCATGGAGCGGACAAGGTTGGTGGCGACCGCGCCGGGCATGATGGCGGTGATGCGGATCTGCTGGCCGGAGAGGGCGAGGCGGACGCTCTCGGTGAGGGCGCCGGCGGCGTGCTTGGAAGCCGCGTACATGGGGTCCTGCGGCTCAGCGTAACGGGCGGCGACGCTGGTGATGTTGACGATGTGGCCAACTTTGCCGGTCATGACGCGAACTGCTTCGCGCATGCCAAGCGCGGTACCCAGGACGTTGACCTCGAGGGTCTCCTTCCAGCGGGCGTAATCACCACCGTTGATGACGGTGTCGAAGGGGTTATAGCCGGCGTTGTTGATCATTATGTCGAGCTTGCCGAAGTCGGCGACGGCGCTGTCTACAACTGCGGCAAGCGCCTTCTCGTCGGTGACATCGGCTGGCTTCACCGAGGCTTTGCCACCGGCGGCCGTGATCTCCTGGGCAGCCGCGTCCATGGGCTCTTGCCTGCGGCCGGTGAGGACGACTGCCGCACCCTCAGACCCGAGGCGTTTGGCGATGGCGAGCCCGATGCCAGAGCTGGCGCCGGTCACCACTGCTACTTTTCCGTCAAGCTGGCCCATAGGTTCCTCCTGATACTCGCTTGAAGATGTTGCCGGAAATTTTGCGAACGGCGAAACGGGGTAGAAGGCGTGGAAGGACGTTGGCCGTGGCCTTGTTTCCGAAGCCGGGCACGACGATGGCGCTACCGGCCCGGGCACCGTTGAGCGCAGCTGTGACGACCGCGTCCGGGCCCTGGAAGGCCATCCGCGGCATCCGGTCCGAATCGAAGCCGGCGACCGCCTGGAACTCCGTGGTGGTGCCTCCCGGACAGAGGCACGTGACGACGACCCCGTACTGCCTCGCCTCCTCGTGGAGAGCTTCGCTGAACGACAGGACGTAGGCCTTGGTGGCGGCGTAAGTTGCCATGTACGGGACAGGCACATACGAGCCGGTGGAGCCGACGTTGATGATTGTGCCCCTGCCCTTCTCTCTCATTTGACGGATCGCGGCGTGTGAGAGGCGAGTGAGGGCGCGGATATTCAAGTCCAGTTCTTCTAGCTCACGATCGAGGGAGACCTCTCCGAACTGGCCGCTATTGCCAAAACCGGCGTTGTTGATGAGCATCGCGACGTCACCACTCGCGATGCGGGACTCGATGACGGATACGCCTTCGGAGGTTGCGAGATCGGCCTCGATCGTTTCGACTTCGACCTTACGGGCGTGGCGGAGCTCGCTGGCCAGGGAATCGAGGCGGTCCTTGCGGCGGGCGGTGATTACGAGGTTGTAGCCGCGGGCTGCGAGTTGGCGAGCGAACTCCGCGCCGATGCCGGAGGAGGCGCCGGTGACGAGGGCGCGCTTGCGCGCGGGGGTGGCACCGTTGGGCTGGCCTGCCGTGTCTTCGAGGGCTTCGTCTTTTTGCTTCTTCTTCGCTTTAGGCGTTGTTTCGGTAGCCATGGGCGGCCTCCTTTGGGCGGAGCTGATTGCAGGGCGCAACGATAGCACCTGCGTGGTGGGTGCGTCGAGGCTATGAGATGCGTTGGGCGCGAGCAGGCCTGTTACCCCGCCCCGGATCACGCGGGGCGGACGTTTGGGCTCGATCAGGCGGGGTGGCCCGCGGGATGACAACCGGGAGGGCCCGATTCTTGTTAGCACGCCCGACGCAAGGGCGAACGCCGTTCGCCCCTACGCGCGCCTACGGGCGCTACGGGCAGCGGTTTCGGCGATGGCGCGGAGCCAGCGGCGGCGGATCAGGGCGGAGAAGGGGCCGACGAGGAGCCAGTAGGCTCGGAAGGCGATACGGTGCGGCGTGTCGAGGGCGAGGACGCGGGTTTCGGTGGAGAGGCGGGTCTTGCCGGAGACTGTTGTGGTTGCCTGGAGGTCGGCGGCGATTTTGACGCCAGGCGGACGCCAGGCACGCCACTCGTCGGCGCTAACCGCGGTTCGGCGGTCACCCAGGAACCTCGCTGCGATGCCGAACACGTACGTTTCCGGGGTTTGCTCAAGGACGAGAAAGGCTCCACGGGAGGAGAACTCGCCGATGGTGAGGTCGAGGCCGCGGAGGCCGCGGAGGCGGAAGAGGGCGCGGACGATGGGATCCCCAGCCACCGGAGTGTCTAACGCGAGTTGCAGGGCCTCAGCGGGCGGAAGGCAAACGAGACGGTGGTGTCGTTCGCGGACATCCCAGCGGGGCAACCAATCGGAGACGCCTGCCATGCTTCGCTAGACGATGAGGGCCTGACGTTGCTCCTCTGTCACGGGTGAGCGGTCCGGCCCGGAGAAGCCGGTGTCAGGGATAATCCCGGGGTTGGTCATCAGCAGTGGGAAGACCCGCATCCGGATGGCGGTCGCCTCCTCGCCGGGATCCATCAGCACGGTGGTCAGCCAGTCATCGGCTTCTCGAATGGCGGAGAAGTAGGTGTCGTGCTTGTCGGCGTAGGCGTGGCCAGCGTGGTCCCAGTCCTCGGTGGCCAGTAGTTCGTCACGGAGGCCGCGGGCGTCACGAAGAGTGAGCGGCTGGCCCTGGCCCCAGGTCTGATCGGAGGTACTGGCGGCATCGCCCACGAGGGCGATCCCGTCCTTGTAGGGGTGATCGACGAAGTCCTCAACGCCCTCGAAGGTAGCTAGAGGGCCGGCCTGCTTCGCACCTTCCAGTCGCTCCGCCGGGAAGCCGGTGCGGATGGACTCCTCGATCATGCGGGGCAGGTCGGCGTCACCCTGGAGGCGCCACCCGGCATCTGTGCGGTTGCCGAAGTAGAAGCGGCCGTATCCGGGGCCCTGGGGGAAGTAGAGAGCGCACTGGCCGAAGACTGGATTGTAAGAGAGGACGCTGGCGTTGCCATCGTCGGGCATGCCTTCGAGGAAGACTCCACCCAGGAGGTTCCCGGGCTTGTGTTCCCGGGACTCAAAGCCGCCCCACTTACGGGCCACCGAGTTACGCCCGTCGCAACCGACGACCAGGCGAGCAGTCTTCGTTTCCGAGCCGCCATCCCACTCGATCTCGGCGCTCGGTTCGGCGCCGGGGTTAGCGCCGCGGACGCGGGCGCCGCGACGTACCTCAGCTCCCGCCTTTTCCGCCGATTCGAGGACGGCTTCCTGCATCTTCGGATGGTAAATCGTGAGCTGATGGACACCCTGTGGAGTGGTCTCCGCCAGGTTGCGCTCGGGAAGAGGAGCGGGGCCGGCGAAGGCGATGAATTTTTCTGGGTGATGGCCTCCGGCACTCATGATCACGTCGTAGACACCGAGTTCCTGGGCCTCGGCGACTCCCCAAGGGAACATTACCTCGCCGCGGACGCGGTCCTTGAACTTCGTCTCCCGTTCAACGACGAGGACTTTGTAGCCTTTGTCGGCCATACCTTTCGCGAGGGAGGCGCCGCCGAGGCCGCCGCCGATGGTGATGATGTCGTAGTCAGGCATGAGTTGATCCCTCCGCGCGAAGGATAGCACCGTGGCACATACGCAACCACGCGATGCACCGATTCTATGCGGTGGGTGGCGGTCGCTGTATGACCCGGATCACGAGCGCACGGCGAAGAGGCGGACGGGGTCCTCGAAGCCTTTGAGGGCAACTTCGCCTGTGTCCGAGAACAGAAATCCCTTACCGGCAGCGAGCTGGCGGACGACGTCCGTGACGACGATGGTGCCTGGTTCGGCAGCGTCGCAGACGCGGCGGGCGAGTTGCACGGCGGTGCCGAAGAGGTCGCTGCCTTCGATGACGGGCTCCCCGGCATTGAGGCCGACCCGGACGCGAAACTGCGAGTCCGCGTGAGCCTCGTTGTGAGCCGAGACCCCCCGCTGGACCTGTATGGCGGCCTCGATGGCAGACGAGGCGAGAGGGAACGAGGCCATGATGCCGTCGCCGGTGTGTTTGACCTCGGCACCAACGTTCTGGCGAAGAGCGTCCCGGACGATGTCGTTGTGAGCGCGGACAATCTCCTGCGCGGCGGCGTCACCGCGGCTCTGAGTGAGCGTAGTCGAGCCCTCGATGTCAGTGAAAAGGATAGTGGCCATGCCGGCTGGCGCGGCCGGAACTGCTGCGAGTGCGGGGTGAGGCACGGAAAGGTCGAGGGGTGGGGGCGGGTCCTGGCCGAGAAGGCGAGAGATGGCGGCATCCACCACCACGTAGTCGTCCGCGGGGTCGTTCCAGTAGCCGTTGAGCAGTAGCAGTTCGGCGTTCGGCATCCGTGAAGCAAAAAGGCGGGAACTTTCCAGGCCGGGCACAACCGAGCGGCGGTGGTGCATAACCAGTGCGGGCATTTCGAGGCGGGGTAATTCCTCCGTGAGATCGAGCGAGAACATGTACTGGAAGAAGCGAATGCCCTCCTCCTGGTCAACACACTCGCGCAGGAAGGCCGCGTACTGCCGCGCGGGATCGCCCGCGTCCCAGCCGAAGAAGTAGTGGGCGATGCTTTCGGCGAAGAGCTCCCAGTCGGTGCGTCCGAGGGCAAGGAAACCCGCCACCTGGGGGATGTTGGCGTACTGTGTGCCGTTGGAATAGGCGTCCATAAACACGAGATGAGAAACGCGCTCGGGCATCGCTCTCGCGGCGTGGATGGCTATCAGTGCTCCCGCCTGCACCCCGACGATGGCGAATTGGTCGAAGCCGACTCGGTCGACGACGGCCGCAAGGTCCGCGGTCAAACCCTCGATCGTAAATTCGGACAGCCCGCGCTGGGACATGCCGGTGCCGCGGGAGTCCAGCTTTACCATTCGGCGCCGGTGGCCCATGACCTCGTTGTAAGCGCGATAGTTGGGGAGATCCCACTCGCGTTCCACGTTGCTAAACGGTGGTCCCTGCAGGAAGACGATTGCCGGGCCGTTGTCTCCCGACAGTGTGTAGGCGATGTCGACGCCGTCTGAGGTGGCGACGTACTGGACCCGCGGTGTCTCCATAAGATCGATTCTAAGACAGGTAACGGGCGCGATATACTGCGCGACATGCGATACGTCATCTATGGCGCGGGGGCAATCGGCGGCGGGATCGGGGCGAGGATGCACCAGGCGGGCAAGGACGTGGTGTTGATCGCGCGGGGCGATCACCTCGCGGCGATGCAGCGAGAGGGACTCACGCTGCGGACGCCTGACGAGACGGTGACTCTGCCGGTAACTGCGGTCGCGCATCCGTCGGAGATCGACTGGAAGGGCGACGAGGTGGTGATCCTCGCGATGAAGTCGCAGGACACGCAGGCGGCGCTGGAGGCGCTGCGGGACGCAGCCGGTGACGTGCCGCTGGTGTGCGCGCAGAACGGGGTGGCGAACGAGCGAATGGCGGCGCGGATTTTCTCGCGCGTGTACGCGATGGTGGTGTGGATGCCGGCGACTTGTCTGACGCCCGGCGAGGTTATCGTGCACTCGGCGCCGGCGTCGGGGCTGTTGGATTCGGGGCTGTATCCGGCCGGGACCGATTCGTTGATCGCGGAGGTGATGGCGGACGTGGAGGCCAGCGGCTTCGTGGCGCGGCCGGACCCGGTCATCATGCGGATGAAGTACGCGAAGCTGCTCACCAACCTGGCGAACACGGTGCAGGCCCTGTGCGGGAACGCGCCGGCCGGAACGATTGTGACGCGTCTGCGAGACGAGGCGCTGATGGTGTATGACGCCGCGGGAATTGATTCGGCGACGGTGGAGGAATTGCGAAGCCTGACGGACCAGGTGAGCATTCGCCCTATCCCGGGCGTCGAAATGCGTGCCGGTGGCTCGACCTGGCAGAGCATGTCGACTGGGCGGTCGCTGGAGACGGACTACCTCAACGGAGAGATATCGCTGCTGGGGACGTTGCACGGGGTGCCGACGCCCGTGAACCGGATGGTGCAAATGGCAGCGGCCGAAGCGGTACGCGAGGGGAAGGAGCCAGGGAGCTACACGCCGGAAGAGCTGTTGGGGCGAATTCCGGGGTAAGGCACCGACGCCTTCCGTTCGAACGATGGTGCGCGCAAGACGATTCCCCTCCCCAGATCCTGCGGAAGAGGCCTACGGGTGCGAACGGAGGATGTGCTCCGCGGGATGACAACTAGTTAGGCGCTGTGATGACGGCGTCAGCCTCGATTTCCACGAGCATCTCTGGCTCCACGAGGGAGCTGACCTCGAGGGCGCTGGCGGCGGGGCGGATTTCGCTGAATGCTTCGCCGTGGGCGCGGGCTACATCGTCAAAGCGGGACATGTCGGTGATGAAGGTGCGGGTGCGGACGACATCGGCGAGGGAGGCACCGGCCTGTTGCAGCGCCTTCTCGATGTTGCTGATGGCCTGCTTCGTCTGGGCGTACATGTCGCCCTCACCAACGATGGTTGGGCCGTCTCCCCAGGCGACTGTACCCGAGACGTAAACGTGGTTGCCGACACGGACGGCGCGGGAATAGCCGAAGACGGGTTCGTAGGGGGAGCCGGAGGAGATGAGCTGGCGTTCGGTCATTGTCTGGCCTCCTTCGTTGGGACGCGATTGGCTGGTTGAAAGGGTATCAGGGTACTCACCGCGCTATAATCCCGTCACTACAAATTGCTGGAGGTTTGAGGTGGAAGTTCCGCTCCTGATCAACGATTTCTTGCGACGTGCGGCGAAGCTATATCCGAACAAGACAGCGATCGTCGATGGCGACGACCGGTTCACGTACGCCGAGTTCCAGACGCGGGTAAACCAATTGGGCCATGCCCTGCTAGCACTGGGGATCGCGCCAGGGGACCGCGTCTGCATCCTGAGCCCCAACTCGCACTTCTTCCTGGAGTCCTACTACGGAGTTACGCAGATCGGCGCGATCCTCGTGCCGCTGAACTACCGGCTGGTGGCGGCCGACCACGAGTACATCATCAACCACGCGGGCGTGAAGGCGGTCCTGGTGGACCACGAATACACGAGTCTCGTCGACGAGATCCGCCCGAGGCTGACGACGGTCGAGCACTGGATCGTGACGGGTGACGGAATCGACGCGCCGGACGGTTGGACATCGTGGGAGGAGATGGTGGCGAGGCAGCCCGGCTCGCCCACGCCTCACGTGGAGCAGGACGAGAACGACGTGACGTCGATCAACTACACGTCGGGGACGACAGCGCGGCCCAAGGGCGTGATGCTGACTCACCGGAACTGCTACATCAACGCCTACAACTTCATCGCCCACCTTGGCATCCGGCACGAGGATGTGGAACTGTGGACACTCCCTATGTTCCACGCTAACGGCTGGGGCGGGCCCTTCGCGATCACGGCGATGGGCGCTACGCACGTCGTCCTGCGCGCGGTCGATGCTGAACGGATCCACACGCTGATCGAGCAGGAGGGCGTCACTTTCGCCTGCATGGCCCCGGCGGTGCAGAGCACAATCCTGAACTACCCGGACAGGGACAAGCACACTTTCCGGACGACTCCGCGCTTCGTCGTAGCCGGGGCGCCCCCTCCCGCGGCGTTCATCGAGCGGATGGAAAAGGAGACGGGCTGGCAGTTCATGCAGATCTATGGCCTCACCGAGACGGCGCCAATCCTCACCGTCTCGGTGCTAGATCACCACACTGCGGAGGACGATTATGCCCGCCGCGCCCGCGCGGGCGTTGAGGCGATCGGTGTCGACATCCAGGTGCTGGACGATGACGGGGACCCGGTGCCGCAGGATAACAAGACGATCGGCGAGGTCTGCGCCCGCTCCAACGTCGTGCTCAAGGGCTACTGGGAGCAGCCGGATGAGACGGCGAAGGCGATTCACGACGGGTACTTCCACAGTGGGGACCTGGCCGTCTGGGACGAGTTCGGGAACATCCATATCGTGGACCGAAAGAAGGACGTAATCATCTCCGGCGGCGAGAACATCAGCTCGCCGGAAGTTGAGGACGCACTGTACAAGCACCCGGCGGTGCTGGAGTGCGCAGTGATCGGCGTTCCCAGCGAGAAGTGGGGCGAGACACCGAAGGCTCTGATCGTCTTGCGCGAGGGCCAGACCGCAACCGAGGCGGAGATCATCGAGTTCACGCGGCAGCACATCGCACACTTCAAGTGCCCCACGTCCGTGGATTTCGTGGAGACGCTACCGCGCACGGCCACGGGGAAGCTGCAGAAGTTCGTGATCCGCGAGGCCTACTGGCAGGGTGCTGAGCGGCGCGTGGGCTAAAGGTCCGCGAAACCAAAGTGGTCCCGGATAATCGTGGCCGCTTCGCCTGGAGTCACGTCACGCTCCTCCCGGGCCTCGCCGTTGAACGTGATGAGACGGCCATGGGCGAGAGTCGTGCGGCCGTTTTCCGTGGCGAGGGAGATTACGTCGCCCGTGGTGAAGCGTGAGTCGGGTGAGGTTTGGAGCCATTCGCAGACCGGGTGGAACTCGTCGAACTCGCGGGGCTGCATCGTGAACGTGTAGGTCATGACGTCGTAGCCGTCTTCCATGCAGGTCACGAACCAGTGATCGCCGTCGTTCTCCACGACATACTGCCGCATGCCGAAGACCTGGTTGTCGCGCTCGCCCAGGCGCAACGGTTCGACTACGCGGCCGCCGAACCCAACGTCCGCGATCCACGGCTCGTCCAGGTGGACTATCAGGATCATGTGCGACATTGGCTGGCTTAGCTTGCCCTCCGAGAAGACGCGGGCGCCGATGACGTCCAGCTGGAAGCCGATTTGCCGAAGAGCGCGGGCGAAGGTGCCGGTCAGTTCGAGGCAAAAGCCTCCTCGCCGGTGGGTGACGATCTTCTCGAAATTGACGCCCTCGTCCACCTCGATGCGAACGCCGCGGGCGATGTCGAGGTTCTCAAAGGGCACGTTGTAGAAATGCGCGCGGTGCATCCCGCGAAGCGTTTCAAGGGTGGCGCTAACGTCGCCGGTGTAGCCTATGCGGGCGAGGTAAGCGTCAACGTCCATGCCTCGATGCTAGCACGCGGTTCGGAGTCAACCTGTCAGGTCAGCTGGCGGGGACGGCAACCGGTGTTGGGCTGTAGACCTGGAGGCGGTCGCGGCCGCCTTCCTTGGCCTCGTACATTGCGGCATCGGCGCGGTTCCAGAGCTCTTCCAGGGTTTTGCCGTCGCGCGGGCAGAGGGTAATGCCGATGGAGCCGTGTGCGGGAAATGGGCTGCCATCAACCTCCATGTTCCGCATCGCCTCCAGCAACTTGTCTGCCATCAATGAAGCGTCGCCTGCAGAATCTACGCCCGGCAGCAGGATGACGAACTCGTCTCCACCCACGCGGGCGACGGTATCGGTTTCGCGGAGGGAGTCGCTGAGGGCGTTTCCGACGGAGCGGAGGAAACGATCGCCGAACATGTGACCGTAGGTGTCGTTGACCTGCTTGAACCTGTCGAGGTCAATCGAAAGAACCGCCAGGCCAGTTCGCTGGCGGCGGGCGAAGGCGATCGCCTGCTCGGCGCGGTCGAGAAGCAACGCGCGGTTGGGGAGTCCGGTGAGGGAGTCGTGGTAGGCCATGTGGCTAATCAGCCGTTCACGGTCCCTTAGTTCGAGGATGGTGATCCACTGGCGAAGGGCGATGCCGACGACCAGGACGGCGGCACCGGCCGCGATCATTGGATCGCCATCGCCCGCGATCGTCGTCCCTATCAGGAGGACGAGGACAGGGAGCGTGATGAGGTAGGGCGCGGCGAAGCTTACGGCCGAGTGGGATCCGGGAATGCGGATCGACGCTTCGACGGAGTCACCGTAGCGCCACTGCATGAAACCTGCGGCGGCGAAGATGGAGTAGCCGGCGACCCAGCCGAATTCTACAGGATTGCCTGTCGGGTCGTAGCCCTGGACCGTGGCAAGGTGCACATAAAGGGTGTCGCTGACGGCGATGAACAGGGTGCCAAGACCCAACAAGAACACTGGTATCGGTACGGGCGACTCGGCGCGCCGGTACGTAGCCGCGACGAGTACGACGATCATCGTCAGGTCCATGAGGGGATAGCCGAGGGTTGAGGCGACAGCGAGAGTGCTCATGTCCTCCATTTGGGCAGCGGGGCGCAACACAAAGTGCCAGGAGAGCGTAGCGAGGGCGACAGCGACAAGTCCGCCGTCCACAAGCGACCGCCAGGTACCCTTGCCGTTGGACGCCGGCATGACCAGCAAAGCGAAGGCGATGATCAAGAGGATGTCGCCCGGGTAGTAGAGGGCGTCGGCCACGGATGGAAGCGGCACTTCGACGTGAAGGATCGCGTCATAGAGGGTCCAGACGAGTTCACCGGCGGCAAGTGAAGCCGTGCCGAGGGCGGCGAGCGCCCATCCAGCTCGCGCGACGCCGGAGCTGCGCAATGTCGCCATTGATAGCGAGACGACGGCCACCAGGAGCGGGACGTGATAGGCCACGTTGCTGAGATAGGTTAAGGGCTCTTCGCCTCCTGGTTTGAGGAGAAGCCAGCCAAGATAGAAGGCGAGGAAGCTGACGACGGCGACGCCGAACCCTACTACTCCGGGGTCGGACAGCCGTTCAGGTAAAGACTTGCGTGAAGGGATCGTCATTATTGGTTCACTAATACGGACGATCCGGCGGTTAACCCGTTACCCGGATGTTAGTTAAGCAGAGGCTAAGGTAATTTCACCGATTATGGCGGCGGGAAGGGGCGAGTCAGCCGAAAAGCGGCTGCTGGGGCGCTTCCGGAGCGGGCGGCATCTCAATGCCGAGGTGCGCATAGGCGTGTCGTGTGGCGACGCGGCCGCGCGGCGTACGCTGGAGAAATCCGACTTGCATGAGGTAGGGCTCGTAAACGTCCATGATCGTGTCCGCTTCCTCTGAGATGGAAGC
>DAINRO010000045.1:17500-20401 GCA_036741795.1 Chloroflexota bacterium
ATGCCGGCGGCGCGAATGATGATCGTGGCGATGGCGGGCTGGTCGTAGAAATCGAGGCGGTGGACGGAGCCGAAGCGGTCACGCAGCGGTGCGCTGAGCATCGCATACCGCGTGGTCGCGCCGACGAGGGTGAACCGGGGCACGGATAGCCGGACACTGCGGGCGCCGGGACCTCTCCCAAGGACGATATCGAGGGCGAAGTCCTCCATGGCCGGATAGAGGACCTCTTCCGCTGTCCGGGGAAGACGATGCACCTCGTCGATGAACAGGACGTCGAACTCCTGGAGGCCGGTGAGGATCGAGGCAAGGTCGCCGGCGCGCTCAATGGCGGGACCCGAGGTGATGCGAACGGAGACGCCCATTTCTGAGGCGACGATGTGGGCAAGGGTGGTCTTGCCGAGGCCGGGAGGGCCGTAGAGGAGGAGGTGGTCCAGGGGCTCTTCGCGCTTTTGCGCGGCCTGGACGGCGATGGAGAGGTTGTCCTTGAGCTTCTCCTGCCCTACGAACTCGGCGAGCCTCCGCGGACGCAGAGTGGTGTCGAGGGAATCGTCTTCGTCATCCCGGAGATCGGGGGAGAGAATGCGTTCTTCAGTGCTCAGCGTCGTACCTCGTGGTTACGAGTGTAGGAACGACGGCCGAGGGCGGTCTATGCCCAAGTGGCACAGAGATGTTTACGAACGGCTGCGATCAGGAGGGTGGCGAGCACAGGTCGGCCATGATCGGCCGAGCCAGCCGCGCAAAATCCAGGTAATCCATCTCGACAGTGTCGGTGTGGGTGCCGGCCTGGAAGACGATGCGTTCGCCTTCGGCGAGGGTGCGGTCCACCCAGACCTGGAGACCGTAGACGTTGCCGAACGGTGGCATGGCGCCCACCTCGCAGTCCGGGAAGGTCGCCGCGAACTCCTCCTCGTGCGCGAGGCGGATGTTGTCGGTGCCCAGCACGTTCATGAGTCGCAGCATGTTTAGTCGACATGGCGCGGGGAGGCAAAGCATGACCGACCGTTCATCGGCGATGACGATCACGACCTTGGCGACCATCCGACCGGGAACGTGCTCGACGTGAGCTAGTTCCTGGGCAGTGTACGCGGGTTCGTGGTGGTGGAGGGAGAAGCGGACTTGCTTCCCGCGAAGGTAGTCTTCGAAGGCAGGGTGCGGCGGCGCCCCGTGCCTCGTCATCAGCCGTCCCAGAAGACTCATCACCGCCTCCTTGCTCGCGGCCTGAAGCCTGCGTCTATCGAATTAGCCGATAGGTTACCCGCGTAGTTGTTTATAGATTGAGCGGCCTGAGATGTCAAGGGGAAATAGGAAATTGGGAATAGGAACCGGCGGTCCCCTTCCGTCTCCCGATCCCATTTCCCATTTCCTTGTGCCCGTTTGGTATCATCCGCACTGCCAAGGAGGTGCGCCCGATGCCATCTGAATTGAACTTCAAGCCCATGCACGAACTGGCGGCGATGATCCGCTCGAAGAAATTGTCGCCCGTTGAGTTGATGCAGGCCTGCTTCGACCGAATCGACGAGACGGATGAGGTGCTTAACGCCTGGTGCGGGATGCGCGACCGCGACGAACTGCTGGCAGACGCAAAGGCGGCGGAAGAACGGGCGGCCAACGGAAACGCGAGGCCGCTGGAGGGTCTGCCCTTCGGGGTCAAGGAACTCGAGGACCTGGCGGGGTTCCCCTCAACGCACGGGTCTGTTCCGTACCGGGACAATATGCCGGACGGCGATTCGACCGAAGTTTCGAGGCTGAAGGCGGCGGGGGCGATTGCGATGGGCAAGACCAATGCGCCCGAATTTGGCTACACGGCGATCACGAAGAACCTGCTGTTTGGGGTGTCACGGAACCCGTGGAACCCGGAGCGTACTCCCGGGGGATCAAGTGGCGGGTCGTCTGCGGCGGTGGCATCGGGGCAGGTGCCGTTCTGCACGGGCTCCGATGGCGGCGGCAGCATCCGCATCCCGGCGTCGTGGACGGGGCTGCCGGGGCTCAAATGCTCGTACGGTCGGGTGCCGATGGGGCCGAGGAAAATGCTGAGCTGGGGCGACACCAGCGTGCAGGGGGCGATGGTGCGGACTGTGCGCGATATCGCGCTGTTCATGGATCAGGTGGTCGGTACCGCGGAGACGGACCCGGATTCCCTGCCGCACCCCGGCTACTCGTATGAGGCAATCCTCGGCGATTTGCCAAAGAAGCTGCGGATTGCGTACAGCGCGGACCTCGGCTACGCCAACATCGAGCCGTACGTGCGGCGCGAGTGCGAGAACGGCGTGAAGGCGTTCGAGGAGATGGGCTACGGCGTCGACCTCATCGACTATGTTTTCGACGACCTGGGGCCGATGTGGGGACGCATTTCGTCCACGGAGACCTACGCGGAGATCTACGACAAGCTGGAAGACCAGAGCGACCGGTTCGGCCACGCGTTCCTGGAGGGGACGCTGACAGCGGAGAAGACGACGTGGCCACGGTTCGGCGAGATGTACCGGGCGCGCGCGCTTCTCGTGAAGCAGCTGGGCGAGTTCTTCGAGAAGTATGACTTGCTGCTCACGCCGACGCTGGCATTCGAGGCGATCGATGCTCGCGGCCATTGGCCGGAGGAGGTGGACGGGAAGCCGCTGGCCCACCCGCTGCACGTGGTGCCGTTCACGCCACCGTTTAACATCTCCGGGCACCCGGCGATCACGGTGCGAACCGGGTTCAGCGATAACGGGTTGCCGATCGGTCTCCAGATCGTGGCGCCGCGCCACCGGGACGATCTTGCGCTCCAGGCGGCATACGCCTTCGAAGTGGCGCGGCCGTGGAACGACCGCTGGCCGGTAGAGATTCCGGCTTACGCTTAGCTGAGCGGGATCAGCCGCAACTCTTGTTATAGAAGTTGTTCATCAGTGACACGTCCGAGAGCGT
>DAINRO010000046.1:0-8315 GCA_036741795.1 Chloroflexota bacterium
CATGTCCGTAGGCGACTCCCTCCGCAAGAACCTCCACTTCTGGCACTGGTACCCGCAGCTCCTCACCGAGGGGATGAACGAAGACCAGCTGCATTGGCAGCCCGAATGGAACGCCAACCACATCACCTTCGCTATCTGGCACGCCTACCGATCCGAGGACGAGATCATCCACGGCATCCTCATGAACAAGCCGTCCGTCTTCGCCCGCGACGGCTGGCACCAGAAGCTCTCCGTTGAAGAGCCCGGCAATCCGCCCTTCGGGACCGGCCTTAACCGCGAGCAGATCGCCCGCGTCCGCCTCCCGATGCCGGACCTGCTGGATTACGCGGTGTCGGTCGGCGAGGCCATGCAGGCCTACGCCGACACCCTGGATGAGCGCGACGGTGGCATCGAGATCCCTCTCCCCTTCCTCACGCCCGTCTACCCGATGCTGGACACGATGACCCGCGCGGAAGTCCTCAACTTCTTCTGCATCGGCCACACCGCCGAACACCTCGGCGAAGTCCAGTACATCAAGGGCCTATTGGGGCTAACCGGCGCGCCGTTGTAAAGCCGCCACCCACTTCTGACTTCTATCTTCTAACTTCTTACTTCCCTCTCCGGAACGGTCGCCGCCATATCCCTCCCATCAGCGCCCCCCGCGCATCCGGCCAGATCACGCCAAGCCGCTTCCTCACCGCCTCATCGGCCGGTCGGTGGCCGAACTTAGACCGCGTATAGGCTTCCGCCAGTTCGTCCCACTCCCACACGTCCCGGAAGCGCTTCCCGAGCCGCTTTGCGTACTCGTGCGGCGTCTGCCCTGGTCCCGGAGGCATCCCGCCCCAGCTCGCCATGCGGACCGTCTTTTCCCATATCTGCTGCTCGTAAGGCATTCCAGCCACCGACCGCTGCCAGCCCGCAAAAACGGCAACCCCCAGGGCGCCGGCGAACGCCAGGATGCCCAGCGTCAGCATGGACGGAGCGCCGGGCTGGGTGCTTACAGGAAACCCGCCAGCCCCACCCAGCCCCTGCGGTTTGATCTCGTCCCCCTCCGGCGGGGTGAAGGCCTGGTCCTGGCCGGACACCGGCAACTGGTCCAGTAGGTCCTGGATCGAGCCGTCGCCCAACTCCACGCCCTCGCGCTCGCTCGGCCTTAGCTCGGCGGGGCGGTCCGGGCTCGGGTTGAACGCCACCCAGCCATGACCGGGGAAGTACACCTCTGGCCAGGCGTAGGCGTTCCGGTCGCGGGCAACGTAGGCACCGGTCTCCTCGTCGATGTCCTTGTCCTCGACCGCGAAGCCCGCGGCCAGTCTCGCCGGGATGCCGAGAGAGCGCAGCATCACGACTATTGCCGAGGCGTGGTAGTCAAAGTAGCCCCGTCGTTCCTCGAACAGGAAGTGGTCAACGGTGTCCTGTCCCTCCGGCGCTTCTTTGATGTCGTACGCCACCGGGTACGTGCGGAGGTAGTCCTCCAGCGCCTTCGTCTGGTCGTAGGCGTTGTCCTCACCCGCCGCCAATTGCGCCGCAAGTTCGGGTACGCGTTCGGGTAGAGTCGCCGGAAGTTGCAGGTACTGTTCGCGTACCCAGAGGGGGTATTCTCCCTCCGCGGCCCGCAAGTCGTCCGGAGAGAAGAACGGGACGAACGCGGACACACTGTAGAAGCGGTTCTTCCTGATGCGCGCGCCCGGGTCCAGCCGGACCGCGTCCTTAAGCACGCCATCCTCGTCGAGCTTCGCCGCTTCGACGTACCGCACCGATCCGCCGTCGCCTCGCACGACCTGCAGTCCTACTAGATCGTCAGGAACGTTCTCGTTAAGGACCTCCAAATCGCTCAGGTAGCGCCCGTCCTGCGACAGGTCAAGGGACACTTTTTCGGTGCTGCCGGCCGGTACCTCGGCCTTTAGCTCACGATTCACGTACAGCGTTTCGCCCGGTGTGAAAACCACAGTCCCCACCACGCTCTTCGCTTCGAGCGTGACTTCAAGAGGGACGACCAGCCCCTCCAGTTCCTCGTTGTTGAGCCCCTCGCGTACTTCCTCCTCGGCGCTTGGCGGGAAGTCCAGACTTCGGCGGTCGCCCGTGGTCCACCCGCCGCTGGAGTACTGGTCGTAGACATTGCCGCGGAGGAGGAACGGCCCCTGGATCGTCGGGTCCTGCACCTGCACCGAAAGGAGTTCGCGCTCGCCGAGGTCCACCGACCCCTGGAACGGCAACGCCCCTGAGTACTCGTGCACTGGAACGACCTTGTTGGACTGAAGCGGCCCGGCCAGCCTCACAAAGTCCGTGCCGAGCGAGAGCACTCCCTCGATCCCTTGTTGTACGGGGGCCGGCGTCGAGTACGGCCCAACCGGCGCCACCCAGGACGCGATCATGAGGGCGAGAAGCGCCCAGAAGCTGAAGTTGAGGAACGTGAGGTTGATCATCGCCGGATAATCGGTGCCGTCACGCCGCCAACGAGCCATGCGCGAGAGCAAATTCGTCTGCATCACCAGCAGGCTGCCGCAAAGCATGTACAGGATGATCGAACCCGTGAGGTCGTCGCCGACGAGAGTCAGGTCGAGGAAGATCGCGATGCCGCCGGGGATGATCCCGATCCAGGCGTTGTGCCAGCGGAACACGCTCCATCCGAAGAGGAACACGCCGACCCAGGTCAGGGCGAGGATGAGGGTGTTGAACGGCAGTGGGTCGTTCGTAACGCCATTCGTGTTCGCCACCTCGACCCAGGCCGCGAAGCGGTCGTAGGCCAGGTCCACACGGGTTTCGAGGCCGCCCGGCCCAGCCTCGGCAAGCGTTTGCCACGCTAAGACTCCAAGGCCGGCCACGAGGCCAAGGGGCCACGCGACGTAGACCGGCGTCCGCGAGCGCGCGAGCATTGTAGAAAGCGCGATTGCGATCAAGGCTACCGTCGTCAGGGCCGGCATCTCCTGGGACCAGCCGCCGGCTTCGAGGACCAACGTCACACTCAAGGTGGCACCGATGACCAGGACGAGCGCGATCAGTGACTCCCAATCCGCTATCCGCGGCAGCCGGTCGAGGACCGTTGGTTCGTCTCGTGCCGCCGGGGTTGCTCGCGCCCAGTCCAGCTCGGCCATCTACCTTGCTCCCACCGCGAACGCTCGCCCCGCCCCGCCGGTCTGCCGCTCCGGGGTGCCAGCCGTGACCACGCCCGCTGGGCCCAGCATCATCGACAGGTCGGACCCGGAGCGCACCTCGTAGACGAGGACACTGGCCGCGGCCAGCGCGGCGACCGTAGACGTGTCTCCCGCGTTCTTCTTCCCGAAGCTCGCAGGATCGAGAAGCACAACCGCAGCACGGGCGCCTTGTTCCAGGAGCAGGCTCAGCACGGCTGTCCATTTCTCGTCCAGTGATGGCGTCACCACGATGACAGTGCTGTGCCGTCCCAGGTGACGCCCTTCCTCTTCAAGCAGGGTCGCCAGTGGGACATCCCCTTGCGCTTCGGCCACCGCCAGCGACTCGAGGATTCGCATGTACTGCTGGGCGCCGCGCGACGGCGCGTAGGCGATGCGGTCGGCGCCGTGCATGATCAGGCCGAACATCCGGTTCGCCTGCAGGAAGTGGTACACGAGGGATGTCGCCACACGGACGCCGTATTCCTCTGTGCTCTCGTCGCCTTTGCCAGCCTGCACGTCCTTGTGCATGTCGAGCACGACCCAGACGCTGCTAGTCGGGTCCATCTCGAAGGTCTTGGCCATCAGGCGCCCAAGGCGCGCCGTGCTTTTCCAGTGGATGCGATTGTAGCTGTCTCCGGGATAGTACTCGCGAATGCCGGAGGCGTTCGGGGTGACGTAGTGCGTCCGCTTGCTGACCGACCCCTCGCCGGGGAGCTGAGCTACCGGCGCCCAGAAGTAAGGCAACTCCTCGGCGGAGGGGAGTACGAGCACGGGCTGCGGCCCACCGTAGCGTTTCGAGCGGCGGAACAGCCCGAAGGGGTCGCCCGTCGTGATCTTGACAGGGCCCATAGAGTACTTCCCGCGCCGGCGGACACGGGTGTTGATCTTCCAGTTGCGCGAGCCTTTGGCAGGCAGTGTCACCACTGTTTTCGAGGAACGCCCCGGTATGTCGGTCTCATCCTCGATCTCGAGCCAGAGCTTCGTCCAGGCGCTGTGGCTCTTGAACCTCAGGCGGGTCTCAGTTTCCTGGCCCACCTGCAACCGCTCCGTCGCTCGCTCCACTTCGACATCGAGGCCTCGTGACATGATCCGTGTCCAGACGAAGCAGAGGACGGTGAGACCGCCGATCAGGTAGGCACCGCGGTAAAACAGCCAGTGGCCGGTGGTCCCCGCCATGATCGCCGCGGCGGCGAAGGCGAGGAGGACGAAGACGAGGCTGTGGTTGACGATGACGAACTCAACGATATCGGCCGGAAACCACATCGCCCGCCGCAGGGCCCGCAAGACCATCTACCCGCCTATCGCCCCTTCTCTACTCACCACTCACTACTCACTACTCCTTCGGTCGCACTCCGGGCACCGGTATCCCTTGCAAGCACTCTTCGATGACCTGCGCAGCGGTCACGCCCTGCACGCGAGCCTGCGCCTTGAGGATCAGCCGGTGCGACAATGCCGGGTAGGCGAGCGACTTCACGTCATCGGGGAGCACGTAGTCTCGCCCTTCGAGGACGGCGCGGGCCTGCGTTAGCCGCTGCAGGGCGAGGGATCCGCGCGGCGAGGCGCCGAGGTAGACGCTGATGTGCGAGCGGGTCGCTTCGACGACTTTGACGATGTATTCCTGCACCAGGACGTCCACGAGCACCTCTCGGACTGCAGCCTGGAGGCCCAGGACCTCACTTGATTCGCAGACCTCGGCCAGCTCACCGACCGGGTGGCCATGGAGCTGGAGCTGCATCATCTCCCGCTCCTGCGCAGCCGCAGGATAGCCTAGTTCGAGGCGCACGAGGAAGCGGTCGAGTTGCGCCTCGGGCAGAGGGAAGGTGCCTTCGTATTCGATGGGGTTCTGCGTAGCCATCACCATGAACGGCTCCGGTACGCGGTGCGTGATTCCGTCCACGGTCACCTGGTGCTCCTCCATCGCTTCGAGGAGGGCGGACTGGGCTTTGGGGGTCGCGCGGTTGATCTCGTCAGCGAGTACGACCTGCGAGAGTACGGGGCCGGGACGGAATTCGAAGCCGCTGGTGGTCTGGTTGAAGACCGAGACGCCGGTCACGTCGCTCGGGAGGAGGTCCGGGGTGAACTGGATGCGGTTAAAGGAGCAGCCGCTGGACTTGGCCAGGGAGCGCGCCAGCATCGTCTTTCCGACGCCTGGCACGTCTTCGATCAACAGGTGCCCGCCGCACATCAGGGTCATCACGGCAAGCTCCACCTGCGCGCGCTTGCCGATGATCACGCTCTCGACGTTATCGACGATTTTCTGGGCGGTGTCTCTGGCATCCAAGGATTCGGGGCACTCCTCCATGGCCGTCCGGGCAGGTCGACTTAAGGATAACGGAATCGAGATGCGATTTGGTTCCCCTTCGATCAAATCGGAAAGAAGAAAGGCGGGCACGGTGGCCGTGCCCGCCCTCATGTTCGCTGTAGGTGACGCTAGCTGGTGGTTGCGCCCATTCGCCTGCGGACCATGAAGAACCCGCCGATCGCTCCCAGTGTCGCCAGCCCGGCGAGGACCAGCCACGGCATTGAAGAACCGCCGCTATCTCCGGATGCGCCGGTCGGTGGCAATGCCGCCGGGGATGCTGTTGCCGGTGCCAGCGTCGGCGTGCCCGAGGGCGCCGGCGTCGCCGGCTGCAGCTCGTATGCGCCGATGTCGCAGACGGAGGTCCCGTCGTTATTGCCGTCCTGCGGCCGCGTGATGCCGCGCTGGTCTTCTGTGAGGCATGTCTCCGGATCGCCGGCGTCCGTCGCCGGACTGGTCGCCGGGATAGCCCGCGTCTCCGTCGGGCCGCCATTGTTCGCCAGCGCCGCCAGTTGCGGGTCTACGGCCGACTTGTCGCCCGGCCCCGCCAACCCACACGTCCCGTCACTGTCCAGGCTATTGTTGCTCTGGAACGAGCCGGTCTCCACTTCGCAGTCCCCACCGGTCGGGTTGTTGGCGACGATAGTGTTCGCCAGGTCGATGGCGCTGCCTCCGAGGAGGGCAAAGCCGAAGGCCCCTGACGTCCCGATGCCAGCCGATACATAGGTGTCATGAACCTGGATGGAAGCAGACTTGTTGATGATATCTTCGGCCGCGATCCCGCCTCCACCGCCGTCGGCGGAGTTGCCCGCTATCGTCGAGTTGTTCAGTAGCAGCGTCGATCCCCCGTCGTTCAGGATGCCGCCGCCGGCGCCGACGGTAGTATTCCCGGAGACCGTGGTGTTGTTGAGTTCCGCCAATCCACCCTCGTTCGAGATTGCGCCACCCCCGTTGTCATCGGACGTGTTGCCGCTAAACGTGGACCGGTTGACCGTAAGGTCCCCAGAGTTCCAGATCCCACCTCCTTCATCGCCTTCATCGGCCGTGTTGTTGCTGATGGTGCTGTCGTTGATGGTCAACGTGCCGTCGTTCTCGATTCCGCCGCCGTCGTCTCCGTCGTTCTCCGTGACGATCACGCCACTGAGCGTGAGTGTGTAGTCCGACTGAATTCCTCCTCCGTCCTCATCTCCATTCGCCCCACCATTGCGAACCGTGAGACCGGCGATTGTGGTCGTTGTCGGTCCGTTATTCGTCGAGATATCGAACACGCGGTCCAGCTGGCCACCGTCCACGATCGTTGTTCCCGCCGCCGCCCCGTTGATCGCCAGGTTCGTCAGGATATCGAAGTCCCCGGTCGCATTGGCGTCCTCACCCGAACCGACGATCGTGATCGTGTACGTCCCGGCCGGCAAGTCGATGACATCGTCACCGCTGCCCGCCGCGCATGCGTCGACCGCCGAGTCTGTATTCGCTGATTGGATAGCTTCCCGCAGCGTACAGTTTCCGTTGACAGTCAGGTCATCGGCAGTTGAGTTGACCGTGATGACGGCCGCCCTCACGGACAATCCGGACGCAAGTAACGCGCCCACTACCGCGAGCAACACGCCGAATACGCTGATGCGAGCAAGGATATGGGTTGTCATAGGGTGACCACCTTTCGAAAGGCAATAGCCAGCTACACGCCCCGGTGGCGCGCTGGTCTCTACCCGGTGAAACGCAGCGATGGGGCGAGGGTTAATCGGATTCTAGGCGCCATCGCCGCCCGCGGGCAACCGCGCGTGCTAATCTATCCACACTTAATCGCAGGAGGCCCCAAATGACCGAATACACCGACCTCAAGTACGAGACCGACGGCGCTATCGCCACCGTCACCCTGGACCGCCCCGACCGCCTCAACGCCCTCTCCACCGGGATGCTCGAGTCCTTCTCCCGGGCCGTCCAGGCCGCGGACGCCGACACCAACATCCGCGTCATCATCCTGACCGGCGCGGGCCGCGGCTTTTGCGCAGGTCTTGACCTCAAGGACCTAGCCGCTGGCACCGGGATTGGCGCCGTGGCCAACAACGGCGGTGGCGGCGCACTGGCTCAGCGCTTCGACCTCAACAACAGCCCGCCAGTGGTCCTTCACAACACAGACAAGCCCGTAATCTGCGCGATAAACGGCCCCGCCGCCGGCTACGGCATGGACCTCGCCCTCGGTGCAGACATCCGCATCGCCTCCACCACCGCCAAGCTCGCGGCCGTCTTCACGCGCCGCGGCATCCTCCCCGAGAGCGGCGGCGCCTGGCTCCTGCCCCGCCTCGTCGGCTGGCCCAAGGCCGCTGAGATCTGTTTCCGCGCCCAGACCCTCGGCGCCGAGGAGGCGCTGGAGTTGGGCCTCGTCAACCACGTCGTCGAGCACGACGAACTGATGCCTGCCGCGCGTAAGATGGCCGAGGAGATCGCCGCCAACGCCCCTCTCGCCGTCCAGGCCACGAAACGGATGATGCGCCTCGGCATGGACGAGACGTTCGAGGCCAGCGTCCACCACGTCTTCCTGCAATTGCTGCCCCTCTTCGGCACGAAGGACTTCATGGAGGGCGTCCAGGCCTTCATCCAGAAGCGCGAGCCGCAGTTCACGGGACGTTAGGCCGGTCCGACGAAAGATCCCCGTACAGCAACCCCGAGCAAATGAACCCCAGCGGGAACAACACCAATACGTAGAGCATGGTGAGCAACGGGTAGATCGTCTGCAGCACCGGCGGCTCCAGGAGCACCAGCGCTGCGAACGTCAGGAATGGCCCCGGCAGCCCGATCAACAGGCCGATGAGCGCGACCACGAAGAACGTCCGCAGCCAGCGCCCCTTCACGACGTAAGCGCTCCGTTTCATGGAACTCACGGCCCTGTGGTCGTCGATGATCACGGC
>DAINRO010000046.1:8415-20237 GCA_036741795.1 Chloroflexota bacterium
GACATCCCGATGATCTGCATGAACGGCTCGGCGACGCTGCTGTTCACGATGTCGTCCAGCGAGTTCAGGCCAAAGGCCTGGTCGAGCGCCATGAACCCAACCGAGATGGGCACGAAGACGAGGCCGACAAGCATCCACAGCCACCAGTGCATCGCGTACAGGCGCAGCGGAGAGCGGGCAAGCTGCCTTATTCGCCGCTCCTTGCGGAGAAATCCAGGCCCGGGCGGCACATAAGCGCGGCCAGCCTCCGACCGGGATCGGCCTACCAGCCCGTCGGGCACGCCGTTAAAGAGGACGAGCCCGGCCAGGACCATGGTGACCAGGATCGCGCTGCCGACAGGGATCGGGTACTCGACGAAGAAGATCATGAAGTCGGACCCGGCGTTAACGACGGTGCAGAAGAAGCCGCTGGGATCGATGCCAAGCACGGAATCGGGCACCTTGTCGCTGAAGTCGCGCTGCTGGTTGGCGTATTCGAACGGATCGACCCACCGCGGCCGCACCGGCGGCCCCTGCGGCCCGGAGAAGATGCTGTTCCGGTCGATCTCACCCCAGGCGCCCTCGAATGACATCCAGGCGTTGGGATCGTCCGGATCTGTCGGCGGCTCGTTCGGCAGATAGACGATCTCCGGCTCCACGGTCCGGTGCGGCCCCGTCGTGGGATCGCAGCCGAAGACCTGGCCGCGCTTCGCCACCCCCATGAACACGCCCTCGGAATAGAAGGAGGCGTGCGAACCGGTGGTCACGTAAACCACCGGGTGCGTTTCGTCGATCTTTTGAAGCTTCTTGTCGGTCCACCCGGACTGCTCGCCGCCGGCGTGGCTCGAGTAGACAGTGCGCGTCGGGTCGGTCTGGAGCGCCTCCTCGATCGTGAAGACGTCGTCCCACAGGACCTGGATCATCTCCCAGTCGCCCTCGTGCTTGTTGGCGAAGTCGTTGTAGTAGTAGTAGAACCAGTAGCCGATCCCCAGCCCTTCGCCTTCCTCCGTGGTGGCGTTGGCGTAGATGGTGGGCTCGAACCCCTCGCGGAAACGCAGATAGTCCTGCTCGTAGCGGCATCCGGGACGCCGCGGGTTGCCGGGGAAGTTGAGGTAGTACTCCTCGCCGAGGCCCATCAGGTCGCCTGGCTCCGGCGCCGTCTTGATGAGCTCCCTCTCGGGCCACTTCATCAACTCGACGTCGGGGTTCCCGAAGAGGATGTCGAGGCTCGCCGGGTCGTAGACGTTACCCGACTTGCTGCAGGGTATGCGTTGGAGCGTTAACTTGAGGAACGGCTTGTACTTCTCGGCCAGTTCCTCCTCGGGTGACAGTTGCGCCGCCGTATCCAGCGGCTCATCGGCACGGGCCGGAAGCGGAGTGGCCACGGCCGGCAACAGCAGCACAAGCGCCGCGATGGTGGCGCGGATGTATACGGGCCTCGCCAGGATCAGATCTTCCCGATCAAACTCTTCAGGAGATCGCGCGTGCGCTTCAGGGAACCCTCGGGGTCATCGCCGACGGGGAACTCGCCCGCCACGAAATCCGTCGCGCCCGCTTCTGCCAGCTCACGCAGCCGCCGCTCTACCTCCGCCTCGTTGCCCACCACGGCGACGTCTGCCGGCCCGCCCGCGCCTTCGATGTTCAACATCCGCTGGTAGTTCGGCAGCGTGCCGTAGATCGCGAACGAGCGCGCGGCCCGTTCGCGGGCCTCGTCGGCGTTGTCCCAGACGGCGACCGGAAGCGCGCAGACCACGCGCGGCGCTGGCTTACCCGCCTCGGATGCGGCCTTCGTTATTCGTGGAACAATGTGCGACTCCAGCGTCTTAGCGCCCACCATCCACGTGACGGTGCCGTCCGTCATCGTCCCTGCCATCTTGAGCATGACCGGCGCGAGCGCCGCGATCAGCACCGGCGGCTTCTTCTCCACCGGCACCGCCACGCTGAGTTGGACCTTGTAGTTCTCTCCCTGGAAGCTCGCTGCGCCGGTGTCGATCAGCGAGTTGAGGATCGTGAGGTACTCTCGCATGTGCACGGCCGGACGGTCGTAAGAGAGGCCCCACATGCCCTCAACCACCGGAGCGTGCGAGAGCCCGATCCCAAGGTTGAAGCGTCCGCCCGTCGCAGCTTGCGTCGTCAGTGCCTGTTGCGCCATCACGTGCGGGTGACGCGGGTACGTGGGTACAACAGAGGTGCCGAACTCGATGCGCGAGGTCTTGTCCCCTGCTATCGCGATGCATGTAAGTACGTCGGGCCCAAATATCTGTCCATACCAGATCCCGTCGAACCCGTCCTCCTCCGCCTTGACCGCCGCCTGGACGTGGGCGTCTACACCCATCTGTCCGCCGAAGAATATCGAAAGTTTCACGTGTGCCTCCTGTCGTCCCCAAGAGCATATTGCCGCTTGCGGCAGGCGGCAATGAACCATTTGTGAACATATTTGTAACGATGATGTAACCACGGTACGTTGAAAAAATGTGGTAGTAGTGCTAGCTTGAGGCTGGCCTAATCCTCGCCCGGATGGCGGGGAGCGGGGGATCCACCGCCGCAAAGGGGGTGAATCCGCCGAAAGGCGGAAGGGCAGTTGCCTCTCAGCCCTAACCCGACAGCTAACCTCGCAGGCCACTGAGACGGCCAATCGTCTTGCACGCCGGCAGCGCACCCCACTATTCGCGCCGGACACAGCGAGTCAACTGGTCCGCTACGTACAGGAGGTACGGCTTGCGTTACTTTCCTCGGCGGGCGTCCCGCAAGATGGACATTTCCTTACTGCTCAAGGTGTGTCCAAACTGCCTTGGAGACCTTGTCCACCGTTCGGACCTATCTGGAGACTATTTCCATTGCTTGCAGTGCAACGGCCGGGCGACGTTCGGTATGCACGCAGACCGGTTGACGGGCGTGCGCAACATCGCGGAGACGATTGCGAGTCCGCTCACGACCCCGCCAGGGCTGCTGCCGCCCAGCATCACTATCCCCTGACCCGCGTGTCCCGGCACCCGAATCGATAGCGTCTCCGGTCGAACCCTGCGCATCCGGTGATGCGCGAACCTGAACGTGCTATCGTTGTGGGCGTTCACGTGATCAGCATTTTGCCGGAGTACCCCTTCTGAAGAAGATCGTCGTTCCCCTCGACGGGTCGGACACTGCGGCTGCGGTTATCCCGTTCGTGCTTGAGATAGCATCGCTCAGCGGTGCGGAGTTGCTCCTTTCCATGGTCGTTCAGGCGGTGGGTGCCTGGGACTCTACGCTGACGCTACAAACGATGGAGCGAGATGAGGAACTCGTACGCCAGTACTTATCGGAACAGGTAGAGGAGCTTCGGGCTGCGGGCGCCAGCGCGAAAATGGCATTTACCCGCGGCGAGGCAGCGGAGGGGATCCTCAGCATCGCCGAACGCGAAGGCGCCGACCTGGTCGCGATCGGTACTCATGGGCGCTCCGGGGTAACTCGCTGGCTGTTCGGGAGCGTTGCGTCGCGGGTGCTGGAGTCCTCTCCGATTCCGGTACTATTCCTCCACCCACGAACGGGCGAGGACAAGGGAGCGCCTGGACCGGTCATCAAGAAGATACTTGTGCCGGTGGATGGGTCGGAGGTGGCCGCATCGGTGATCCCCGCGATCGAGGGTTTCGCCAGGACCATGGGGGCAAGCCTGGTGTTCTTCAGTGCCGTCGCACCGATCACAACCTATCCAGGGTTCGAGTCCTCTCAAGGAGCGGCGATAGGAGACGTGATGGGGGAGATCCTGGAGCAGGCGAAGACGGTTACAGGCCGCGCCGCGGAGGGTGCCGTAGCTAACGGCATCGAAGCGACCTCGGCAGTGGTACTCTCCTCGGCCGTCGACGGCATATTGCAGGCCGCGGACGAGACGAACGCTGATCTTATCGCGATCGCAACGCATGGGCGCGGAGGGCTTGGCCGTGCCGTACTGGGTAGCGTCGCCGATGGCGTCGTGCGCCGGAGCGCCGATAGGCCCGTGCTGGTAATCAGGCCAGCTGGCGCCACCGACTAGTTCAGACCGGGTTGTCCTTGCGGAGGTCCATCAGCTCCCGGCAGTCCCCGTCGATGACTTCGTAGACGCGCGTGGCCACTTTCTCCAGCAACCCCGGGTCGTGGGCGGCGCAGATTATCGTGCCGTCGTACTTAGCCAGTACGTCGATCAGCTTGCGCCGCGTTGTCCGGTCGAGGTGGTTCGTGGGCTCGTCGAGGATGAGGACGTTGCTGGGTTGGAGGGTGAGCTTCGCGAGCGCCAGCCGGCTTCGCTCGCCGCCGGAAAGCATGCTTACGCGCTTGTAGACGTCATCGCCGCGGAAAAGGAAGTTGCCGAGAATCGTCCGCATTCTCGTTTCCGTTTCGTCCGGGGCCACGAGTCGGACCTCCTCAAGGGGGCTGGACTCCGGGTCGAGTGCCTCGTCCTGGTGCTGGTCGTAGTAACCGCGGCGGGCCAGTTCGGCCCAGCGGACCGATCCCTGGACGGGTTCGAGGAAGCCCGCGGCAATCTTGAGGAGGGTACTCTTACCGCTGCCGTTGGGCCCGACGAGGATGACCTTCTGTCCGCGCTCGACGTGGAGATTGACGTCGATGAGGACCACGTGGTCGCCCTTGCGTCCATCGGGGTAGGAGTGGCCGACCGCTTCCATGACGAGGACGCCGTTCTCGGTGCGGCCCTTCGCCTCGAGTCCGATGTGGACCTCGGAGTCCTTCTTGGGGCGGTCGATCCGTTCGATCTTCGCGACAGCCTTTTCGCGGCTCTTCACGCTGGTGGCTTTGCTCTGCTTGGCGCGAAAGCGGTCGATGAACCGCTGCTGGCGGGCCAACTCGCGTTCCTGCCGTCCCGCGGCCTTGTCCTGTTGCATCAGGCGCTCGGCTTTCACCCGCTGGTACTCGCTGTAGTTGCCGGCGTAGCTCTCCACCATGCCGTCGCGCAGCTCGAGGATGCGGGTGGCAACGCGGTCCAGGAACTCCGCATCGTGAGTCACGATGAGAAGGCTGCCTTTGTAGTCGAGCAGATCCTCGATGAGCCAGTCCTGCGCCGACCTGTCGAGATGGTTTGTGGGCTCGTCGAGGAGCATGTTTTCCGGCTGCCGGACGAGCACCTTGGCGAGCGCGATGCGCATCTGCCAGCCACCGCTGAATTCTCCGCAGAGCTTGGCGTGATCGGCGGGCTCGAAGCCGAGACCCTGCAGGACGCGGCCGATGCGCGACTCCACGCGGTAGCCATCCAGGCGTTCGAACTCTGCGAACATTTCCGCCTGCTCGTCGACGAGGTTGTCGATATCGCCGGATCCGGATTCCAGTTCGCCGGCGATCTGGTTGAGCCGGAGATCGACCCCACGGGCCTCAGGGAAGGAGGTCCACATCTCTTCCAGCAGCGTCCGGTCGTCGACGAGGCCAGCCTCCTGCTTGAGATACCCCGGCTGCCCGCCGCCCTTCCAACCGCCAGTACCCTCGTAGTCCGGGTCCTCACCGGCGAGGATGCGCAACAGCGTGGTCTTTCCCGACCCGTTGGGGCCGACGAGGCCGGCACGCTCCCCCTTGCCGACCACGAACGAGATGTCGACAAGGACTTCGAGCGGGCCATATGACCGGGCAATTGATTCAGCGAACAACATTTGATGTGACCTTGAGACTCGTGGCGGGAGTGCATGGGAGTCGAACCCACCCCCCGGCGACGCCGGGGCACACGGTTTTGAAGACCGGGAGGCCCACCGGGACCCTTCCACCCCCGTAGTAGGGTACAGTCCGGCTGCAGCGGTTGTCAGCGGCTAGCGGAAGAGGTCGTTCTCTCTCGCGCGAACGATGTCTCGGGCCGATCCTTCGCCCCGCGGGTAGTCGTAACCACGGACGATCGTGACCGGGACGCCGTCGAGCTTGTTCTGGACGAGTTCGGCCGCTGCTGCCAGTTCGTCCGCGACGCAGAGGGTGCTGACCCGGAGTTCGTATCCGAAGGAGTCGCTCTGGCCCACGTAGTCCACGAACGGGAGAATCCCAGCGAGCCCAATCGCAACGTTCGTATGCCCCTCGCGCCATGCCCGCCCGAACGTGTCCGAGATGATCACGGCGACATCAGCGCCCGTCGCTTGCCTGACCGCATCCCGGATCTCGCGGGCCGAGCGGTCCGGGTCTTCGGGGAGGAGGCAAACCGTACCTTCCGGCCCGACGTTCGAGGCGTCGATGCCGGCGTTGGCGCAGACAAATCCGTGCTTCGTCTCGGTGATGAGGACGGGGCCACGTTGTCTTACGATGCCATTGCTCTCCCGCAGGATGAGTTCAACGAGGCGAGGATCTTTTTCCGTCTCCGCGGCCAGACGCTCTGCTTCGGCAGAGGGCGTGACCGTGTCCAGGGCGATCACACGTCCCTCCGCTTTGGACACGATCTTTTGAGTGACAACAAGGACATCACCGGATTCGAGGCCGGCACCATCCAGTGCCGCATCGGCGATTAACCGGGCGGCGTCATCCCCGGACTTGACCTCGGGGATGCCGGTCAACGGGATGACCGTTATCGACACAGCGCTCCTAGATGCCGGTGATGCGGATGCCGCTGTGGGACTTGTAGATCTTGTTGATGTGGATGAGAAGGCAGGTGATCTGCTCGGTGATGCGGGAGTTCATGAGAGGGCCGCCGTCGAGGGCGCGCACGTACTCGATCTCCTCCACGAGCGCCATCACCTTTTTCTTCGCCGGCTTGTTATCGCCGCAGACTACGACGTCGCCCTGAATCGGCCTGTCCACCTTTGCCAGGGCGGAGGCATCCAGGTGCTGGAAGGCACTGATGATCGTGGCTTTTGGCAGGAGATCACGTGCCTCCTCGGCTGCCGATCCCGCCTCTGGCATCGCCGGTCGCGGCCCATCTTCACCATCGAAGGTCAGTGGTACGACGGTATCGACGACGATGCGGTCATCGATCACTTCTGCAAGCTCAGCGAGGACTTCGGCGTGGCCGCTCGCGGGTACGGTGATGAAGACGAAGTCCGCCTTCTCGGCGCCCTCGTAGTTGAAGCCGCCGTAGATTTCGCCTTCCGGGACGGCCTGTTGGACCTTCGCGACGGCTTCGGCCGCCCTCTCCTCCGTCCGCGAGCCGATGAACACGGCGTTGCCGGACTTTGCGAAGCGAATCGCCAGGCCGACTCCCTCAGGCCCAGTGCCGCCTACAAATGCTATTTTCGCCATTTCTAAGATTCTCCGTTTTGGTATGTCCCGCAGGTGGGCGGGTGAGCGCCAGTATATCCCGCGTACACGTGAGCGGGTAGGGATTGCGCCCTTTGCGCTGCCACGACTACAATCGTGGGGACTCGCCGGGCAGGTGGCGCGGGGTGCGCCCTCCGGCAGAACGAGTTTACGGCCATCTTGCCTGCCGGCAGGACAGCACCCCCGCAGCCATATCAGTTCGAGCCATCGAGGCTCCACCGGATTGCAGGCATGGCCGTAGTACAGAACCACGTTTCGCTGAGCGGTTTGTCGCACGTCTTCGAGGATGGGCGCGCCCCTCTCCGCGTGCTGGACAACCTCACATTCAGCGTACCCCGGGGCAGGTTCCTTTCGATCATCGGGCCGAGTGGCTGTGGAAAATCGACGCTGCTCCGGGCAATTGGTGGGCTGCTCCACCCGAGCGAAGGGGTGGTCTCGGTAGACGGGGAGCAGCCGGGCCGGGCGCAGGGCCGCCGCGATGTGGGCTTTGTGTTCCAGGACCCTTCACTGCTGCCGTGGCGATCCGTCATCGCGAACGTTCGCTTGCCGCTGGAAATCGCCGGAAATGGGAGAGTCGATAACGCCGACCCGGATGCCGTCCTGGAGATGGTGGGGTTGGCGGACTTTCGGAACTACTACCCGCACCAGTTATCGGGCGGAATGCAACAGCGCGTGGCGCTGGCACGGGCGATCGTCTTCGATCCGTCCCTGCTCCTCATGGACGAGCCATTCGGCGCGCTGGACGAGATCACGCGCTCGGCGATGCGCTACGAGCTACTGCGGATCTGGCAGTCGCAGGCGCCGGCCGCAGAACGACGGACGGTCGTATTCGTGACTCACTCGGTCGCCGAGGCAGTGGCCGTATCAGACCGCGTGATCGTGCTGTCCAAGCAACCGGGGCGTATCGTGGCTGACGTTGATATCGAGCTGCCGCGGCCGCGAACGGAGGAGACAGAGCGGACACAGCCGTTCCTGGACTACACGAACCACCTGCGAGATGTCCTGAGGGCGGCAGCATGAGAGTGGTCACGCGAGCACTGGTAACGTACGTGCTTCCTCCGGTAATCGCGTGCGCGCTAGTACTGGCGTTCTGGGAGTTCTACATCGCCTGGAAGGACGTGCACATCATCGTGATGCCGGCGCCGTCGGATGTGGCGGAGCGTTTCATTGAGGATCCGGAGTTCTTCGCTCGCGAGGCGATGTGGACTCTATACGAGGCGACGCTGGGCCTTCTGCTCGGCTCCCTGGCGGCGATCCTGCTGGCTGCAGTCATGGCGCATTCGCGGACGGTGGAGCGCACGGTATTTCCACTGGCGATCATCGCCAAGGTTACGCCTCTGGTGGCAATCGCGCCGGTGCTCGTCATCGTCCTGGGATTTGGGACCACTCCGAAGGTTGTTGTAGCCGCCCTGCTCTCGTTCTTCCCGATGCTGGTAAACGCACTGACGGGATTTCGGGACGTGAATACGGGCTCGCTTGAGTTCATGCGGTCGATGCGGGCATCAACGTGGGCCATCTTTAGCAAGCTGCGGTGGCCGAGCGCACAGCCGTACTTGTTTGCGGCCCTGCGCATCACTTATCCGCTTGCTCTGATCGGTGCGGTGGTCGCCGAATGGTTCACGGGAGACCGGGGGCTGGGGGTTGTCATCTACGTCGCGAACGCGAACCTTGACACGCCGACGCTGTTCGCCTCCATCGCCGTCCTCGCTTTCATTGGAATCGTCATCAACGTTGCGCTGTCGTTGCTGGAGCGGCGAGTCCTGTTCTGGCACGAGAGCGTTCGCACCACACACTAAGGAGTAACGATGCTTCCACGCGCCCTCACCGCCCTGCTGTTCGCTTTGTTTGCCGGACTGATCGGGCTGGCCTGCAACGACGACGGTGACGAAGATTCCGCTCAAGACGCCACTGCTTCGGCGTCAGCGACGCCGTCGGAGCCGGACAAGGTCGTGTTCATGGCCGGGTTTAAGCCGCAGGCGAATCTCCCGTTCGTCGGCGCATACGTGGCACAGGAGAAGGGGTTCTTCGCGGAGGAGAACCTGGAGGTGGAGATCAGGCACTCCAACCCGGGCGAGAACTTCCGGTTCCTGGCCTCGGGCGAGGTGAAGTTCTCGACCGCGGACAGCAGTGCAGTGCTGGAGCGCTGGACGGCTGATCCGCAGCTTCCGGTCGTCTCGCTGGCGTTGATCGGGCAGACAGGTCAGCAGGGGTTCGCGGTGCTGGCGGACTCAGGGATCGAGACGCCGGCGGATTGGGCGGGCAAGACGGCGGGATACAAGGGCGCGACGGTGACCCCGGATTACCTCGCGATCGTGGACGAGAACGAAGTCGACAGGGCGTCGATCCAGGAGGTCAAGGTAGGGTTCGAGCCGCAGGTGCTGACAGAGGGGGCGGTGGACATCTTCCCGGTGTTTTTGTCCAACGAGCCGGACACACTGCGGACGCTCGGGTTCGAAACCAACGTGTTTACTGCGGCGGATGACGGCGCGCCGACACTGGGCCTCACTTACATCGCGATGGAGGAGTACGTGGCGGAGAACCCTGACATCGCGGCGAGGTTCATTCGCGCGGCGTTGAAGGGGATCGAGTACGCGCGGGTTAACCCGGCAGAGGCGGTCGACATCGTTATGGAGTATGCGCCCCAGGAAGACCCGGAACACCAGCAGTACATGCTGGCGACCGAGATCGGGATGGCCGAGGGCGGGGCTGCCGCCGAGGGCGGAATCGGCGCACAAAACCAGGAGCAGTGGCAGTCGCTGCACGACTACCTGGTGGAGTACGGCGGATTGGCGGCGCCGGTGGATGACGTGTCGCGGGTGTTTACGGACGAGTTCGTGGGGACTGGCGACGAGCCTCTCGAATAGTTGATGTGGCGGCGGTGCTAAGCGGGCGTCGTTGAAGCTGCTGCCCGGAGCGCGGCGACGTTTTCGCTCGCCGGTGCGCGGTCGTTGAAGATGGCGCTGGCGGCTACCAGGATGTCGGCGCCGGCGGCGACGCAGCGGGGGGCGTTGTCTACTTTGACTCCGCCGTCGATTTCGATCTTTGCGCGGTAGTTGTTCTCGTCGATCTTGCGGCGGAAGTGCTGGAGCTTCGGCAATGCTGATTCGATGAACGACTGGCCTGATTTTCCGGGGTTCACGCTCATGACCATGACCTGCTCAATGTCGGGGAGGATGCGGTCCAGAGCCTCAACGGGCGTGGGTGGGTTGAGGCAGACACCGACCCGCTTGCCACGGGAGTGGACGCGCTCGACTATCGCTTCGAGAGAAGTGGCTGCCTCGACGTGGACGTTAATGATGTCGCCGCCCGCATCGATGAACTGTTCGATCTGCTTCTCGGGGTCGACGACCATGAGGTGAACGTCGAGGACGAGCCCAGTTACGCGGCGTACTGCCTCAACCACCGGCCAGCCGATGGTGATGGCAGGGACGAATTGGCCATCCATGACGTCAATGTGGAGGTACTCGGCACCCGCGTCCTCGCACTGTTTCACCTGGTCGGCGAGGTGGGCGAGGTCGGCGGAGACGATGGAGGGGGCGATTATGACGCCGCTCATTCGGCGGGTTCGTCGAGGCGGCGGCGAGCATCTGTAATGGCATCCTTGACGCGCCCCGGTGCGGTACCGCCGGGAACGTCGCGAGCGGCTATGGAGGCGCGGGCATCGAGGCCCAGCACATCCTCCTGGAATTCGGGGGAGAAGCGGCGGTACTCCTCCAACGAGAGGTCGGCCAGCGGCCTGGACTGGGATTCCGCGTATTTCACGAGCTCCACCACCGCCTTGTGCGCGTCGCGGAAAGCCACGCCCTTGCGCACGAGGTAGTCGGCGACGTCTGTGGCGACCAGGTAACCGCCGCTGGCCGCAGCCTCCACACGCGCCGTATCGACGGTAATGCCGGGTAGCATGGCCGCCATAACATCGAGTGCCGAGAGCACGGTGCTCGTGGTGTCGAAGAGGGGCTCCTTGTCCTCCTGGAGGTCGCGGTTGTACGAGAGGGGGAGACCCTTGAGGATCGTGAGCGTGGCGACGAGGTTGCCGAAGACGCGGCCGGTCTTGCCGCGGGTGATCTCTGCCATGTCAGCGTTGCGCTTCTGGGGCATGATGCTGGAGCCAGTCGCAAATTCATCGGAAAGACGGATGAAGCCGAATTCGTCGCTGGACCAGAGGATGAGTTCTTCGCTCAGGCGCGACAGGTGGGTCATCGTCGTGGCGGCGGCAGCATGGAAGTCAACGACGAAGTCACGGTCGGAGACGGCGTCGATGCTGTTGCGGGAGACGCGGCTGAACCCGAGTTCCTCGGCTACCATTTCGCGGTCGATGGGATAAGGCACTCCGGCGAGGGCGCCGGAGCCAAGGGGCATCTCGTCAGCTCGGCCGTAACACTCGGCGAAGCGCTCGGAGTCGCGGTCCAACATCTCGAAATAGGCAAGGAAGTGGTGGGCGAGAAGGACGGGCTGGGCACGCTGGAGGTGCGTATAGCCGGGGAATACGGTATCGATGTTCGTCTCGGCAAGACCAAGGAGGGCCGACTGCACGGCGCGGATGCGCTCGACGACAAGGCCGCAAGCGTTCATGACGAAGAGGCGCACATCGGTGGCAATCTGGTCGTTGCGGGAGCGCGCGGTGTGGAGGCGGGCGCCGGCGTCACCGATTTTCTCCC
>DAINRO010000047.1:0-19636 GCA_036741795.1 Chloroflexota bacterium
ATCAAAGTGGTCCAGGAGTATGAGCGCGGCGTCATCTTCCGGCTGGGACGGCTGGTCGGCGCACGCGGTCCGGGGCTTTTCTTCATCCTCCCGTTCGTGGAGCGCATGGTAAAGGTGGACCTGCGAATCGTGACGATGGATGTACCCAGGCAGGACGTGATTACGCAGGACAACGTCACGGTGAAAGTGGACGCTGTCGTCTACTTCCGCGTGCTGGACCCGGAGTGGGCAGTGGTGAAGGTGACGGACTACATCCGCGCGACCTCGCTCGTGGCACAGACGACGTTGCGAAGCGTGCTTGGTCAATCGGACATGGACGAGTTGCTGAGCAAGCGGGACGAACTGAACCAGCGCCTCCAGATGATCATCGACGAGGCGACGGAGCCGTGGGGGATCAAAGTGACCATCGTCGAGGTTCGCGACGTGTCACTGCCGGCAGAGATGATCAACGCCATGAGCCGGCAGGCCCAGGCGGAGCGAGAACGGCGAGCCAAGGTGATCCACGCCGAGGGCGAGTTCGAGGCGTCGCGGAGGCTGGCCGAGGCCGCGGGCGTGATGGCGGAGGAGCCAACGACGCTGCAGCTACGCTACTTGCAGACGCTAACGGAGATTGCGTCAGAGAAGAACAGCACGGTGGTGTTCCCGATCCCCGTGGACGTCATCACGATGTTCCTCAACCAGAGTGGAAATGGGCGTCAGCAGCCCCAGCAGCGGCGACAGATTCCAGCGGACGGCGATCAGGCCGCAGAGTAGCCCTGCACCGAGACTTCGCCCGCCTCCAGGGTCATCACGCTGCCGTCGGCGAGGCGCAGCAGCAGGTTACCCTCGGCGTCCACGTCTTTTGCGGTGCCGGAGTAAGTCTCGCCCCGGAAAGTGACGTCGACCTGGCGGCCTATCGTGTCGAGGCGGGCGCGCCACCATTCGTGGACATCCCCCTTCTCGGTGCTTGAGCGCTGGTAGAGTTCTTCGAACTGGTTTAGCAGCGCCGCCAGGAGGTCTTCGCGGGAGACGGAAGTTGCGGCCTCGTTGACCAGGCTGGTGGCGATGGCCGAAATCGCGGGATCGTCCACCTTGTAGTTCACGTTGATCCCGATGCCGACGACCGCGTAGCGCACCTCATCACCGGATGTCTCGCTCTCGATCAGGACACCGCCCAGCTTCTTGCCCCCGACGATGACGTCGTTGGGCCACTTGAGCAGCGGTCTCACGGCGGAAACCGCGTCAATGGCGAGGCAAGCAGCCAACGGCGTGACAACGCCAAGGGAACGGAGGCGGGCGATATCAGGCCTCACGACGATTGTCAGGTAGAGGTTGAGGCCGGCGGGCGATACCCATTTACGGTCGAAGCGGCCACGACCGGCCGTCTGCTCCTCGGCGAGTATCACGGTGCCATCCGGTGCTCCATCCTCCGCTTCGCGACGGGCGACGTCCATCGTCGAGTCGGTCGATGTTAGGTACATGAGGCGGCGGCCGACGAACTCCGTGCGGAGTTTGTCGTGGACGGCAGAGAGGTTGATCCACATGACTGGTCAAGGTTAGGGGACAAAAGATTAGGGGGCCAGCCTGTCGGCTGACCCCCTGTTCGATGGCACGTAGACTATCCACGCACCTAGCCTGCTAGCAGGCTACACCAGCACCTCATTGAGGTGGCGGTGCGAATGGATAGGCCTACGGCCATACGTACTGTGGTCCATTCACATCACCTCCTTTCCTGCCTCGCATGTTAACAGGTCATCGAGAGACTTATAAGCCCCGTCGCCCGAAAAGTTTGGGGAAATTTCAGGAAGCGGTGTAGCCCAACTGAGCGAGGGCTTGTGCCGCGACTTCCCGGTCGTCGCATTCGTAGATGGTGGCACCGATGTGAACCTGGCGCTCGTGACCTTTGCCGGCAAGGAGGACCACATCCTCGTCCACGGCCATCGAGAGGGCCTGGGCAATCGCCTCACGGCGGTCGGGGATCACGGAGAAGTCGTGGCCGTCCCGCTTCCCGACCGCGCGCATCTCCGCTGCGATCTCCGCGAGGATGGCGTCGCGGTCTTCGGAATATGGGTTATCGTCCGTGATGAACGTGTAGTCCGCCAGCTCGGCGGCGGCGCGGGCCATGCCCGGACGGCGCTCTTTGTCGTGCTCCCCTATGCAACCGAAGACCGCGATCACACGACCATGGGAGGAATCCCGCAACATTCGCAACACCCGTCGCAGCGATTCCGGAGCGTGGGCAAAGTCCACCAGAACGGTGAAGGGCTGACCCCGGTCGATGAACTGCGTGCGACCGGGGGCGCCCGGCCAGGTGGAGATGGCGGCGATCACCGAATCCAGGGGCGCTTCGGCGGCGCTGGTGATGGCAAGCGCGGCGATGGCGTTGGAGACGTTGAACGGCCCGGGCATCGGCACCAGGACCTCGCTAGTCGCGCGTGGCATGGCTGCCTGGAAACGCGTTCCGCGGCCCTCGGGGTGCAGACCGATCGCCCGGAAGTCGGCGCCGGATTCTATGCCGTACGTCGCGACCTTCGACCGCGTGAGGCTGCGCATGTATGCGCAGGCCTCGTCGTCCGCGTTAAGTATGGCCGTTTTCTCCACGCCTTTCTTCGGGGCATCGTCCAGCATCTGGAAGAGGCGGCCCTTGGAGGCGCGATAGTCGTCCTCGCTGCCGTGAAAGTCTATGTGGTCGCGGCCAATGTTGGTGAAGGCGGCGATATCGTAATAGCACCCGTCGACGCGGTGAAGAGCGAGTCCGTGAGACGTCGCCTCGATGACGGCCCACTCGCACCCGGCATCCACCATCTGGGCCAGCATTGACTGGACCTGCGGCGATTCCGGCGTGGTGAATCGCCCCGTGTCTGCGATGAGTTGATCTCCGATGCGACATTCGGCGGTGCTAATGAGCCCCGTCTTGAGCCCGGCCGCACTGAATACATGGGAGACGAGGTGGCAAAGGCTGGTCTTCCCATCGGTGCCGGTGACGCCCACGACCTTTAGCTTGCGAGCGGGAAAATCGTTGAGGGCGGCTGCAAGGCGGGCCATGCCGGACCGTGTATCCCCCAGGACAAGCAGGTCGACCCCGGCGCCTTCAACCAGCGACTTCCACATGCCCTCCCGGTCCTCCTGGACGACGACGGCCTCCGCCCCGTTCTCTACAGCGCGGCCCAAATAGGCGTGGCCGTCCACGGTGAATCCGGGGACGGCGACGAAGAGGGCCCCGGGTGCGACAGCCCTAGAATCGTGCTCAATGCTGGAGATCTCGATGTCGCCGTCGCCGATGAGGCGGCCATCCTCGGCCCGGGCCAGGTCCTTTAGGAGCATGTCGTAAGGATAACGTCAGCGGCCGGCGGTTGGTGGTAGCGGTTCGGCCGCAGCAGGCCTGTAGGCCGAGTTCTGTATCCTTCGAAGAAGGACGGTGACCATCAATCTGGTCCCGGCGTTACCACCGGGCTCAAGCGGCCAACCCGAGACATTGGGCCAGGCGCCCTTAACAGCCTCCTATTTGGCCTTGCTCCGCGCGGGGTTTAGCCGGCCTCCGGATCGCCCCGGAGCCGGTGGGCTCTTACCCCACCATTTCACCCTTGCCCTTCAGAGAAGAGCGGTATGTTTCTGTGCCACTTTCCGTCGGATCACTCCGCCTGGGCGTTACCCAGCGCGCTGCCTGTGTGGAGCTCGGACCTTCCTCTCCTCCGAAAAGGAGCGGTCACCCGGCCTGCTGCGGCATCCTCAATTGTAACACCGTGCAGAGATGCGTCAGTCGTCCTCCAGGGTGTCCAGCGCGAGGTTTGCCAGTTCGTCCGCGCGTCCGTTCTTCGCACGCGGGACATGGTCCATCTGGAACGAATCGAACTGGCGGCGGAGCTCGACCACGCGGTTGAAGAGGGGCTTGAGGCGCTCATTGCGGACCTTGTACCGGTGCTGGAGCTGTCGAATGACCAGTTCGGAGTCCATGCGGAGTTCGACCTCCCCGCCGCCGAGAGCGAGAGCGGATTCCAGGCCGGCGATCGCGGCCTTGTATTCAGCCTCGTTGTTTGTGCCGTGGCCGATGCGCCGTGAGACTGTGTGGGCTTCCTGGCCCGACTCGTCGTAGACAACGGCGCCGATGGAAGCAGGACCCGGGTTCCCCCTCGAGGCCCCGTCGGCGTAGACAAGCCAGCGTCCCGGCATTCAGGTTCGGGGAATAATGCGAATTTCGTCGTCGGAGATGTCGATGCGTTCAAGGGCTTCCCGAAGAAGCTCCTGCTTACTTTCGAACTCGAGGCTCTCCCAGGCGGCGGTGAGCCTGGCGAGAATGGCTTGCACGTGCTGGTGGCGGGCCTTCTCCGTCGCTAGCAGTTTCGCTTGCTTCCCCGCGTCGTTGAGTTTGGCTTCCAGCACCAGTTGCTGCGAGGCAACCGTTGTCGCCGCGTCGAGCAGCTTCTCATTGTCTATCTCCCCACCGACTGCGGAGTCGAGGACCTGCTCAAGGCGCTTGTCCAGGCGGCGAACCTTATCCCGGAGCTTCGCCATGACGACTTCATGGTCTTCGATTGTGCCCTTGCCGTTCTTCCGGTGAAGTGACGACGGGTCGGAGAGCATCAAACGCACGGCCTCCTCCAGGGCTTCCGCGCGGCGGGTGTGGTAGTCACACAGGCTACGGTTGGTCCGGGACTCGCATTGGTAATAGCGATACTGGGCAGAACGCATGGTTCCATCACCTCGCTGCCAGCGTTGTTTTCGTGTGACACCGATCATCTTGTTGCCGCAATGGGCGCAGTAGGTGAGGCCGGAAAGCAGGAATGGAGATACATGGCGATTTGTCGTACTTGGCCGGCGCTGGTCCAGCCGCTCTTGCACCTCCTGGAAATTCTCTCGAGAGATCAGCGGCGCATGGCTCGCCGGAACCCGCACTCCGAACCGCGAGTAAGTCCCGACGTAGGCGCGGTTGCGAAGGATGTCCCGTACCGTCACCATACTCCAGAGCCCGCCGCGGCGCGTGCGGATCTCCTCCTCGTTTAGCCGCCGGGCGATGCGGCGGATACCAAGGCCGTCCTTCAGGTACAGCCGGAAGATGTAGCGGACTACCGAGCCTTCCTCCGGAATAATGACGAGCCTGCGGTTGGAGCCGACTCGGTACCCGTACGGCGGCCTGCCAAGGGCCTCTCCCTTAACGGCTTTGCGGCGCATGGCCGCCTTAACGCGGTCACCGAGTGTGCCATTGATGCGGACATGCCCCCACGTGTCAACGACAGTTGCCGACAGGTCCTCACGGCAGTCCATCCCAACCATCGGGAGGCTGAGGCTGGCTAGCTGGAAGTACCGTCGCATCGCCTCCGTGGGGTTGGCGCCTAACGTCATAAGGTCGGGGACCACCAGGAGCATAAACCCGCTGTTCTCCTGGCGGCGGACGAAGTCCATGAGCTGCCGAAATCCAACGTGCTCCTTGTCGGTCTGAGTGTCGAGGAAGGTGGCGGCTGCCTCGTAGCCGCTGGACTGGCAGAAGTCCAGGAAGGCGTCGCTTTGCTCGGCAAGGGATCTCGTGCCCGTCTCGCGGAAATAGCCGACGGCTTTCATCAGTTGAGAAGGATCCTCTCGCAACTGACGCACTGGACGACGCCGCCGCCGCCGCGAACGCGCTGCATGATGGATACGGGGAGGGTGATCCGGCAGCCCCCACACATGCCACGTTCGAGGCGGGCAACGCCGAGACCGCCTTTCCGGGCGCGTATGTTGTCGTACATGCTCAACACGCTGCGGTCAACGCCAGCAGCCTGTCCGTCTCGCCGGGCTCGCAACTCCTCGGCCTGCGGTTCCAGTTCCCTCTTTTCGACCAGCAGTTCTGCCTGCTCGGCCTTCCAGTCACCCTCGATCTCGTCCAATTTCGCGCGCACCTCCGCCGCCTCCGACTCCGCGGCCTCTGCCTGCTCGAGGATGGCGAGGAGTTCGTCTTCGCGGCGGGCTACTAGCTCTTTGACTGACCTGAGGTCGGCGTCCAGGTCCTGGAGCTCCTTCGGGTTCTTGACGGTGCCAGCGTAGAGCTTCTTTTCAATCTCGGCCGCTTTGGCTCGCACGTCCTCCGCTACCTCCTCCGCTTCCTTCTGTTGAGTGCGGATGCCATCGACGATGGATTCCTTCGCCTCCAGTTCGGCGCGCGCCTCCAGCAGCTCCTCCGTTTCGGCAAGAGAGTCTTCGATCTCAGCCAGCCGGGCTTGAGCCTTATCTAACAGCAGGTCCGTTTCCTGCAAACCGAATAGGTCAGTTGTTGCAGCCATGGGTGCGGGGAAGCGAGCCAGTCGGCGGGGGCGGAATGGACAGCGCTGCGTCGGGATTATAGGCTCGCGCGGCGAGCCTTTGCAAACCCTTTTGAGGGCTAAGGTAAGCTATATTCGAAGCACTTTCTCCCGGCTCATCGACATGCTCACCCTCAACGTACTCACAGAACTCAGGCAACGTCTCGGCTCGGTCAATGAGTACGAGATCGATGAGCCGTACCTGGCTGTCGATGACCACAGGATCGAGGATATCCGGGGTTCTCTGCGACTCCTTCGGACCGACCGCGGGTTGCTGGCCAAGGTGGACGCAGAAGGCGTGACCGACGCGCAGTGCTCAAGGTGTGACAAGGACCTGCGGGTCCCGGTCCGTCTCGACTTTGAAGAGGAGTACGTGCCTGAGCTCGATCCCAACACGAGCGCGATAGTCTACCTGGCGGCGGATGACGAGGCGTTCCGGATTGATAAGCGATACGAACTGGATTTGCGGGAGGGGCTGCGCCAGTATATCCTCATATCTGAGCCGGTGAAGCCGCTCTGCAAGCCAGATTGCGCCGGACTCTGCACGATCTGCGGGGCCGATCTGAACGAAGGCCCTCATCAATGCGAAGAACCACCCGATGAACGCTGGAGCGCGCTCGCCGGGCTGAAGCGTGAAATCGAAGAAGGGGACTGACGAATGGGCCCGCTACCAAAGAAGAAGACATCTGTAGCCCGCAAGAAGCGCAAGCGCGCGCACATCTCCGCGACAGTGCCGGCCCTGCACGCCTGCCCCCAGTGCCGCAGCCCCAAGCCAATGCATCGGGCGTGCCCGACTTGTGGGACCTACCGCGGACGAGACGTGCTCGCCGCACGCCGTGAGCGGCGCCCCCGGCCCCAGTAAACCTGCGTGCTATACTGCGCCTGATCATGAGACGAGGCCTTCTTTTCGCGCTCCCGCCCCTGAGCTTGATGCTCCTCGGCGCCGCTGCCGTCACATACTTCATCTGGTGGGACGCCACCCATTGCACGTTCTGCCGGGCACGCCTTGATGAGTTTGGCCGCTGCCCCAACCCTGACTGCCATTTCGGGCGTCTCACACTTGAGCAAGACGGCGTCAGCGTCACATAAAGTCCTGAATGAGCCAAACCTCCACGCCCGCAGGTAAGGTCTCCGAACTCCTCCAGCAGCTACCCAACGATCCCGGCCTCGCGATCGTTTTCCCCGGCCAGGGGAGCCAGAAGGCGAGCATGGGGAACGACGCCCGCGCCGCCTCGGAGTTGGCGCGGCGCATCTACGCGACCGCAGACGAGACCCTTGGCTTCGCGCTCTCAGCCCTCTGCGCTGAAGGTCCGGACGAGGTGTTAACGCTGACCGAGAACGCCCAACCCGCCATCCTCGCTACATCCATGGCAATCCTCGCGGCAGCGATCGAATCGGGAGAAATCGACCGGAGCCCGGCCTGCGTGGCGGGCCACAGCCTCGGAGAATATTCGGCACTCGTGGCGGCGGGATCCCTGGCGTTCGAGGATGCCATTCGCCTCGTCCGAGAACGCGGCAGGCTGATGGGCGCCGTCAAGTCGGGAACGCTGGCGGCGATCGTTGGACTGGACGAGGAAACGGTGCTTGGCATCTGCGCCGATTCAGGAGCCGAAGTGGCCAATTTCAACGCACCCACCCAGACCGTCGTCGGTGGTTCGCCGAAGGCGACGGAAGAAGCATGCAGATTGGCGAAGGACCGCGGCGGGCGCGGTATCCCGGTCAAGGTTTCGGGAGCGTTCCACACCTCGCTGATGGCGCCGGCGGCGGAGGCGTTCTCCAGTGTCGTGGAAGCGGCGAAGATCGAGCAGCCTCAAATCACGGTCATAGGCAACGTCAGCTCTCAACCCCTGGCCAGCTCGGACGATGTCCGGGCTGACCTGGCATCACAAATCCGGTCGCCGGTACGCTGGTACCAATCGGTGGACCTTATGGCTGAGCGTGGCGTGACCCGAGTTATGGAAATTGGGCCGGGCCAAATCCTCACAAACCAACTGAAGAGGAGCCATCCGGCGCTTGAATACTACCCGTGGGACGAGGCGGGGAAATGAAGTGGCACCGTGTTTGACCTGAGCGGTCGCGTCGCCCTCGTGACAGGTGGCTCGCGCGGCATCGGCGCCTCGATCTGCAAGCAACTGGCCGGACAGGGAGCTGCCGTCGCGATCAACTACCGCGAAAGCGAAAAGCAGGCGCAGGAGTTGAAGGCAACTATAGAGAAGGGTGGCGGCAAAGCTATCATCACGAAGGGCGATGTGCGCAAGCAGGAAGACGCGGAGCGTATCGTCCGGGAGACGGTGGAGGCGTTCGGCGCCATCCACATCCTCGTAAACAACGCTGGCTTCAACCGCGACACACTGCTCCTGCGGATGTCAGTGCAGGACTGGGACGAGGTGATGGACACGAACCTTAAGGCCGTGTTCCTCTGCACAAAGGCCGCCCTCCGGCCGATGATGAAGGAGCGCTGGGGCCGTGTCATCAATATCGGGAGCGTCTCCGGCCTCGCGGGGAACGCAGGCCAGGCTAACTACGCCGCAGCCAAATCCGGACTCCTGGGCTTCACGCGCGCCGTCGCCCGCGAGATGGGCTCGCGCAACGTTACGGCCAATGTCGTGGCACCCGGGCTGATCCCGACAGAACTGACGAAGGACATCCGCAAGGAGATCGTAGAGGGCGTGCGCCAACGGCTACTTATCGACCGTATGGGCACACCGGAGGATGTGGCGGCAATGGTCGGCTACCTCGCTTCCGACGAGTCAGGCTACGTCACAGGGCAGGTGTTCGCCGTCGATGGCGGCCTCCACCTCTAAGCCATGATCGGAAAGCGACGCAAGGCCCGTGTGATTGCCCTGCAATCGCTGTTTGAACACGACACAGTCGGACACCCCGTAGAGGTGGCTCTCGACCAGCAGGCGCAATTGCTCGGCGCCTCTCCTGCGGTTCGGGAGTTCGCAGCGGAATTGGTGGAGGGCGTGTCCAGCAATCGGGAGAAGATCGACAGGGTCATCGTCGAGACGGCTCCGGCGTTTCCGCTGGATCAGATGGCCGTAGTTGACCGGAATATCCTTCGGCTTGCGGTCTATGAAATCCTACTCGATAATAAGGTGCCAATGCGGGCCGCCATCAACGAGGCCGTCGAACTGGCCAAAGAGTACGGCGGAGACAATTCCCCGAAATTCATCAACGGAGTACTTGGGTCTGTGAGCACGCTCGCAACCCGTTAACCCCAAGGAGGTAGAACCCCGTGCCAGCCGTATTCGAAAGAGTCCGAAAAATCATCGCTGAGCAGCTCGGCGTCGAGGAGTCCGAGATCACCCCGGAGACGTCCTTCGTGGACGACCTCAACGCCGATTCCCTGGACCTGGTCGAGCTGATCATGTCGCTGGAAGAAGAGTTCAGCAAAGAGGGCAAGGCCGTCGAGATCTCTGACGAGGACGCGGAGAAGATCGCCACCGTGCAGGACGCCGTGAATTTCATTAAGGAACAGGGCGGGATCGACGACTAACCTCTAGCAGCACCCGAACTCAGGCCCCCGGCTGAAAACGCCGGGGGTTTTCGCGTTCGTAATCTATAATGGACGCCGTATGAACTTCTTCGGAATCGGCCCGCTGGAGATCCTGCTGGCCGCGATCATCGCCATCATCGTGCTCGGCCCGGAGCGTTTTCCCGGGCTGGCAGTGCAGATCGCCCGGGGGATCAAGTACCTCCGGGGATACGCCACGGATAGCACGGCGGAACTGCGCGCCGAGTTCCAGGAACTGACAAAAGAGTACGAGTCCTTGCGCGGCGAACTGGCCGATGTGCGCGGAAGCCTGACGAAGAGCGCTGGCTCAGTGACGGGCGAGATCGAGCGCGTCGTCACAGAGACGAAGCCAGCGCTGCAGCAGGTGATGGACGCCACGAAACCGATAATCGAGCCCGGCGGCGATCTGCCGCCGGAAAAGCCGAAGACCAACGGGGCCGCGCCGGAATAGGCGGGCCACACGATGACCAGCACCGCGCCATCGCAACCATCGCCTGGCGCTCCACAGAAGGAGACCGACGAGAAGTACCTGACGCTGATGGAGCACCTGCAGGAGCTCCGTTACCGGGTGATGATGTCCGCGATCGCGGTAGTCATCGGGCTCGTGATCTCGGCAACCTTCGCCGACGACTTCATCGAATTCCTCAAGCAGCCGGCCGAGGAGCGGCGGCCTGACTTCAACCTCGTCTTCATCGAGCCGTTCGAAAACTTCGTCGTCTACTTCCGGGTTTCATTGCTCGGCGGCCTCGTTCTGGCCATGCCCGTGATCCTTTATCACGGCCTCCGCTTTGTGTCGCCGGCCCTTCACGGCAACGAACGGCGCTGGCTCTACGGCACAGTGCTCGGCGCCAGCGGACTGTTCTTGTTGGGCGTTGCCTTCGCCTACTACGTGGCGCTTCCGCCGGCGCTCGACTTCCTCCTCAATTTCAACGACGACCTTGCGCAGCCCGCGATCCGCATCGGCAGTTACATCGACTTCGTCACACGCCTAATGTTCTGGACCGGCGTCGCGTTCCAAACGCCGATCATCATCATGTTCCTGGCGCGTATCCGCCTCGTCTCGTGGCGACAACTCGTCGGTTGGTGGCGGCTGGCCATCGTTGGAGCTTTCCTGGTCGCTGCGGTGGTTACACCGTCGATCGACCCGGTGACGCAGACGCTCGTAGCGGCACCGATCCTCGTGCTTTATTGCGTGGGCATCGTTCTCGCGGTCATCGTAGGCCCCCGAAGTTGATAACTCGTTAAATCCGTTGACCCCTTGAATGACGGGCGGCTATCATCGTGATCAGTGTCAGACCTTGAAGCTGTCTGTAGCGCTATCAACGCCTGTCAGAAATGCGGGCTGAGCGCGACGCGCACCCGCGCGGTCCCCGGTGAAGGCTCTCCCGCGGCCGAATTGATGTTCGTCGGCGAAGGCCCCGGATTTCACGAGGACCAGCAGGGACGCCCATTCGTGGGCGCCGCAGGGAAATTCCTTGAGGAGATGCTGGGATCGATCGGATTGCAACGTTCGGACGTCTACATCGCCAACGTTGTGAAGTGCAGGCCCCCCGGAAACCGCGACCCCCTCCCGGACGAGGTCGAATCGTGCCGCCCTTACCTCGTGGAGCAGACAAGCATCATCAAGCCCCGGCTGATCGTGACGTTGGGCCGGTTCTCGCTAACGTGGTTCTTTCCCGGTGATGCGATCGGGAAAGTGCACGGCACGTTGCGCCGTCTGAACGGACAGTACTACTTCCACCTGTACCATCCGGCTGCCGCCCTCCACGCCGGGAACCTCCGCAAGACAATTGAAGAAGACTTCGCGAAGATTCCAGCTGCACTTGAGAAGATCAAGAGCCTTGAGGATTCCGGCGACAGGCAACTAGTCGGGGTGACGGCTGGCCCACAGACAGAACAGATGCGGCTGTTGTAGCGGATGCCACCTCCCTCCCTCAAGGTGATCCCGCTCGGCGGGCTCGGCGAAATCGGTAAGAACTGCATGGTCATCGAGACCAACGAGGACATGGTCCTCATCGACGCCGGCCTCATGTTTCCTGACGAGGACATGCTTGGCGTCGATCTCATCATCCCGGACATCGATTACGTCGTGGAGCGCAAACGGAAGTTGCGCGGCATCCTGATCACGCATGGCCACGAGGACCACGTCGGTGCGTTGCCGTACCTCCTTCCGAAATTGCGACTGCCCGGTGGCAAGTTCCCCCCCGTCTACTGCACACGGCTCACGCGCGGCCTGATCGCCGTGAAGCTCGAAGAGCACAAACTGCTGAAAAAGGTGCCACTGCACACTATGCCTATCGGAGACAAGCTAAAGCTGGGCAAGTTCACCGCGGAATGGGTGCACATCACGCACTCGATTCCGGACGCGGCGGCGATCGCGTTGCAGACGCCCATGGGAACGATCCTGCACACGGGCGATTTCAAGTTCGACCACACGCCGGTCATGGGTAAGCCCCCTGATCTCACCCGCATCGCCGAACTCGGCCGTGAGGGAGTGCTGCTCCTGTTCTCGGACTCGACGAATGCTGAGACATCCGGTTACACAGCATCTGAGATGGTCGTCAGCGAAGTCCTGGACGGGATCATGGCGAAGGCTGAGGGGCGTGTAATTGTGGCCACGTTCGCCTCACTCATCTCCCGGGTACAGCAGGTCATCGATGCAGCGGAGGCACACGGCCGCAAGGTGTTCGTCACCGGGCGCAGCATGCTGAAGAACGTGCAGATGGCGGTGGAGCAGGGCTACTTGCGGGCGCCGGATGACATCCTCGCGCCGCTCGAGAAGATGCGAAAGCTCGATCCCAATCAGATCGCAATTATCACGACCGGCGCCCAGGGTGAACCAAGCTCAGCGTTGGTGCGGATGGCAAACCACGACCACCGGCACGTGGAGATAAAGAGCGGCGATACTGTCGTCTTCTCGTCGTCGCCGATTCCCGGCAACGAAATGATGATTAACAGGACAATCGACAATCTCTATCGGTTGGGCGCACATGTGCTCTTCAGCCGGATCGCCCGGGTGCACGTGAGCGGTCACGGGGCACAGGAAGAGCTGAAGCTAATGCTAAGCCTGGCACACCCGGCGTTCTTTGTGCCGGTCCACGGCGAATATCGGCACATGGTGATGCATGCACAACTCGCCCGTGATCTCGGCATGCCAACCGAGAGTGTCTTCACCATGGAAGACGGTCAGGTCCTCGAGATCACGAAAAAAGGTGCCCGTGTCACAGGCCGTATCCCTGCCGATTACGTGTACGTGGACGGGCTATCGGTCGGTGTTGACCAGGTCGTTCTGCGTGACCGCCAGCACCTTGCCGGTGACGGAGTCCTCGTCGCGATAGTCGCGGTTGACCGCAAAACGGGTAAACCTATTGGCCGGCCCGACGTTATATCAAGAGGATTTGTTGACGGCGAACTTTCGGACGGACTCATGGACAAGGCGCGGGACGTCATCGTGGAGTCGCTGGCCGAGCACGTCGCTGGACGCGCGGATTTTAATCAGCGCGTACACGATGCGCTCCAGCGGTTCCTCTACCAGGAAACGCGCCGCCGCCCAATGATCCTTCCGGTCGCCCTCGAAGTCTGACTTCGCCATGACAGTCAAGACAAGGCCAAAGACCAGCCGCAAGGCCGGGAGCTACCGGTCATCCTCTCGTCGCCGCTCACCCTCGGGCCGCCGGTCGTCACATCGTGCCACCAATCTCGGCTCGCTGATGCGTTATCCCGGCATCGTGTGGCCGCTCGCCGGGGTCGCGATTGCGGTCGTTCTCGGCATCGCCTTCGTGGACATCCTTGTAGATGGCGGCGAAACGGTTCTCGACACGCTTGGCCTCGGCGTATTCCTGTTACTCGCTGTCCTCGCACTGGATGGCTGGCTGGCGCTTCAACGGCCGCAACTGACCAGCGGCTTCGCCCGCAATTTCATCGGCTGGCACCTCCTTGTCGTCCCCGCATTCGCCGCACTCTCCCTCTTCACCCCGCAATGGACGGTTGGAGACACCGACTTCGCAGAGGTCTCGCTCGGCGGCGAGGTTGGCACATTCTTCACGTCCAGCGCCGCAGGCATCGCTATCCTTGCAAGTTCCCTGCTCGGTTGGTTCGTGCTCGTCTTCCCAGGACGAACCCGCCAGATCGTGCACCTCATGATGGTCCTTGGCGCCTGGATCGTCTCCCTCGAGATTCCGCAGCGTTCAGCCAGTGCGATTGGGGGATTCATCACATTGCTCATGCCCGTTCCGCGCGAAGAAAGAGACCCCGACCTCCTGACTGAGCCCTACGTCCCAACGCTCGACGAGGAATGGCTCGAAGCGGAGGCGACCGTTGTAGAGGAAGAGCCGGAGGAACCGGTGGTCAAGGACCCCGGTTACCTCGTGACAACTGACCCGGACGACGAGCCCGAGGGGATTCAGCAAGGTCTCCCGATGGGCCGCCCATCAGGTCGCGGCTGGGAGCTTCCCCCGGTTGCCTCGTTGGCCGAAGCGGCGGCGGTTGAGGCGCGCCCGCTCGACAACGAAACGCGATCGGCGCTCATCGTGGACACGCTGGCCTCATTTGGAGTGGACGCCCGGGTTGTCGCCATCAGCCAGGGACCTACAGTCACTCAGTTTGGAGTCGAGCCGGGCTGGGAGACCAAGACCAAGACCGTGGCGATCAAGGACGAAAACGGCCGGCCCGTGTTTGGTAAGGACGGACGGCCCGTGACCCGCGAGGAGATCATCTCCCGAGTCCGTGTGCGCGTAAACCGAATCACCGCGCTCGCTAACGACCTGGCGCTGGCTCTGGCCGCCCCGACAATCCGGATCGAGGCGCCCGTTCCCGGCAAGCCCATCGTGGGCATCGAGGTGCCGAACACGACGACTTCGCTTGTCTCGTTGCGGAGCGTCATCGAGAGTTCCGCGTTCCAGAAGGTCAACGCGAAAGCGAACCTTGCGCTCGCACTGGGGAAGGGCGTCTCTGGCGAGCCTGTGGCCGCTGATCTCTCCAAGATGCCGCATCTCCTCATCGCCGGTGCTACAGGCAGCGGCAAGTCGGTGTGCATCAACTCCATCATTGCCTCCTTCCTGATACACAACACGCCGGAGGAGTTGCGGCTGGTCCTCGTCGACCCAAAGCGAGTCGAACTGACGACGTTCGGCAAGGTCCCACACCTGGCGTTCTCAAAGGTGATCGTGGACATGGACGAGGTCGTGGGCACGCTGCAGGCGGTGATCCACGAGATGGAATCCCGCTACCGGCGCTTCGCTGAGCTTGGCGTCCGGAACATTGAGGGGTACAACAAGGCGCCTCAGGCGAGTCACCGATTGCCCTACTGGGTGGTAATCATCGACGAGTTGGCGGACTTGATGATGGCGGCGCCTTACGAGGTTGAGCGCCAGATCTGCCGATTGGCCCAACTCGCGCGTGCTACCGGAATCCACCTGATTGTCGCCACGCAGCGGCCCTCAGTGGACGTCATCACGGGACTCATCAAGGCTAACTTCCCGACGAGGATCGCCTTCGCGGTGTCCTCGCAGGTGGACTCGCGCACAATCATCGACGGCGTCGGGGCCGAGAAGCTCCTGGGCCGCGGGGATATGCTGTTCATGGCCACGGACGCCGCCAAGCCGAAGCGCATCCAGGGCTCATACGTGAGTGACGAGGACATCGAGAAAATCACCGACTGGTGGGCGAATGACCGCTTCCGGCACCTCGCCCCGGACAAGCTCGACCACCTGCTGGAAGAAGCCACTGCCGAAGGCAGCACGGGCATCAGCAAGCCCGCGGAAGACGATCCATTGTTCGAAGCTGCAAGGGAGCTGGCCGCCGAGCACTCACGGGTTTCGACGTCGCTCCTCCAGCGCCGCCTGCACATCGGCTACCCAAGGGCGGCACGGCTGATCGATATGCTCGAGGAGTCGGGGGTCGTCGGGCCCTCAGAGTCCGGTCAGTCGCGGCAAGTGCTGGTCGCTGAGCGGGACGACTTCGACGTCGACCCGGACTTCGACGACGGCGACCGCTTCGAGTAAATCGCAACTCGAAGCTATCTCCGCATCAGACTTATTAATAGCGACCATAGATTGCCTTGACATCCTTCCCTATGGTGCTAAGGTCGAAGGTGACAACAGACGATTGGAGGGTAGAGCCTATGACGAGAATCCATTCCCTCTACAAGCGGCTTCAGGTTGATTGGGGAAGGTCCTCTGCGAGCCCGGCCTGACGGCGAACTTTCAGGCCGCGCGGAGGAAACTCTGACCCGCCGAGCGGCTAGCGCGTAACAGGCCGAAGTGCCCATCGGTTCGAATGAACCGGATCGCAGACGCCGAACGCGGAGAGAATCGAATTGAAGAGCCCCCCGGTTCACCGGGGGGCTTTCGACTGCCCACCATCTTGACGGCTCGCGCTGGTCAGCCCGACACTGGAAACATCTTCAGCAGTCCCACACTCGCCTCACCCGCCCAAACTCCCGACCTCGCCTCCCTGCGCGCAATTTGCGCCGAACCCTATGGGTGCTGGATCGATAGCGCGACAGCGCACCAGGACGTTGGTGGCAGATCTTTCTGGGCCGCGGAACCCTTGGCGATACTCAGCGTGCGAGGCGATTCAATCGCCATTGGGCGTACGCGTGGAGGCACGGAGCAGTTCGGCGGCGATCCGTTCGAAGTCCTGCGGGACCTTCTGGCCGAGCACGCTCACCTCAGGAACGGTGCCGCAGTCGGCTACCTGGGCTACGCGCTAAAGCGGCACATCGAAGAACTCCCGGACACTGTGGACTCCGACCTCGGCATCCCGGATTGCGCCATTGCCTTCTACGAAGAACTCCATGAGTTCGACTCTCGGCCGTTGCACCCTGATCCGACACGACGATCCCCAATCACGCTGGAGGGCTTCACTTCCACCCTCTCTCGCCACGAGTACGAAGCCGCGGTTAGGCGGGCACTGGACTACATCAAGGCCGGGGACATCTACCAGGTCAACCTGTCTCAGCGGTTGTCCGCGCCGTGCGACGAGGACCCCTTTGACGTCTACCTCCGCCTGAGGCAGGTTTCACCCGCTCCTTTCGCCGCATTTCTCCGCCGGCCGGACTTCGCCGTCCTTTCGTCGTCGCCAGAGCGATTCCTGCACTACAGTCCGCCCGGACGGCGCATCGAAACTCGCCCCATCAAAGGGACCCGCCCTCGCGGATCTGATACCGAGAATGATCGACTGCTGGCTGCGGAGCTCCTGGACAGCGCCAAGGACCGCGCCGAAAACGTGATGATCGTCGATCTTCTGCGGAATGACCTGGGCCGAGTCGCCGCCATTGGCTCCGTGAATGTCGAGGGCTTGTGCGAGCTTGAGTCGTTCGCTGGCGTGCACCACCTTGTTTCCACGATTGAGGCACAGCTGGGGCAGGGCCGAGACGTCGTTGACCTCCTGCGTGCCGCGTTCCCCGGCGGGTCGATCACAGGTGCGCCCAAGATTAGGGCGATGGAAATCATCGATGAGTTGGAGCCGGTGGAACGCGGCATCTACACAGGTGCGATCGGGTATATCAAATTCGACGGCGAGATGGATCTGAACGTCGCGATCCGCACGATGCTCATCAAGAACGATATTGCGTCGTTCTCCGTGGGTGGAGGCATCGTGGCCGACTCGGATCCGGCGCTGGAGTACGAAGAGACGATGCACAAGGCATCCGGGATGATCCAGGCTCTGGTCCCGCCGGCGTGACGCTTGTCTATCTCAACGGCGATTTCGTCGAGCAGGACGACGCACGTATTCCCGCTGAGAGCGCAGGCGTCCTTTTCGGCCGTGGCGTGTACGAGACTTTCCGCGCACGCCGGGGCTGCGTTTTTCTCCTTGACCGCCACGTTGCGCGCCTTCGTGAGGGTGCGGAGGTGGTAGGCGTCGATGTTCCAGACGAAGTCGCCAGTCTCGCCGATATCGTCCGCGACCTCACAGTCCGGTCGGGGATCAAGGACGCACGAATCAGGCTGACACTGGCGGGCGGCACAACGGGTGAGCCACCATCGATGCTGCTCCAGGCACGGCCTGCGACTGACTACCCGGAGTCCCTGTACGCGCACGGCATGACAGCCGTGGTGTCGGAGGTCCGGCGGAACGAAACTTCGCCGCTGAGCCGCGTTAAGTCGACCAACCCCCTCGACAGCATTATGTCGCGTGAGGCAGCCATCGCGGCAGGCTTCGATACCGGACTGCTCCTTAACACGCAGGGCGATGTAGCGGAGGCGAGCACAGCGAACGTGTTCATCGTGCGAGGTGGAGCAATCCTAACGCCACCGGTCGAGGACGGCGCGCTCCCGGGTGTGACTCGGTCGTTCGTGTTGGAAGAGGCATCAGAGACGACCCTGACCCTGGACGATGTGCTGTCTGCGGACGAAGCGTTTCTGACCGGCGCGGTGATGGGCGTGATGCCGTTGGTCCGCATTGGGGATCGGGCGATTGCTGGGGGCTCGCCCGGCCCAGTCAGCATAGAAACGCGCACGAAGTATGAGCGTCTTTCTCATGAGCTATGAAAATGGGAGCGCGCTTCCGTGTCATGGGTTTGGCCGTGGCCACCGCTGTTGTCTTCGGCTGCCAGGGTGCAGTCCTGGACGAGAGCCTAACTGACCTCAACATCGGCGAGTGTGTTCGGGATACCCCCGACGAAGAGGTGGAAGAACTAGAGCGCGTCGACTGCACGGACGCGGTAGCGGTTCGAGTTGTCGAGAGGTTCGACATCGAAGGGTACAGCGACTTCCCAGGGGACGAAACAGTAGACGAGATTGCGATCGAGCAGTGCCCGCCCGAGGCCCTCGTCTGGCTCGTGCCAACGGAGGAGACCTGGGAGCAGCTAGACGACCGCCTGGTCATCTGCTTCGAGTAAGACCGTAGACGAGGCCCGTACCCCATCGTTGAGGCAGGAAACCCGCCCCAACGGTCTCGTGTTTCGCTCTTCACTATTCACTCCTCATTATTCGCCTTAAACTTGACCGTACATGACAACAACAGAACAACAGCTCGGCGCTCCCCTGCTGGAGAAGGTCTCCGTGTATCTGCCGGAGAAGGGCCAGAAGCTCGTGCGGCAGGCGCTCGACTTCGCGATCGAGTCCCACGATGGGCAACTTCGTAAGAACGGCGACCCCGTCATCTCGCATCCTCTCGCTGCCGCCGCCACGGTTGCCGACTTGCAGCTCGACGCCTCGGCTATAGCCGGAGCGCTCCTCCATGACGTGCAAGAGGACTGCGGCGTCAGCAATGCGGAGATCTCTAAGCGCTTCGGGTCCGAGGTCGCCGTGATGGTTGAGGGCGTCACCAAGCTCGGCATCATCTCCGGGCAGGCGGCGGACGCCGAGGCCGTCGACAAGCAGATGCAGGCCGAGAACCTGCGCAAGATGTTCCTGGCGATGGCGCAGGACCTGCGGGTCGTCATCATCAAACTGGCGGACCGGCTCCACAACATGAAGACACTCTGGGCTCTATCCCGGGAGGACCAGCTCCGCATCGCCCGCGAGACGATGGAAATCTACGCGCCGCTTGCCGCTCGTCTTGGCATCTGGGAGATCAAGTGGCAGCTTGAAGACCTGTCGTTCCGCTACCTGCAGCCCGAAGAGTATAAGCGGCTGGCGGAGATGCTCGAGGTCAAGCGCAAGGTCCGGGAGCAGTATGTGAACGAGGTGTGCAAGGTCTTGCGCTCGGAACTGGAGAAGCAGGGTGTGAAGGCCGAGGTCTACGGCCGCGCCAAGCACATCTACTCCATTTACAAGAAGGCCGAGAAGTACGCCAATGAGCGCCGAGATATGGATGAGATCTACGACTTGCTCGCGGTTCGCATCCTCGTCGATGACGTCACCGACTGCTACTCTGCGCTGGGCGTCGTTCATGGGATGTGGCGGCCGCTGCCGGGCACGTT
>DAINRO010000048.1:0-19387 GCA_036741795.1 Chloroflexota bacterium
TCCTTCTCCCACCAAATGAGATCGTCGCGATCCGACAAAACCCATCTGACTGCTACCTACGGGCAGATCACCACGCTCATGTCATAGCCGGAGTGGTCTGTGCAAGCGCGATCCGCCATCCGTTGTCGCCTCTTACAGCGACGAATGTCAGTGTGCCGCGGGATGACGGGATATCAGGTGCGTCAGCGTTTTCATCGAAGACGTCCTTGGTGCAGGCGACGAGGGCAACATCGGGGCGGAGAAACGTTATCTCCTCAACTTCTGTCCTCGTCCTGACGTTCGAGAGCCTGGTTTTCATGGCCGCCGTCATCATGTTCTTGAAGGTATCCCTGCCCACTACGCGGATGCCCACGATGTTCACGATCACGACGTCTTCTGTCAGCAGCGAGGTGAACCGCTCGACGTCGGCCTGGAATGCGTCCGCGCGAGCCACGAGCTGACGGACGTCTGCATCTTCCTGGCTGCGTTTACTCATGCTCGCAATGTCCAGTCGGCGATCCGGACGCCGTCAGTGCGGTGCAGTAGGAAAACGTCGCGTTCCATGCCGCGAATCTTACAGCAAGGCAGCTGAGCACCGAATGGCCGTCTGATTTCGCACGTCAAGTGGCCACCGGTGTATCGAAGTAAAATCAGATGCGGTCAGCGTTAGACTATTCGCCCCTGATCTGGCGCAGATGCAGAACGTCGTGGTCAGCGATATGCTCGATGAAGGCGCGCAAGGGGCGGTTGCCGAATTGCGGGTGCCTGTACTTGCGGTCAAGTCCGCCATCGCCAGCGCGCTGCAGCAGTTCGAGGTTCGATTTCCTGTTCGCCGAGTAGGTGGCGAGCGATGTCTCCAGATCGCGCTCGCCGTACTCCAGGGCACGTGCCCAAACTTCCTGGTCGAACGGCTGAAGGAGCGGCTCGTCTTCGCTCAGTACTTGCCTGATCCGCCAGCCCAGGGTCACTTCGACATCTGCCAGATGCGCTGCTACCTCGTTCGGCATCCAGCCTTCGCCCCCACTCCGCGCTGAGGCCTGAAACGACTTAGCAACCAGGCCTGGCATTTGCGCCATCGTCCCGAGAATATCCAGCGGCATGTCCACGGTCTCTCCGCAAACCGGGCAATCAACCTTCCGTGTTTCGAACTCGAGCATCGGTTCCTCCCTTGCTGGGGTATCGTTCTATGCGCGGACCGCGAGCTTCTCCGACCGCCGCCTTTCAGTCTCACCCACGAGAGCCTCGTTCATTGCCATGAGGCCTTCGTGTGTATCGCGCATAACCTTCCCGAGGAGAGGTGGAAGCAGGCCGCGGAACTCCTCGCTGTGGATGAAGACGGCGCCCGAAGCCCCGGCTTCGACCTCGAAGCGGTGCAGGCCGTCGAAGAGGCCGCGTATCCAGATCTTCCCGAGCCATGCGAAGCGTCGCCCCGGTTCAAACTCGACGACCGTGGCGTGGAACGTCATTCGTCGCCCGCTCTTCATCGCGATCGTGACGGCGAGGTGTGACCCGAGGCCGGTTTGCCCTGATATCCCTACCACCATCGGGTTCCAGTCCGGGTAGGCGGGGAAGTCCATGAGAACTTCCCAGAGCTCCTCGGGCGTGGCCTGGGTTTCGATCCTCGTCTCCATTAGTCGCACAGCAGCACCTCCTGGAGCCAGTCGCCGATGGCATCGATGGCGAGCGTGGGGTCATCCACCTGGCAATGCTCTTCGCCCCACTCCCCCTGCGCGAAGATGCGTAGGTCGCGGCGCGGTGAAAGAGTGGCCATTTCGTGGGTGCGGCGTGCCTGGGCCACCGGCACCTGTCGATCAGACTCGCCGTGCAAGACAAGGAGCGGGCAGACCATCTCGCCGATCACGGGATCCAGGTTGTACGCTGGCGCCAGCGGCCGAATAGCCTCGACGTCCTGTGTCCCGAAGACCCAGGGCGCCTGGAACGGCGGTGCGGAATGGGCGTTCGTTTGCGCGAGGTTCGCGACGACTCCGAGCAGATCGTGGAAAGCGCCCCAGGCAACGCACGCTGCAAAGCGGTGGTCGACGGAGGCCGCGCGCGGCGCGAAGTATCCGCCCATGCTGATGCCGCCGAGCGCGATTCGGCCAGCGTTGATATCTGGGCGGGCCGCCGTCGCGTCGTAGCAAGCCCCGGCGGGCACCTCCATGTCGGGCCGAGTGGGCATGTCGTGCAGTCGCAGCGCGCCGCCGGAGCCGGGCTGGTCGCAGAGAAGGACCGAGATGCCACGCTTCGCCAGACCGCCGAGGCCCATCAGGTAGAGGACCTCCTTCGTCACGTCGTAGCCGTTGAAGAAGACGAGACAAGGGCGCTTGCCAGGCCCCTCGCCCGCAATGAATAGCGAGGGGAGAGGGCCGTCTTCGTACTGCACGTCCAGAAACTCGATCGGTTCGGCGGCGGTGGCTGAGCGGAAGGCATCGAGTGCCTTGTTGTAGGACTGCAACTTGAGCGGCGACAGGTTCGTCATCATGCGCTCGGCCATCAAGTGGTACGCGCAGGCGCGGCGTTGCTTGCGCGCAGCGGAGAGTGCGTGGCCTGCGGCATCGTCCTGTGCGGCGAGGTTAGTAAGGCGATCTGCGACCGCCGTCCAGGAGTCGAACCAGGCCTGCTGAGTGTCGTCATCGAGGGCGGCGGCGGCGAGGCCGCGCAGGGGACGGCAGGCCGTGTCGATCTCGCTCGGTTCGCCGCCCATAGCGAGGGCGAGGGAGACGGCGAGGGACCAATTGTAGTTATCGGGGAAGTATTCGAACATGGCGAGCCTCCTTATAGCAACGACTGTTGTGTTAGCATAGTAATCGAAGAGCTCTTGCAAATGCAACTAACGACGCTTTAGGAGTGGAACGCATGACGACGAAGACCACCACGACGGGTCGCCCGAAGCCAGCCATCCAGCGCCCGGGAGGGCGCAGCGCGCGAGTCCGGCGAGCCGTGTTCGACGCGACACTGGAGCTTCTGACCGCGGATGGCTACCCTGCGCTGAGCATCGAGGCGGTAGCCACGGCGGCGGGCGTCAACAAGACGACTATCTACCGCAACTGGCCGACGAAGGCGCGGCTGGTCCAGGCCGCCGCGCAGGACCGGTCGGCGTCTGTGATCGAGATCAAGCCGACGGGCGATCTCGAGCAGGACCTGAGGCGTACGCTGGCTTCGGTGGCCGACTACGTGGCTTCTCCAATTGGGCGCGCGCTGGTGATCGCTACCGTGTCCGCCAGCGATGATCCGGAAGTGAGGGAGGCACAGGCCCAGTTCTGGAAGACCCGCTTCGAGGCGGCTCGCACCCTGTTGATGCCTGCCGTGAGCGAAGCCGCCGCAGACGAGATCATCGAACATCTCATCGCTCCGGTCTTCCTGCGATCGTTCGTCACGGGCGCTCACTTCGACAAGGCCTTCATCGCACGGGTCGCGAACTCAGCCCACTCGATCGCTCGAGTGGCAGGCGACAATCATTGACGACTACGGCAGCATTGCAAATGAGAGTGACTCTGAACAATTAGAGGGCGCTGAAGACCCGTCTCAGATACAAATGAATGGAGCCAACGGAGAGATTCGAACTCTCGACCTGCTGTTTACGAAACAGCTGCTCTACCGCTGAGCTACGTTGGCGTCCGGAGCACCTATTTTAGGGGACGCTTCTCGCACCCGCCAACGTTACCGCTTCCAGGTCGACGTACGTCACCTTCGCCACCGGGATCCTTAGCAGCCGGCTTGCCACCTTCCTCACCGTCTCCGTATTCCCCGTCGTGCAGAACTCGAATGTCGGCTCCGCACCCTCCGCCAGCATGTCCTTCTCGATAAGCACCTGGCGCACTCGCCTGGCAACCGGCCTCGAAGGATCATAGAGCGTGATCCCCGGCCCCAGCAGCGTCTTGATCCGGTGCCGCAGGAACGGGTAGTGCGTACAGCTCAGCCCTACCACGTCCGCGTCGCTCTGGCGCACCGGTTCCAGGTGGCGCTCGAGCAGCGCCGTCGTCGCCTTCGTGCCGACGTTGCCGCTCTCGACCAGGTCCTCCAGCCCGTCGCATCCCACGTTCACTACCTGCTTGCCTGGCGCGAACTCCTCGATCAACCCCGCCAGGTACGCGCTCTTCGACGTCGAAGGCGTCGAGAGTACCGCGATCGTCCCGGTCCTCGTCCGGCTGGACAGTGTCTTCACCACCGGAACCACGCCCACAAACGGCACTTCCGGGAACGTCTCGCGCAGGTAGCCGATGGCGTGAACAGTCGCCGTATTGCAGGCCACGACGATCATCTTGCAGTCCTTGTCCAGCAGAAACTGCGTGATCCGGCCAGTCAGGTCTTCGATCTCCGCTGGTGTCTTCTCCCCGTACGGTACGTGCCCGCTGTCCGCCAGGAACGTTATGCTCTCGGACGGCAACAGCTTGCGTATCGCCCTCCACACGGAAAGCCCACCCACTCCCGAGTCGAATGCGCCAATCGGCCGATTGTCCATCTCCACTCCCTGCTAAGCCCGGATCATTCCATCCTACGACACCGAACATCCATATCAACGCCCGTGAGCTCGTCGTGGATACCTTTGCCTGTAAACCGCCGCCTTGCCATAATCTCCCCTGATGCGCCGAACCGTCCTCGCTCTGCTCCTTCTCATCACGTTGCCCCTTCTTCTCCTCGCCTGCGAGGACGATGGCGGAGAGGAAGAGACCGCCACCACCCCGGCGGACACGGCCGCATCCACGCCCGCTCCCCAAATCGAGTGCCCCGAACCCGGGGAACCAGTTCCGGAGGCAGATATGACCAAGCAATACGCAGCACCCGAAGACGTGATCGACCCCTCGAAGACGTACACCGCCACCGTCAAGACCGTCCGCGGCGACTTCGTGATGAACATGCGGGCGGACCTCGCGCCCCAGCACGTCAACTCCTTCGTCTTCCTCGCTCGCGACGGCTACTTCAACGGAGTCACGTTCCATCGCGTGCTGCCCGGCTTCGTCGCCCAGACCGGCGATCCCACCGGCAGCGGATCCGGCGGCCCCGGCTACACCATCCCCGCCGAGTTCACAAACAAGGTCAAGTTCGAGCGCGCCAGCGTTGGCATGGCCCGCACAAGCGACCCCAACAGCGCCGGCAGCCAGTGGTTCATCAACTACGCCGCCACCCCCAGCCTCGATGGCCAGTACACGATCTTCGCCGAGGTCACCGAGGGCATGGAGGTCGTGGACTGCATCACCCCCCGCGACCCAAGTACCGGCGGCAGCCTCCCACCCGGCGACCAGATCATCTCGATCGAAATCACCGAGTCCTAACGCCGCTCCTCGCCCGTTTCGCGCATGCGGTCTTGCTGCAGCCTGTTAACCAGAGCCTGCACTTCCTGGCTCGTCATCCCGAAGCGCTGCAGAGTATGACGCACGAACTGCATCGACACCTCTAGCTCCGGGTCAACGACGCGCGCCACGCCGATCAAGTGCAGCCGGTCCGGGCTCTCGTCCGCGTTAGCCCGAGCGATCACGTCCAGCCGCCTGTTCAGCTGGCGCGCCGTCGCCGCCACCGACTCCACTTGCCCGGGGTCCTGCAGCGTGATCGCCAGCACTCGGGCCGTCTCCACCCCGGCTTGTTCGAGGATCGATGGTAGCGCCGGGTTCCCAAGCACGACCGGGATACCGTCCCGAGAAAGATTGCGGAACACCACCGGGTCCTCGTCGATCACAGCGTAGCGGAAACCTCGCCTGGCTAACGCCGCTGCCAGCGAGTGCCCCACTGCGTTGTACCCGGCGATGATCGCGTGATTGACAAGCCGCGGCTCCTCGGGGACGAACACCTCCGTCCGCGGCCGCAGTATCGGGCCGATCCCCGGGGCCCCACGCGCCCACTCGAGCGCGCGATCATGCCCGGCGAATAACAAGGGCGCGATGATGATGGAGAGCAAGACGCTGGCGAGCAGGGCATCTGCGAGGTCGGCGGAAATTATCCCCTCGTCCAGGGCCTCTTCACCGATGATGAATGAGAACTCACCGATACTACCCAGCGCCACGGCAGTGGGCAACGCGGTCCTGAGAGGGTATCGCAGTCCCGCTGCCACACCTCCGATGAGCACAATCTTGCCGAAAACCGCCACCAGCGTCAGGATCAGCACGATGTCCAGGTTCTCCCTGAACGCGTCCGGCTCGATTAGCATCCCGATAGCGACGAAGAACACGACCGCGAATATCTCCCGCAAGGGGAAGACCTCCGTCAACGTGCGGTGCGCATACTCCGACTCCGAGATGAGAAGGCCCGCCAGGAAGGCGCCAAATGCGATTGACAACCCGAGTTCCGCCGATATCGCCGCCGTGCCCAGCGCCATCGCGACGATTGCAACGAGGAAGAGTTCCCGTGCCCGCGAAGTTGCAATCCTTCCCATGACTTTGGGCAACAGCCACGTACCGCCCACGAACACTGCGACCAGCAACACTCCCGCCTTGGCGATCGCCAGCGCAAGCTCTCCGGGCACCTCCTCGGCGTCACCGGACATCGCCGGGATCGTGGTCAGCATGAATATCACAGCCAGGTCCTGCACCAGCGCCGTCACGATGGTCAGTCGCCCGGCAGGCGCGCCCAGTAGCCCGTGGTCCTCCAGCAACCGGAAGGCAACCATCGAACTCGCCACGGATACCGCCATTCCGGCGATGATTGCCGGCTTTGTACCGAGCCCGAGGGCCAGGCCGGCAATCGTGCCCAGCACAACCATCGCGACACTCACTCCGACTCCACCGGCCAGCGCCATCCACTTGTACTGGCGAACTTCCCGCAGGGAGAACTCGATCCCCAGTGTGAACATCAAGAGCGCGACGCCCAGGTCTGCGATCAGCCGCACGTCCTCGATGTCTCCTGACGGCCCCGGCGTCTGCGGCCCGATCGCGATTCCAGCCGCCAGGTACCCGACGATCGTCGGCAGCCGCAGCAGGCGCGCGGCTACCCCGCCGAAAACGGCGGCAACAGCGACGATCGCAAGGTCACCAACGAGTCCAAGTTCTTCCATAGCAATGGATATGCGGCCACGCGGAAGGCCGCAGTGGGATGCCTACAGTTTATCCGACGGAGGTTACGCGGATGTTTCGCGTTGAGCGTCGCGCAACCCCGCGACCTGCTTCTCCGCGTGGTACGAAGACCGCACCAGCGGCCCCGACTCCACGTGCCGGAACCCGAGCGATAACGCCTCGTCTCGAAGCTCGTCGAACTCGGCCGGATCGTAGTAACGCACAAGCGGTAGGTGCTTCGCGCTCGGCCGCAAGTACTGCCCGATCGTCAGCACATCGACGTCTTGAACCCGTAGGTCTCGGAACACCTGCAGCAGTTCTTCCTTCGTCTCTCCCAGTCCCACCATCACCCCCGTCTTCGTGACCGTCTCGGGATCTAGCTCCCGCGCCCGTCGCAGCAGGTGCAGCGTTCGCTCGTACCGCCCCTTCGGCCGCACTGTCCTGTACAGCCGCGGCACCGTCTCGGTGTTGTGATTCAGGATCTCCGGCCGGGCATCCATCACCGTGGCAAGCGCGTCGTCGTTGCCCATGAAGTCCGGAATAAGGACCTCAACGCTCGTCCCTGGTGATAGCCTCCGGATCCACCTGATCGTCCGTGCGAACACCGACGCCCCACCATCGGCCTCGTCGTCGCGGTTCACCGAGGTCACCACCGCGTGTTTGATACCCATTTCCCGCACCGCGTTCGCCACCCGCATCGGCTCCAGGTTATCGATCGCCTTCGGTCGGCCCGTCTTCACCGCGCAGAACCCGCAGGCCCGTGTACACGTGTCGCCCAGGATCATGAACGTGGCTGTCCCAGCCTGCCAGCACTCCCCGATGTTCGGGCAGTGCGCTTCCTCGCAGACCGTGTGCAGCCGCTGCTCGCGCATGAGCGCCTTCAGCCTGATGTAGTTATCCCCACCCGGAAACCGCACCTTCAGCCAGGGAGGCTTCCGCCCGGACTCAACCCAGTTCACGGCGGCCGGATCAACGCTCATACTCCCATTGTAAGCAACGTGCGTCGCCACTCGATGCCGCGAAGCGAGCAGAGATAGTTGAGAAGTTACTTCAAATTAACCTCGCACGATAAGCACTCGGCGCTCGGCACTTCTAACTCCCTTTACTCTTCACTCTTTACTCTTTAATCTTCAAAGGTGCGTAATCTCCTTCTCGCCGGTGATGTCGAGACGCTCACGCCCTTCGCCCGGGCACTTGAAGCGCAGGGCTTCCTGGTGACCGTCCGCCCGCCTGGCAACGGGGAGCCAGTCGCGTCAGATGTCGGACTGGTTGTTGTTGAGCTCGCGTCCGCAAGAGAGGACTCGGATATCCAGTCTCTACTCTCCGGCGTGTCCGGGGCAGACCCTATTCCTGTGATCGGCCTCGCCTCGCCGCAACACATCGACTCGTTCGAGCTCATCAGGGATCTTGACGACTTCGTCCTCCAGGGAAGTCCAGTGGAGGACCTGGTAGCACGTGTGAGACGGATCATCTGGAAGCACGACCGGGTGGATGCGCGAAATATCCTTGCCGTCGGTGACCTCTCGATGGACCTGGCCAACTACACGGTTCAGGTGGGAGGGCGGCACGTCGATCTCACCTACAAGGAGTACGAACTCCTGCGCTTCCTAGCGACCAACCGTGAGCGCGTCTTCAGCCGCGAGACGCTCCTCAGCAAGGTCTGGGGCTACGATTTCTACGGCGGCGCCCGCACCGTCGACGTCCACGTCCGCCGCCTCCGCTCGAAGATCGAGGACCGTCACCGCACCTTCATCGAAACTGTGCGTAACGTCGGTTACCGGTTCCGCGCTGTTCCCTAGCTCGTCTCTTCCTGCTTCGGCGCCCATGGGATAAAGCCGCTCGTCCGCCGGATGTAATCCTCGTATTCAGGACGACGCTTCTTCAGGCCCCTTTCGAGCAGCGCAGCGCCCGATACTCGCACCAGCAGGAATGTCATCAGGGTTGGACTGAAACCCGTCAGCCATCCCCACGGTACCGACACAGCGATGAGGAAGTAGCCCCACCAGAGTGTTGCTTCGCCAAAGTAGTTGGGGTGCCGGGTGTACCGCCACAACCCCCGGTCCATCACCCTCCCGCGCGAATCGGGATCGCTCTTGAACGCCATCAACTGGTAGTCGCCGATCGCCTCGAAGCCGAAGCCGACCATCCAGGTGGCAAGGCCCAGGTAGTCCCAGGGAGTGAGGTTCGAGGGCTCGTCACTGTAAATGGCGACGAGGAGCGGCATCGAAATAGTCCAGCAAAGAAGTCCCTGGAGCAGGAAGACCTGGAACAAGCTGCGCCACCAGAACGTCTCCGGCGCCGATTCGCGCCACTTCTGGTATCGAAAGTCCTCGCCCTGGCCCGCGTTCCGCACGAAGATGTGCGCCCCCAACCTCAGGCTCCAGACTGCCACCAGGGCCACAACCAGAACCTGCCTCCCCGCATAGCCATCCGGCGACGCGAGGAGATACACGATTGAAGCCAGCAGAAATCCAGGCCCCCAGAAGATGTCGATGATGCTGGCGTTCCGGACTGCGAGGCTCAGCAGCCATATGGAGCACACGTACACGAGGATGGCCAGCCCGCCGAGCAACCCCGCCTCAAGCATTGATTATTCCCTCCGCTGTCGCTAACGGATTCACCTTCCCCTCCAACTTCCTGACCTTTTCCTGGAGTCTCCCGGCAATCGCGTGCCACAAGTGGGTACCTGCCCGCTCCGTGAAGCTGGCTACCCAATCCTCGTCGCACTCGATGGTATCGCCGAACCACACTTTCACAACGTTGCCACCGCGGGGACGGATGGATCCGACCGGAAGAACATTCTGCATGCCGTAGTGGTAGAACGGGAGCACCAGTGGCCTGGTCTCAGAGACGAGCCAGCCAACGCCCGGATGGAAATCGCTCATCAGCGAATTCGGATCGCGCGTTCTTCCACCCTCGGGGAACATGTGCACCCACTCGCCATCCAGCAAACGGTCCCTCAAGAAGTCCATTCCCGGTTGCTGTATCCCGGCGCCCCGCACAATCGGCACCGACTTACCGGCCGTGAACAACCACGACTTGAGAGGTGACCCGAAGAAATTGATCGCATCGGCGCCCACCCAGCGAATGTCCCGGTAGGGCCCACTCACAAAGTTGGCGATTAGCAGGGGGTCGTCGAACAACGATACGTGGTTGCTGATAGTGAGGAGGCCGCCGCTCCTTCGCAAACGAGCCTCATCCAGGAGTTCCCGGCCTACAACTTCGAGCTCGTTCAGGCGGACGGTTATGAACCGCGATGTAGCGATGACGACTCGAGCCATCAACGGATGATAGAAACGCTCCCCCGGCGCCCATCTCTTCAAGGCTGCTGCCTCTGCGTCGGTGATTCGGCTACCCGTCATCCGTGCCCACATTCTACGCGTAATGTCCCCTTCACCCCCGCGTAACATGTCCGTAACCTGCATCGCCAGACCGGCGTGCTACCGTTCGCCTATCACTTCTCAGGGAGGCTATCGGTAATGGATGAAATTAGTGCAGGACAGGCACTGTCTGCGGCGAATACGGCATGGGTACTGGCCGCTGCTGCCCTTGTTCTGTTTATGACACCGGGGCTCGCGTTCTTCTACGCGGGCTTCGTGCGCAGCAAGAACGTGCTCGGCACTATCATGCAGAGCTTCATAGTTATGGGGCTAGTTGGAGTCCTGTGGGTACTCATCGGCTACACGCTGGCCTTCGGGCCAAGTCAAGGGGGCATTATCGGCAACCTGGACTTCATCTTCCTGCAGGACACTCCTTCTACGCTGCCGGACGATGGAACAATCGCGCCGATGGCCTTCATGGCATTCCAGATGATGTTCGCCATCATCACGCCGGCCTTGATCACGGGAGCCTTCGCGGAGCGTGCCAAATTCAGCACCTTTCTGGCGTTTATGGCGGCGTGGGCACTGCTCGTCTACGCCCCGGTCGCCCACTGGGTGTTCGGCACGGGGGGATGGCTCTCCCCGTTCGACTCAGAGGGCTTTGCGACCGAAGGGATCAACGCTCTCGACTTCGCAGGTGGGACTGCAATTCACGTCAACGCCGGCGCGGCAGCACTTGCTGCCGCCATCTTCTACGGAAAGCGACGTGGCTTCGGTACGGAGCCAATGGAGCCTCACAACGTCAGCTACATCGTTCTCGGTGCTGGAATCCTCTGGTTCGGCTGGTTCGGATTCAATGCGGGTAGTGCGCTCGGTGCCAACTCCGCAGCTGTCAACGCCTTCGTGGTTACGAACACTGCCGCCGCCGCCGCCGCCCTGTCCTGGATGTTCGTTAGCTGGGCTGTGACAGGCAAAGCCAGTGTGATCGGTGCCGCCGCAGGCGCTGTGGCTGGCCTCGTTGCCATCACGCCGGGATCGGGATTCGTGGAGCCGATGCCCGCCATCCTTATCGGCGCGGTCGCGGGGGCGGTATGCTACGGTGCCGTCCGGCTTCGTGCCCGCAGCGGATTGGACGACTCCCTGGACGTTGTGGGAGTCCACGGCATAGGCGGTCTCTGGGGTGGTATCGCAACAGGGCTCTTCGCTACAGCGGCGGTAGGCGGTGTTGACGGAGTCTTCGAAGGTAACCCCGAGCAAATGGGCGACCAACTGATCGCGATCGGCGCCGTTGCTCTCTACTCATTCGTCGTAACCTCGATCATCCTGAAGGCGCTGGACCTTGCGGTCGGCATCCGGGTCAAAGACGAGGACGAAGAGCTTGGCCTCGATGTCACTCAGCATGGCGAGCGCGGCTACGTCTTCGACGATGTCGGCGTCCCCGTCTACAACATCACGCCGGTATCGGCGCCGCAGCCCACCCCGCAGCCAATGCCGCAGACCGACGCGGGCAGCGCATAGGAGACGGATCACATGTACAAACTCGAAGCGATCATCCGCCCCGAAAGGCTCGATGACGTCAAGAACGCCCTCACCGAGGCCGGCTTCACCGGGATGAACGTCACCCACGTCACCGGCCGCGGTGTCCAGCGGGGCATCGTCCACCAGGGCCGAGGCGGCGAGACCTACACAGTCGACATGCTGCCCAAGGTCAAGATAGAAGTCGTCATCGCCGACGCTGACTCCGAGAAGGCCGTCCAGGCGGTCGTGAAGGCCGCCCAGACCGGCAACATCGGCGACGGCAAGATTTTCCTCATCCCCGTCTCCGACGCCATCCGCGTCCGTACGGGCGAACGCGGCGACCAAGCAGTCTAAACCCGGATCGAAGAGGGGGCCAGAAACGGCCCCCTCTTTCCTTTAGGGCAGGGGCCGCCACTGGACAAAACACGCTAGCTCCCTATACTTAGGCCGCGAAAATCCGCGCTCATCCTGAAGGAACTCGAGGGACTCAAGGAGGGAACCATGACCAAAGGGCAAGAGATCGCCAGCGTCAACAAGATGATCAAGGACAATGACATCCAGATCATCGATCTCAAGTTCAACGACCTGCCCGGCCTCTGGCAACACTTCTCGATCATGCCCCGCGAGATGGACGGAAATATCTGGACCGACGGCATCGGCTTCGACGGCTCCAGTATCCGCGGCTTCCAGAAGATCCAGGAATCAGACATGATCCTCATCCCGGATCCCAGCACCGCCCGCGTCGACCCCATCTGCCAGGTCCCAACCCTCTCCGTCATCTGCGACATCAAGGACCCCCTCACCAAGGAGCACTACAGCCGAGATCCACGGTACGTCGCGCGCAAGGCCGAGGAGTACCTGAAGAAGACGAAGATCGCGGACACCGTCTACATCGGCCCCGAGCTCGAATTCTTCGTCCTCGACGACGTCCGCTTCGACCAGAACGAGCACAGCGGCTACTACTACGTCGACAGCATCGAGGGAGAGTGGAACACCGGCCGCGACGAAAAGCCCAACCTCGGCTACAAGCCCCGCTTCAAGGAAGGATACTTCCCGGTCCCGCCTCACGACTCTCTACAGGACATCCGCAGCGAGATGATCCTGACGATGGAAGGCGTTGGGATCCAGATCGAGGTTCATCATCACGAGGTAGCCACGGCAGGCCAGTGCGAGATCGATATGCGCTACGGCCCGCTCGTGGACGTCGCTGACAACGTCCTCTGGTACAAGTACATCGTCAAGAACACCGCCCGTAAGCATGGCAAGGTCGCCACCTTCATGCCCAAGCCCCTCTTCGGCGACAACGGCTCCGGCATGCACACTCACCAGTCACTCTGGAAGGCGGGCAAGCCCCTCTTCTACGACGCCAAGGGTTATGCGGGTACCAGCCAGCTCTGCAGGTGGTACATCGGCGGCCTCCTCAAGCACGGACGTGCCCTCATGGCCTTCTGCGCGCCCACCACCAACAGCTACAAGCGGCTCGTTCCCGGTTACGAGGCACCCGTCAATCTCGTCTACTCCGCGCGCAACCGCTCGGCGGCCGCCCGCATCCCCATGTACACCGAGGCGCCCGCGGCCAAGCGCATCGAGTTCCGCCCGCCGGACCCCAGCGCCAACCCCTACCTCGCATTTTCAGCCATGCTCATGGCCGGCCTCGACGGCATCGAGAACAAGATCGATCCAGGCAACCCGTTGGACAAAAACACGTACGAACTATCCCCGCGGGAGGCGCGTCGCATCCCCACCGTGCCAGGATCCCTCGATGAGGCGCTTAAGGCACTTGAGGCAGACCACCAGTTCCTCCTCAAGGGCGGCGTTTTCACCCAGGACGTCATCGACGTCTGGCTCGAATACAAGCGCGAGGCGGAAATAGACCCGATTCGCCTGCGCCCCCACCCCTGGGAGTTCCAGCTCTACTTCGACGTTTAGCCGAACGCGAAACGGACTAAGAGCCCGCGTCCAGGAGCGGGCTCTTTTCCATTACTCCGCCTGTAACTGTACGTAAAGTCCGTAACAGGGCTTGTTACACGTGCGTCACTCATACGGGAAAGGAATCTCACTATGCTTGGTTTGTACGTTGACGCGACTAGCGGGGGGATGGCCCTGCAGATAATTCTCAGCGGGCTCGTTGGCGGCCTCGTCGTCATTAAGCTCTTCTGGCACAACCTCACGAGCGCCGTGTTCTTCTGGAAGCGCAACTCTCCGGAAACCGTCTCCGAGAACACTCCGGCGACCGACTCCGAAACCATCACCTCCTGAGGCTCCCGTTGGTTACCTACGCCGGAAAGGCAACCACTGACATTGAACTTCGCCCCGACACCGGGTCGTTCCGCGACCCCTCCGGGGGGATCCTGCTGTCGGGCGACCGCGTACTGCGCTACTTCCGTCCAGCTGCGGCCACGCCTTTCAACCAGGTCTATGATTCCGGGATCCTGGACTCGCTCCACGTAAAGGGTTCACTCGTCGGGACTAAACTCCTGGCGCCGGCTGTCGAAGCCGGCCTCTACAGCGAGGCCATGGAAACGACTGACGGCGAAGTCGCGCTCCTCCTCGAGCACGAACGCATCCCCTTCCTCTCGTACATGTACGGGTGGCCGTTCGAGATGTTGCGTGATGCAGCGCTGTGTCAGCTCGACGTGCTGGATGAGGCCCTGTCTGCCGGATTCATGGTGAAGGACGCTACGCCCTTCAACATTCAGTTCGTCGGTTCTCGCCCCGTCTTCATCGACGTCGCTTCGATAGAACCCTACGAGGACGGACAGATCTGGACGGGCTACTCCCAGTTCTGCCGCACCTTCTTGAATCCCCTCCTCCTGCAATCGCTGAGGGATGTCCCCTTCCACCCGTGGCTGAGGCACTCCTTCGACGGCATCGACCCCCGAGACCTGAGCCGCGTGCTCGGCCTCGGCAACAAGATGCGCCCCAGCGTCTTCATCCACGTCGTTCTCCAGGCCTACCTCAACCGCCGCACCGCCGGGGCCCAGCCATCAGGCCAATCGCATCGCCCGATCAAGAAAGAGGCGACACAGCAACTGGTCCGCGGCCTGCGCGGCACCATCTCGAAGCTTCACCGCAAGGGCTCCAAGACAACGTGGATCGACTACGAAGATCAACTTCCTTACGCCGACGAGGCTCTCGCCGCGAAGGAACGGTTCGTCGAGGATTCCGTCCGCGGTCTGCGCCCGTCCGTCCTATGGGACCTCGGCTGCAACCGTGGCCTCTTCAGCACACTGGCCGCAAAGCACGCGGGCTACGTCGTCGCGATGGACTTCGACGAAGCCACTGTCGGCGCCCTCTACGAGCGCGTCAAGGGCAGCTTCCCCAACATTCTTCCCCTCGTCGTCGACTTGATGAATCCCGAACCCGACCAGGGCTGGGCGCAAACCGAGCGCCAGGGTCTCGCCTCGCGTGGGCCGGCAGACTTCATCCTTGCCCTCGCTCTGGTGCACCACCTGCGCATCAGTGGAAACGTGCCTCTGTCGCGCATCTTCGCGTGGCTCCACGACATCACTCGCGCCGGGATCATCGAATTCGTGCCCCGCACTGACCCGATGGTTCAGCGTCTCCTTTCGACCCGGAAGGATGTCTACGACGACTACGAACAGGGGCCATTTGAGGCTGCCCTCACAGATGTATTCCGGATCGAAGAGCGCCTCCAACTCCCTGGGTCGGAGCGAATCCTCTACCGGTTCAGCGCGAAGTAATGAACGACACCACGCTCCGCCGCGTCGGCGAGACCGGCCGGGCAGCCCTTCTCGCATTCACCGCTGTTACGCTTGGCGTCATCCAGTTCGTACAGCACTCCTTGCCGTCGCCTGACATTGTTTGGGTCAGCTTCGAGGTCGTGCTGGTCACGCTCGCCATCTGGATCCTGATTCCCACCATCCTCATCGCTTTCGCCGATCGCGTTATTTGCTCCGCTTGGGGGGATCGCGCTGTCCTGAATTTCCGCGCCGGGGTCTTCGCTGTGGCGGGAATTCTCCTCCTGAGGTCACTTCACGTGTACTTCGCACCGGTGGCGGCCCTCCTGGACCCAGTCGGCCCGATGGCGCTCGTGGCGTATGCGGGTGTCGCGTATCTCATGGTCCTGGCCGTGAGGCGGCGACCGGCCCAGACGTACCAGGCGGTCCTGTACCTATCGCTGGTGGCGGTGGTGTTGATTCTTTTCGCCCCAATTCAGATGGCGCCGACGCTCGATCCTCCTCACGGTGGGCATACCCGGGAAGTCCCATCTTCCGGAAGCGAAAAGGACCCCGTCTTCGTCTTTGTGCTTGACGAGCTTTCCTACACCTTGATCCAGGGCGATGGCGATCTCGATGCCGAGCGCTACCCGAACCTTGCGGCCCTGAAGAACGACTCGGTCTGGCTCACCGACGCCTCCACGAACTTCGTCCATACCACTTTCGTCGTTCCTGACTTCATCGAAGCCGCCGAACGCCTATCGGGCGACTACGACCTCCGCATCTATGACCAGTATGCGTACGTTGAGCATTTTTTCTGGGACGACTGCGGTGTCCTCTACACGTGCAAGGGCGTGGCGCAGATGGCCGCCGGCCACAAGCTGGAACTGATGGGATCTAACTCCCGGCGCGTCGTCTACCAGGCCGCACCTAAAGCTCTGGAGCCGCTGGTCGGGGGCCTCACTGGTTGGCTTGATGGCGGTCTGGACAACCCCGCCCCGAACGTTGACCGCCTGGGCATGCACACCTTCACGAAACTCCAGTTCGAGACGTTCATGTCAGACGTTGACGCAGCATCGGCGCCTGGCCGGTTCCATTTCGTCCATCTGCTCCTGCCGCACTCGCCCCTGGTCTACGAACCCGGAGGGAACGTGACCACGACCCGCGAGGACACCGGCTTCAAACAGTCGGACGACCCTTCGGCGGTCCACGAACGGTACCGGTTGCAGATGGAGTATGTCGACGAGCTACTCGGGCGGTTCATCCAGCGACTGAAGGACGAAGGGCTGTACGAAAAAGCAACGATCGTGATCACCGGTGACCACGGCGTCCGAGAGCATGCAGTCAACGACAACGAAGATCTCGGCCCGGAAGGCGTACCCGTCGATGACGACGTCACGCACGTGCCGTTCTTGATGAAGGCTCCGGGTCTTGCGCCCGCTGTCTCCGACGTGGACTACCAGCATGTCGATTTCGAGTCGACACTCCGCGATCTCTTGAAACTGCCTGACAATGGCTCGACCGGCATCTCCGCATTTGCGACTGACCGGCCGGAACGGCAGCGGGTCTTCTACATCGACCAGGATAATGGGCGTTACTGGAAGTACATCCGGGACGAGACTGATGGGAGTTGGTCACTGGACGAATACGTCGAAGAGCGGATGCCCGAGACCGCCGAGAACTTCGCTACGACTGTGGACTAGCGCGGTGCGGACGCGTGCTTGCGTTGCCGCGCTCTCAGGTGCTGCACCAGGACGAGCTTTCGAATGCGCACGTTCTTCGGGGTGACTTCAAGGCACTCGTCCTCTCGCACAAACTCGAGCGCCTGCTCCAGCGAAAGCGACCGTGCGGGGATCAGAACCTCGGTCTGATCTTGCGTGGACGAGCGCATATTAGTCTGCTTCTTCTCCTTGGAAGGATTCACGTCCATGTCGTCCGGACGCGGATTTTCACCCACGATCATCCCTTCGTATACGTCCACCCCCGGGCCGACGAACAAGGTGCCCCGTTCCTGTAGGTTCAGCAGTGCAAAGGCAGTAGTCGCGCCGCGCCGATCGGCCACGAGGCTGCCCGTCGGACGTGTCCGAACCTCGCCGTGCCACGGCTCGAATCGTTCGAAGACGTGGTGGAGGATGCCAGTGCCACGCGTCTCAGTGAGGAACTCCGTATGGAAGCCGATGAGTCCGCGAGCCGGCACGATGTACTCCAAACGAACCCACCCGGTGCCGTGGTTCACCATGTGCTCCATGCGCCCCTTCCGCAGGGCCATGAGTTGCGTCACGACGCCGAGGTAGTCGTCCGGGATGTCGAGCGACAAACGTTCCATCGGCTCGTGAATCTTCCCGTCAATCTCGCGTGTTACCACCTGCGGCTTACCTACCGTCATCTCGAACCCTTCGCGCCGCATCGTCTCCACCAGGACAGCGAGTTGCAGCTCGCCACGGCCCTGGACTTCCCAGGTCTCCGCCCGATCGGTGTTGTTCACTTTGATGGACACGTTGCCCAGCGTTTCCTGGTCGAGGCGGTTCTTCACCAGCCTCGCCGTCAGCTTGTCGCCGTCCTGCCCGGACAGCGGCGAGGTATTGATTCCGATCGTCATCGACAAACTCGGTTCATCGATATGGATGATCGGGAGCGGCCTGGGATCGTCGACGTCGCTCAGCGTTTCGCCGATCGTAATCTCAGGGATGCCGGCGATGGCGATGATCTCACCCGCGCCCGCCTCGTCGGCCGGCACGCGCTCTAGCGCTTCCGTAACGTAAAGTTCGGTAACTCGCAGGTTGTTGATTCCGCCGTCCGTGCGGCACCAGGCGACCATTTGTCCGCGCTTAATCGTGCCGTTCCAGACCCGGCAAAGAGCAAGCCGCCCGACATAGGGCGACGCGTCGAGGTTCGTGACCTGCGCTTGAAGTGGATGGCCGGCCTCGAACGTCGGAGCCGGAATGCGGTCGAGCAGAAGCTCGAACAGCGGCTCAAGGCTCTCGCCGGGGCGGTCTTGATCGACGGTTGCCGTTCCCGCCCGTGCGTTGGCGTAGACGATCGGGAACTCGATCTGGTGCTCGGTAGCGTCGAGGTCCAGGAACAACTCGTAGACCTCGTCGATGACTTGCTTGATGCGGGCGTCGGGGCGATCGATCTTGTTGATGACCAGAATGACCGGCAAGTCCTTTTCCAGGGTCTTGCGGAGGACGAAGCGCGTTTGAGGCAGCGGCCCCTCGCTCGCATCCACGAGCAGCAGGACACCGTCCACCATGGTCAGCCCTCGCTCCACTTCGCCACCAAAGTCGGCGTGGCCGGGCGTGTCGATGATGTTGATCTTGGTGCCGCGGTAGTTTACGGCCGTGTTCTTGGCGAGGATCGTGATCCCCTTTTCGCGCTCCAGGTCCGTGGAGTCCATGACGCGGTCGACGACGGCCTCGTGCTCGGTGAAAACGCCGGACTGCCGGAGCATTGCGTCCACAAGCGTCGTCTTGCCGTGGTCTACGTGGGCGATGATCGCCACATTTCTAATATCGCTGCGAATTTCCATAGGTGACTGCCTGACTGGTAGAGAAGGATGGAGGACGGCCGAATCTCTGGCCGATGAATCGGAGACTTCTATAGTGTAGACGATTTTCGATTGGCAGGTGGATTCGAGAATGACAGGCGGCCTGCTTATCGAGCCCAGAGCGACTCACCGCAGACTCAAATGGTGGTAGCGCCAGCCTCCATCGTAGGCCGGACTTTCAGTCCGGCTGGGCTTCGCTCTCAACTACCCCTCGACTGCCTCAAGCGTCGGCGCAACCTCCCGCATTTCCCCCCGCGCGCTCCAAACCGGAGAGACCCACAACCAGGCCGCCGCCAGGAACAACCCGCACGCCGAGAACACGAGTGTCACGCGGAGTCCGAGGAACTCGCCCAGGACACC
>DAINRO010000049.1:0-17467 GCA_036741795.1 Chloroflexota bacterium
TGTCGTTGGTCTTGGAGGCGATCTCCTTGGCGAGCTGGGCGCCGATGTTCTCGAAAGGGTCCTCAAGCTCGACGTCCTTGGCGATTGTTACGCCGTCGTTGGTGATGGTTGGGGAGCCGAATTTCTTCTCGAGGACGACGTTGCGGCCGCGCGGGCCGAGGGTGATCTTGACGGCGTCGGCGAGGGCGTCGACCCCGTTCTTGAGGGCGTGACGAGCAGCCTCGTCAAAGAGCATTTGCTTGGCCATGGGGCATCTCTCCTTGTGCGTGTTTCTTCGCGGTGGGCGAAGTTCGTTTTGTAGATTCGCTGTTTTTGGATTAGCACTCTCGTGGGGCGAGTGCTAAAGAGTATTGTGGAGGATGGCGTTGGGAAGTGCAAGAGGGTGATGGAAGGCAGGCTGCGCACGCACGTACATATTGATAGTAGTATTCGAGGACAGGAAGACGTGAAGTGATCAAGCCGATCTGGTTTGTTGCCGGGCTTGCTCTTGTCGGCATCGCCAGCTTTGGAGCGGGGCTACTTGTTGGCTCATCGGATGACGGGGATGACTCACCGGAGTCGGTTGAGCGGCCGTCACAAGAGGCAAGCCCTACCGCAAGTGCCGAGCCAGGGTCAGTCAGGCCCGAAGCGGTTACTATCGACATAGGGCCGATCTACTCTTCCGGGCAGTTGGGGACGGCCGTCATCACGGAGAAGAGACGGAACGAATCGATGCAGATCGCGCTCGAGATCGCAGGTTCGTCACCGGGGATTGACCAGCCCGCCGAGTTGCGCTGGAGTCAGCCCAACGACCGTCAATGCGAATTTCCACTGAGCGGCGGGGTTGCGTACGCGTTGCAAGACATAGTAGACGGGTTGTCCGTCACTGAAATTGACGAAGCCCTGTACACTTTCGGCGGCAACGCATCGTATGTAGTCGTGGTGTACGAATCGGCGGAGCAAACCGAGGTACCAGTGGCGTGCGGGGTCATCGATCGCGCGGATTTTCAGTAGAAGGGGTGGGCATGGCGTCGCAACACGTCTATTCCCCCTCCCCTCCAGACACGAGGTGAACGTCCACCTCCCCCGCTGCGGCGGCCAGCCGCGTCGCTGTTGACCCCGTCAGGCGGCCGAGCAATCCCCCGCCGCTCTTGCCGATGACGATGCTGCCCGCGTTCTTGTCGCGGGCAAGGCCAAGAAGCGCCTTCGTTACGTCGTTCTCGCGGAGACGGTAGATCTCCGCGCCGAGGTCAGCGGCGAATCTGAGATTGGCTTCCAGTTGTTGCCGCGGTTCGGGTCCCGCCGCGGCCCAGGACGGGGTCTCGACAAAGACCGCGAGCAGGTCCGTCTGCAACCCGTTGGCGAGCCGCCAGGCCCGGCGGATGACGCGCTGCGCGCCCGGCGACTCGTTGATCGCGACAATGACGCGGTCGGCGGCGGACCACGCGGCGTCGATCTCCTGGCCGCGCATGTACTCTTCGAGGTCCTCCTCGACGGCGGTGGCGACGCGGCGCAGGGCCAATTCGCGCAGGGCGTTGAGGTTGCCTTCGCGGAAGAAGCTCTCCAGCGCCCGCTGCGCGCGGTCCGGCGGGTAGACGTTGCCATGCTTAATGCGCGATCGAAGCGCCTGGGCCGACATGTCGACGATCTCAACCTCGTCGGCCTTGTCGACGACTTCATCGGGGATGCGTTCGCGGACAGGGACGCCGGTGATCGTCTGAACGATGTCGGCGAGGCTCTCGAGGTGCTGGACGTTCACGGTGCTGATGACGGTAATGCCGTGATCGAGGAGTTCGTACACGTCCTGATACCGCTTCTCGTTGCGCGATCCCGGTGCGTTGGTATGGGCCAGCTCGTCGACGCAGGCAACCTGTGGGGCGCGGGCAATGACAGCGTCGGTGTCCATCTCCTCCAGTGTCACGCCCTTGTATTCGGCTTTCTTCCGGGGGATTACCTCGAGATCGGCGACTGCTTGCACCGTGAGGGGCCGGTTGTAGGTCTCCACGTAGCCGACCACAGCGTCGGTGCCGCGTTGCTTGCGCCGTCGGGCTTCGTGGAGCATGGCGTAGGTCTTGCCGACGCCGGGGGCCATGCCCAGGTAGATGCGGAGGCGCCCGCGGGCGCCCTGCCCGGCCTGGAGGCGGACGCGTTCGAGCATCTGCTCCGGGGTCGGCCGCTGGTCGTCGGTCCGGGTCATCTGACTACGGGACGAGTTGATCCAGGGCGAGGTTCAGCTTGAGAACGTTCACGGTCTCCTCGCCCATGAAGCCAAGCATACTCCCGTCGGTGTGATCCTCGATGAGGGCCAGCACCTCGGCTTCCTGGAGGCCACGGGCCTCAGCGACGCGGGCCGCCTGGAAGCGAGCGGCTTCGGGGGAGATGTGCGGATCGAGGCCGCTGGCTGAAGCGGTGACGAGTTCTGCAGGGACCTCGGCGTCGTCGGCGAGGCCATGTGCTTTACGGAGTGCCACGGCGCGCTCGGTAGCCTGGTCGCGAAGCTTCTGGCTGGTGGGGCCGAGGTTCGAGCCGCTGGATGCGCTTGCATCGTAACCGTCGCCGGCGGCGGAAGGACGGCCCCAGAAGTAATTGTCAGAGGTGAATGCCTGGCCGATTAGTTCGGACCCGATGACGTTGCCGTCGTCATCCTTGATGAGGCTGCCGTCGGCGTTGCCGGCGAAGGCGACCTGGGCGATGCCCGTGATCGAGAGCGGATAAGCGAGGCCGAGCAGCAGCGTAAAGAGCGCGACCATCACGATCGCGGGGCGGACTTCTCTCAGCACTGCGTTCACGTGGGTCTCCTATGCCAGTCCGATGGTCGAAACGATGACGTCGATGAGCTTGATGCCGATGAAGGGAACGAGGATACCGCCGAGGCCGTAGATCAGCAGGTTCCGGCCGAGTAGTTCCGATGCCGGGGCGGCACGGTAGGCCACGCCTCGCAGGGCGAGCGGGATCAGCGCGATGATGATCAGCGCGTTGAAGATGACGGCAGAAAGGATCGCGCTTTCCGGCGAATCCAACGCCATCACGTTCAACTCGTCCAGCTCAGGGTAGGTGACGACAAAGGCGGCGGGGATGATGGCGAAGTACTTGGCGACATCGTTGGCGATCGAGAACGTGGTGATGGCGCCGCGTGTGATCAGCAGTTGCTTGCCGATGCGCACGACCTCGATGAGCTTGGTGGGGTTGGAGTCGAGGTCCACCATGTTCGCCGCTTCCTTGGCGGCAGCGGTGCCGGAGTTCATCGCCATGCCGACATCGGCCTGGGCGAGCGCTGGGGCGTCGTTGGTGCCATCCCCGGTCATAGCGACGAGGTGGCCCTCGGCCTGGAGTTCGCGGATCGTCGTGATCTTGTCCTCCGGCTTCGCCTCAGCCAGGAAGTCGTCGACGCCGGCCTCGGCGGCAATCGTCGCGGCCGTAAGCTTGTTGTCCCCGGTGACCATGATCGTCCGGATGCCCATGCGCCGGAGTTCGTCGAAGCGGTCGCGCATGCCGGGCTTCACGGTGTCCTTCAGGTAGACTGCGCCGACGAGTGTCCCGTTCTCGGTCACGGCCAGCGGCGTGCCGCCCTCGCTCGAGATGCGGTCCGCCGTGCCGCGCAGGTCGTCCGGCATGCCGCCGGGCAGCTTCGCAGCGATAGCGTCGACCGCGCCCTTCATCCATGACTTGCCGTCCAGGTTCAGTCCACTCGTCCGCGTCTCGGCGGAGAACGGGATCAGCTCTGCGCCCGATGGCGTGTCGCCGTCCGGTCCGGGGAGCTGAGCGCCGAGTTGTAGGGCGAGGGCGACAATGCTCCGCCCCTCGGGGGTCTCGTCGCCGAGGGAAGACCAGAGCGCGGCGTTGACGGCTGCCTCGCTGGAAGCACCGGCTACCGGCACGATCTCGGCGGCGAGCCGGTTGCCGTAGGTGATAGTGCCGGTCTTGTCGAGCAGAAGCACATCGACGTCGCCCGCCGTCTCGACTGCGCGGCCGGACATGGCGAGGACGTTGAAGCGGGTGACGCGGTCCATGCCGGCGATGCCTATTGCGGAGAGGAGCGCACCGATCGTGGTCGGCAGCAGGCAGACGAGGAGCGCGATAAGGATGATTGTGTCGATGGCGTCGCCCGCGTAAACCGCGAATGGCTGCAGGGTCACGACGACAAGCAGGAAGATGACACTCATCGCCGCAAGCAAGATCGTCAGCGCGATCTCGTTCGGGGTCTTCTGGCGGCGGGCGCCCTCGACGAGCGCGATCATGCGGTCCAGGAACGTCTGGCCGGGATCGGCAGTGATCCGGATCTTGAGCCAGTCGGAAACGACCTGGGTGCCGCCGGTGACGCCACTACGGATATCTGTACCCGGCTCTTTGAGGACAGGCGCGGACTCGCCGGTAATTGCAGCCTCGTTGACGTAGGCCACCCCCTCGACGATCTCGCCGTCGCCAGGGATCATCTCGCCCTCGTTGACCAGCACGATGTCGCCCTTGCGGAGGATTGCGGAAGAGACCATCTCCTCGCCGCCGTTGCGGAGGATGCGGGCGGGCGTGTCCTTCTTCGTCGCGCGCAGGGTGTCGGCCTGGGCCTTACCACGCGCTTCGGCAATCGCCTCCGCAAAGTTGGCAAAGAGGACTGTAAACCACAGCCAGGCCGTGATCTGCATCTCGAAGGCCACGTTTTCGCCAGAGATAGCCGCCTCGACGGCCCAGAAGGTCGTGAGAATGCTGCCTGCTTCGACGATGAACATGACGGGGTTGCGCGCCATGGCGATCGGATTGAGCTTCGGGAAGGAGTTGAATGCGGCCGAACGAACGAGGGGCCACGTCCAGACGCTCTTTCCTGAACGTCTTGACTCAGCGACTCCCTTCATCTCGTGCGTCTCCGCAGTGCGCTGGGACGGCGGTTCCAGGCCGCGGGCCGGATCAGCATCGCGCTCCTGGATGACGCGCACGGGCCGGTCACGGTCTTCGTTGGACTGATCGCTTTTCATCTCATCATCCTCAGAAGGTGGTGCCGTTGTTGCCCATGAAGTGCTCGACGATGGGGCCAAGAGCGAGGGCCGGGAAGAACGTCAGGAGGCCGACGATCAGGAGAACGCCAACCAGCAAGCCGACCCAGAGGCCGCCGGTGGTGGGGAAGGTGCCGAGGCTCGGCGGGGCAGGCTGCTTGCGGGCCATTGAGCCAGCGACCGCGAGTGTGAGCACGATGATGAGGAAGCGACCGATCAGCATCGCGAAGCCGAGGGCGCTGTTGTAGAAGCCGGTGTTCACGGTGATGCCAGCGAATGCGGAACCGTTGTTGCCCGTCGCCGATGTGAAGGCGTAGAGCATCTCGCTGAAGCCGTGGGGGCCACCGTTGTTGAGGGTGGCGGTGCCCCATTCGCTGGCGGCCGCGGCGCCCGTCATGAGCAAGATCGTGGCCGGGAATATCAGGATGGCGATGGCCACCATCCTGATCTCGCAGCTCTGCACCTTCTTACCGATGTACTCCGGGGTGCGCCCGACCATGAGTCCCGCGAGGAACACTGCGAGCAAGGCGACGAAGAGAATGCCGTAGAGACCGCTTCCGACACCGCCGAAGATGTTCTCCCCCAGCTGAATGTCAGCCATGGTAATGAGCCCGCCAAGCGCGTTGAAGCTGTCGTGCATGGAGTTGACGGCGCCGCAGGAGGTGACCGTGGTTGTTACCGCGAAAAGCGCCGAGAGCGTAACCCCGAAACGTGTCTCTTTGCCCTCCAGGTTGCCAACCGACTGATCGATCTCGAGGCCCTCGAGGGCGGGGTTGGCATCGGTCTCCGCCCAGTAACAGGCGCCGACCGCGAGCAAGTAGAGGATGCTCATGGCCGCGAATACCGTCCAGCCCTGCCGCTGATTACCGACGAAACGGCCAAACGTATAGGTGAGGGCGGCCGGAATGGCGAGGATCGCAAGCATCTCGACGAAATTGGTGAGCGCGTTGGGATTCTCGTAGGGGTGCGCGGAGTTGGCGTTGAAGAAGCCGCCGCCGTTGGTACCCAGTTCCTTGATGAACTCCTGGGAAGCCACAGGTCCCTGGGCTATGGTCTGCGAGAAGCCGTCGATGCCACCGGCAACCGTGTAGCCGTCCAAATTCTGGGGTACTCCCTGCCAGACCAGGAAGAGAGCGCCGATGAAGGAGATGGGCAAAAGGATGTAGAGGATGGCCCGAGTCATGTCCACCCAGAAGTTGCCGATCTCGTCCGATCGGCGGCGGGCGATGCCGCGGACCAGAGCTATGGCAACGGCAATTCCCGTGGCGGCAGAGGTGAAGTTGTGCACCGCGAGGCCGGTCATCTGAGAGAAGTAGCTCATGGTGGACTCGCCACCGTAGGCCTGCCAGTTGGTATTGGTTGTGAAGCTGACGGCGGTGTTGAAGGCAAGATCCTCCTTGACGGCGCCGAAGTCCTGGGGGTTCCACGGGTGGCCGCCCTGGAGCCGAAGAATCACGTACGTGAGGACAAGGCCGGCGAGACTGAAGAGCAGCACCGAGACGGCGTAGCGGAGCCACCCTTGCTCCCGGGAGGCATCAACGCCGGCCACCCTGTAGAACAGGGACTCCACCGGCTGGACCACGGGCGTGACCCAGGTCCGTTCGCCGGCAAAGACCTTGTACATGTAGAGGCCCAGAGGCTTGGTGACGGCCAGCACCGCCAGGAAGAGGACGGCAATCTGAATCCAGCCGACGACTGTCATGACAGTCCACCTATGACGGCGTTAGATACGACGGTCAAGGCGAGCAGGCCGAGTGAGCCAGGGAACCACCAGAATTCATTGCCGAACCGGCCATCAGTGCACATCGTTCACCCCCAGGCGGGAAAGCCTGACCGTTATTCGCGAGTCCGACTGATCGATCACCGCAGTCACGCAGTGTTCCTCGGCGAACCGGCGAATCGCGCTGACCATCGCGGTGGTAGAGGCGGGCAGCGGGGCGCTGACGACAGCGTTTCGGACGAGAGCGGGATCGGACCCGGCGACCAGTAAGCAGGCTGCCCTCAACTGCGGCAGGATCCCGGTTAGCAGAACGCCTTGAGATCGACTGGTGCCAGGCGTGGTCCGGATCATCAGAACTTCTCCGGCCAGATGAGCACGTAAACGAGGAAGGCGATGGCCAGGGCCGCGAAGACCCCACCAATGATGTACTCGGCGGTCATGACGATGCCCGCATCAGGAGGTGGCAGCCCAGCGCAACAAGCGCGGCGAACGCAAAGAAGCCGAGACTCCGATCATGAACAACAGGTCAAGCACCGTCTTCCTCCTCCTGATTTCCGTTGACGATCCTGAGGAGCGCCTCAATGGGGAACGGCTTGGGCAGGTAGGCGAGGGGCTTGAACTCCTCGAGTCGGTCCGGGCTCACGCGAACCGCGGAGACGATGACGGTTGGGAGTTCCTGGCCGCGGTTGCGGAGGGTGCGAAGGAGCTCCCAACCACTTTGTCCGGGAAGATTGATGTCGAGTAGGACGAGCTCGGGGCCGTTCTCTAACTGCCCGAGTCCTTCCTCCACCGATGCTGCTTCGAGCGCCTCAACGCCGTGAGCCGAGAGGTTGCGCACGATGATCTTGCGCAGGACCTCCTCGTCCTCGATCACCAGGACCTTCTTGTAAGCCACGCCCCGATCTTCCGGCGCGCACGCTCAACAGCGACTAAACGAATCGACCAGGTCTGCTCAACGGCGCCTAAATACTCAGGCGCGGCTGTCGTTCAGCCGGTATCCCACGCCGGGCTCGGTAATGATGTGCGCGGGGCGCTGAGTGTCAGCCTCGATCTTCTTGCGAAGGCGACCGACATAGACGTGGAGGTAGTGAGCTTCGGAGCCGTAGTCGGGACCCCAGACCTCCTGGAGGAGCATGCGATCGGTGAGGACGCGGCCGGGCTTCCTGACAAGGGCGCGGAGGAGGTCGTACTCGGTTGGCGTCAGGCGGATCTCCTCGCCACGGACGGTGACTCGCCGCCGCTCGAGGTCTACCTCCAGGTCTCCGCTCTTGAAGACGGCCTCCGCGCCAGCAGCCGGGTGGGCGGCGTGGCGCAGGGCGACGCGGATACGGGCGAGGAGTTCGTCGACGCCGAAGGGCTTGGTGAGGTAGTCATCGGCGCCGAGGTCCAGGGCGCGCACCTTCTCCCCCTCGGCCTCGCGGACGGAGAGGACGATGATGGGGGTGCTGCTGGAGGCGCGAATCTGTTCGATCACCGAGATCCCGTCCATGTCCGGGAGACCAAGATCAAGAAGGATGAGGTCTGGATGATGGGCGGCGCAGGCATCGAGACCCTCGGCACCGGTGGCAGCGGTGGTGACGGCGAAGCCGTGGGCCGAAAGGTTGCGCCGGACAGCGGTGGCGATCCCGGGTTCGTCATCGATCACAAGCACGCGGGCTCCGGCGGCTGTCATGCCGAGCGCTCCTTCACGGGCACGGCCGGCGCCGTCGTCAGCGGTAGGCTGAAGGTGAAGGATGCGCCGCCATCCGGCCTGTTGCGGGCGCTGATCTGGCCGCCGTGCGCTTCGACGAGGCCCCGGGCGACAGCGAGGCCAAGGCCCGAGCCCTGGGGTTTGGCGCCAGGCGCCCGATAGAAGGCATCGAAGAGGCGCGGCAAGGAGTCGGGCGGGATCCCGGGACCGTCGTCCGCGATTTCGACTTCGATGGTTCCGTTGATCTGTCGCGCGATGATGGAGACCGGCGTGCCGGCAGGCGTGTATTTAATCGCGTTCTCAACGAGGTTCGTGAGCACCTGGTCGATCTCCACGTAGTCGAACTCGACCGGCGGCAAGCCGGGCGGGATATCGACGGTGAGCGGGTGCGACGAGGTGTAGAACCGCAAGCGGCCGACAACTTCGTTGACCAGCGAGCCGAGGTCGTACCAACCTTTCTCCGGCTTGAGGTTGCCCGCCTCGATGCGCGAAAGGTTTAGGAGGTTACCCACCAGGCGGTTCAGCCGCTCGGCTTCCGACTCAATGGCCTCGAGGAAGTCTCGGCGCTCTTCGTCCGTCCATTGCACCTCGTCCTGGAGGAGGCTCCCGGCGGAGGCGATGATCGACGAGAGGGGGGTCCGGAGGTCATGAGAAACGGCATTCATCAGCGCGGTTCGCAGCTCGTCGGTCCGGCGCAGGACTTCCGCCTCATTCGCTTCCCGCTGCAGGCGCAAGCGCTCGAAGGTGCGTCCGAGCTGTTCAGCGACGACGGAGAGGAGCCTGTCCTCCTCCCGCGTGAAAGCAGGCGCGCCAACGTCTGAGACAAGAACGATGGCGCCGACCTCTTCGCCGCCCAGAACGATGGGGACCCGGCGGGCGCGATCGCTACCGGGCGCTGTGCGGCGCGTCGGCGGTATCACCTTGATCCACCTGCCCGTCTCGCCGCGGGTGGCAGCGGTCGGTTCGGCGCCGCGGGCCAGGAGCGCACCGCTAAGCTGAAGGGCGTCGCGCGCGAGGCGCAGACTCTCCGGGTCGCCGGCGTCCGCCTGAGCACGGATGGCGTGATCGCGGCCGAAACTAATCATCACCGCAGACTGGTCAAGCTCCACCCGCAGCCGCTCCGCGACGGCTGTGAGCGCGCGCTGCAGCTCCGGCTCGCCCATCAGGCGCACGACATCGTAGAGGACCACGGCCTCGCGCTCGCGGCGCTCGGCTTCGCGAGCGCGGTCGCGCAGGGCCGCGGCGAGACGGCCGGTGACGATGCCCGTTGCGAGGAGCAGGAGAAGACTCAGTAGTTCCTCCTCGTCGGCTACGCTAAATGTGTATCGAGGCTCGATGAAGAAGAAGTTGAAGGCGAGGAAGGCCGCGATCGAGGCAGCGATGGCAGGCCCCATGCCGTACATCACCGCCGCGCCGAGCACGGCAAAGAGGTACAGCATCCCCACGTTGGCGACATCCACCTCCACTCGCACAAGGGCGATCGCGCCAGTTGCGAGCGCCACAAGGGCCAGAGCTACACCGTAGCCAGCAAATGGGCGGATGCGGTCGATCATGAGCCTGAGTTTACTCTCGCAGTCACGCTGCAGGGATCCAGCAACTCGCGCACACCGGGCGATGGCGATACATCATCTGAGTGTTGCCAAGCCCCTACGACGAACCAACCCCTATGCTTGCGGCGCTTCCCGATTTGCGCCGTCTATCACGAACGGCAACTTCCATAGTTATGGACATATTTTTCGCACGTGGATATACTGCACGTACTTCCATCGCGAGGGCGCGGGGAAAGAGAGAACCACTGTCATGCAAACAGCAAAGGCGAACGGACCGGCCGACAGCGTAACGGGTGCTGCCGTCGCGGCCGGGTCCCGCCAGAAGCGCCCCGCTAAGAAGGGCACCGACGTGCCCTCCGCATCGTAACCCCCAGGGACAGGAGACCGACGATGGCCCGACGTAAATCTGCACCTATTTCGCATACACCCATCGAATCTAACCCCAACGTAGGGGCTCAACCCAAGGCGCCCCCCGCCCAGGGGCTCTACGACCCCTTCCACGAGCACGACTCCTGCGGGACGGGGTTCATTGTCCAGATGAAGGGTGTGCGTTCGCACAAGATCGTCGAGGACGGGCTTACGGCGCTGGAGCACCTGAACCATCGTGGTGCCTGCGGGTGCGAGGTAAACACGGGCGACGGCGCCGGCGTCCTGATCCAGGTGCCCCACGACTTCCTCGCCCACAACTGTGCGCACGAGGGCATTCGCCTTCCAGAGGCCGGGCATTACGGCGTCGGGCTCTTCTTCGGGTCACAGGACGACAAGGCCACCCACGACGCGATGAATCTCTTCCGCCTGCTCGTGGACGAGGAAGGCCAGCACCTGCTGGGCTGGCGCGAGGTGCCGACGAACAACGAGGCGCTGGGCCACACCGCGAAGCTAGCCGAGCCGAAGATGTACCACTCCTTCGTCGGATCGGGCACAACCGGGCCGGACTTCGACCAGGACACGTTCGAGCGCAAGCTCTACGTCATCCGTAAGCGCTTCGAGCACGCCCTTCACCGATTTGGTATCCACGATGCGGAGGCGATGTACTTCGCCTCCCTCTCCTCGAAGACCCTCGTATATAAGGGGATGCTGATGGCGACCCAGGTGCGGGACTACTTCCCGGACCTGCAGGACAGGCGCCTCACCAGCGCGCTCTGCATGTTCCATTCTCGGTTCAGCACGAACACCTTCCCCAGCTGGAAACTGGCTCACCCCTACCGGATGATCAGCCACAACGGCGAGATCAACACACTACGGGGCAATATCAACTGGATGCGGGCTCGCGAGGCTTTGTTCGAGAGCGACATCATCCCGGACATCCAGCGGATCGTCCCGGTAATAGATGACAAAGGCAGCGACACGGCCTGTTTCGACAATGCGCTGGAGTTGCTGTACATGGCCGGCCGGCCGGTGGAGCAGGCGGTCCAGATGATGATCCCGGAACCGTGGGATGGCCACGAGAGCATGCCCCAGGAAAAGAAGGACTACTACCGTTACCACGCCTGCCTGATGGAGCCGTGGGACGGCCCTGCCTCCATCACCTTCACCGACGGCCGCGTCATCGGCGCCGTCCTCGATCGCAACGGGTTGCGCCCCAGCCGCTACTACGTGACCAAGGACGATTTCGTGATCATGGCCTCGGAAGTCGGCGTGCTACCGGTCGAGCCTTCGAACGTGGCGCACAAGGGTCGTCTCCAGCCAGGCCGCATGTTCCTGGTGAACATGGAGGAAGGCCGGATCGTTGACGACGCCGAACTGAAGCACAAGATATCGAGCGAGAAGCCGTATGGCGAGTGGCTGGCGGCGAACATCAAGACGATCGATGACCTGCCAGAGGCGGAAGAGGCGGGGCGGCTGGAGGGCGATGAACTGAACCGGCAGCAGATGGCCTTCGGGTACACGGTCGAGGACCTCAAGTACATCCTCGGCCCGATGGCGCGCCGTGGCGAGGAGGCGGTGGGGTCGATGGGGACGGACACGCCCCTTGCGGTTCTGTCCGACAAGCCGCAGCTTCTATACAACTACTTCAAGCAGCTGTTCGCGCAGGTGACAAACCCGCCACTGGACGCTATCCGCGAGGAACTGGTGACGTCGGCGAAGACGCTCATCGGACCAGAGGGTGACTTGCTCGAGCCCCAGCCATCGAATGCCCGGATGATAGAGGCGAAGACGCCGTTCCTGGATAACGAAGGGCTGGCGCGGCTGCGGGCCTTGGACGACGGTTGGCTGCGGACCACGACGATCTCCCTGCTCTATCCAGCAAGCGACGGGCCCAAGGGGCTGGAGGGGGCAATCGATCGCTTGTGCCAGGAAGTGGACGGGGCGATCGATGAGGGGTTCTCGATCCATATCCTGTCGGACCGCGGCGTCGACCAGGACAACGCTGCTATTCCGGCACTGCTCGCGACGGCTGCCCTCAATAACCACCTGGTGCGCGAGCGGAAGCGGACACGTGTTGGTCTCATCCTCGAGACGGCTGAGGCCCGAGAAGGTCATCACATGGCGCTACTCCTCGGCTACGGCGCTGGCGCCATCAATCCCTACCTTGCCATCGACACGCTCAAGCAGATGATCGATGAGGGGACGATGGAGGCCGACATCTCCCACGAGGAGGCGGTGGAGCACTACCTGAAGGCGTGCAAAAAAGCCGTCATCAAAGTGATGTCAAAAATGGGCATCTCGACTGTGCAGAGCTACCGTGGCGCCCAAATCTTCGAGGCGATCGGGCTGGCCCCGGACTTCATCGACAGGTACTTCACTAACACGGCGTCGCGGATTAGCGGGGTTGGGATTGAGGAGATCGCGGTGGAGTCACTGGAGAACCACCGGCGAGCGTTCCCGGACCGGGACGGCGGACTGAAGGAGTTGAACTGGGGCGGCCAGTACCAATGGCGGCGGGACGGCGAGTTCCACCTGTTCAATCCGGAGACCGTCTTCCGTCTGCAGCACGCGACCCGGACAGGACAGGCCGAGATATTCAAAGAATACACACGAATGGTAGACGAACAAGCGGAGCGCCTTTGCACGCTGCGAGGCTTATTCGAGATCAAATCCGACCGCGATCCGATCTCGATCGACGAGGTGGAGCCAGTTGAGGCGATGTTCCACCGGTTCGCGACTGGAGCGATGAGCTTTGGCTCGATCAGCGCCGAGGCCCACGAGACGCTGGCGATCGCGATGAACCGGATCGGCGGCAAGAGCAACACGGGCGAGGGTGGCGAGGACCGTCGAAGGTTCACCCCGGACGAAAACGGCGACCGACGCCGGAGCGCGATCAAGCAGGTGGCATCAGGCCGATTCGGCGTGACGAGTGAGTACCTCGTGAATGCCGACGAATTGCAGATCAAGATGGCGCAGGGCGCCAAGCCCGGCGAGGGCGGGCAGCTGCCGGGTCACAAGGTGTACCAGTGGATCGCGGATGTCCGCTACTCGACTCCGGGGGTCGGGCTCATCAGCCCGCCGCCGCACCACGACATCTACTCGATCGAGGACCTGGCGCAACTAATCCACGACCTCAAGAACAGCAACCCGCGCGCCCGGATCAACGTCAAGCTCGTGGCGGAGGTAGGAGTGGGGACGGTGGCGGCCGGAGTGGCCAAGGCGAAGTCGGACGTGGTGCTGATCAGCGGCCACGACGGAGGCACCGGCGCGAGCCCGCTTACCTCGATCAAGCACGCCGGTGTCCCGTGGGAGCTGGGGCTGGCGGAAACGCAGCAAACATTGGTCCTGAACAACCTGCGCGACCGTATCGTCGTCCAGACGGACGGGCAGATGAAGACGGGCCGCGACGTAGTGATCGGCGCGCTGCTCGGCGCCGAGGAGTATGGCTTCGCGACGGCGCCGCTGGTGGTCATGGGCTGCATCATGATGCGCGTCTGTCACCTGGACACGTGCCCGGTTGGGATCGCGACGCAGAACCCGGCGCTTCGGGAGAAGTTCGAGGGACAGGCGGACCACGTCGTCAGCTTCTTCCGGTTCATCGCGGAGGAGATCCGCGAGTACCTGGCGGCGATGGGATACCGGAGCATCGACGAGGTGGTGGGCCGGAGTGATCTGCTGGACACGCGGCGGGCGATCAATCACTACAAGGCTCAGGGCGTGGACTTCTCCGCGATCTTCTATCGGCCCGAGGTTGGGTCGGAAGTCGCGACGCGCCGGATCGTCGAACAGGACCACGGGCTGGACAAGGCCCTGGATCAGGAGATCCTGCTAAAGGTTGCACCGGCCCTGGAGAAGGGGAAGCCGGTCAAGTTCGAGATGCCGATTCGCAACGTGAACCGGACGGTGGGGACGATTACGGGCAGCGAACTGACCCGCAAGTACGGTTTCGACGGCCTTCCCGACGACACCATCCACATCAAGTTCGCCGGCTCTGCGGGGCAGAGCTTCGGCGCGTTCGTGCCCCGCGGAATGACCCTGGAGCTGGAGGGCGACGCGAACGACTACTGCGGCAAGGGACTCTCCGGCGGTCGAATCGTCGTCTACCCGCCGAAAGACTCAACCTTCGTGCCGGAGGAGAACATTCTCATCGGAAACGTCGTCCTTTACGGCGCCACCGGCGGCAGTCTGTTCGCCCGCGGAGTGGCCGGTGAGCGGTTCTGCGTCCGCAATTCGGGGGCGATGGCAGTAGTCGAGGGCGTAGGCGACCACGGCTGCGAGTACATGACCGGCGGCCGCGCAGTCATCATCGGCAAAACCGGACGCAACTTCGCGGCGGGGATGAGCGGCGGGATCGCGTTTGTCTATGACGAAGACGGCGACTTCGATGTTCGATGTAATAAGGAGATGGTGGACCTGGAAAAGCTGGACGACGCCGAGGACGTCGATCTCGTCCGCGGCCTCCTCGAGCGGCACCGCGAGTACACTGGCAGCAGCGTGGCAGAACGCCTGCTCAAGGATTGGAAGGCAGCGACGACGAAGTTCGTCAAGGTGATGCCGCGGGACTACAAGCGGGTGCTGCTGGAGCAGGTGGCGGCAACGAAGGAAATGAAGGCGGGCGCCGCGGCGGGAAACGGAAGCAAGGCCAACGGCGCAGGTTCGAAGAAGAAGGCGGCGGCGAGTGGGTAAACCTACGGGCTTCATGGAGTTCGCACGGGAGACGCCGACAAGGCGCGCGGTCGGCGACCGCGTGCAGGACTGGCTGGAGGTGTACGAGGAGTTCCCCAAGGAGCACCTGCAACAGCAGGCCTCCCGCTGCATGGACTGCGGCATCCCCTTCTGCCACCAGGGCTGTCCCCTGGGCAACATCATCCCCGACTGGAACGACCTGGTTTACAAAGACCTCTGGCGCGACGCCATCGAGCGCCTCCACGCCACCAACAACTTCCCGGAGTTTACCGGCCGCCTCTGTCCGGCGCCCTGCGAGTCATCGTGTGTCCTGGGGATCAACGACGATCCGGTGACGATCAAGCAGGTCGAGCTGACGATCATCGAGACCGCGTGGAAAGAAGGGTGGATCAAGCCGGAACCGCCGCTGCTAAAGACCGGCAAGCGGGTCGCCGTGATCGGTTCCGGACCGGCGGGAATGGCTGCGGCTCAGCAGTTGGCGCGCGCCGGGCACGATGTGGACCTCTACGAGCGAGACGACCGTATCGGCGGCCTTATGCGGTACGGCATCCCCGACTTCAAGATGGAGAAGTGGGTGCTGGACCGGCGGATGGAGCAGATGCAGGCGGAGGGGGTGACGTTCAAGACGAGCGCCAACGTGGGGACCGACATTGATGCGCGCGACCTGCTGAAGGAGTACGACGCCCTCTGCCTGACCGGCGGGGCGACGAAGCCCCGAGACCTGGAGGTGCCGGGGCGCGAGTTGACGGGGACGTACTTCGCGATGGAGTTCCTGCCGCTCCAAAACCGCCGCGGCGCCGGCGACGAGATCCCGGAGGAGCAGTTCATCTCGGCCAAGGACAAGAAGGTGATCATCCTCGGCGGAGGTGACACTGGAGCGGACTGCCTCGGGACGGTGCACCGACATGGCTGCAGTTCCGTGATCCAGATGGAGATCCTGCCGCAGCCCCCGGAGCACCGGGGCAGCGACGCCCCCTGGCCGATGTATCCGAACATCTACCGCGTGTCCTCTGCCCACGAAGAGGGCGGCGAGCGCGAGTACAGCATCCAGACGAAGTACCTCTCGGGAGAGAATGGTGTCCTCAAGAAGCTGCACGGCTGCAAGGTTGAGTTCGTCCGCGAGGACGGCCGCTTCGTGATGAAGGATGTGCCGGGGACGGAGTTCGAGGAAGAGGTGGACCTGATCCTGCTGGCAATGGGGTTCCTGGGGCCGGAGCGCTACATGCTGGACCAGCTCGGCGTCGAGGTAAATGAGCGCGGAAACGTGGTGGCAGACAAGGACAAGATGACGTCGGTGCCGGGCGTCTTTACCGCCGGCGATATGACCCGCGGCCAGTCGCTGATAGTCTGGGCGATCGCGGAAGGCCGGGCAGCCGCGCGAGGCGTGGACCGCTACTTAATGGGGGAGACTTCGTTACCAGGTAATTAGGGGGGCAGGCGTCGGCGTCGGGAAGTACGCCGTCTCGCGCGGGGCGGAATCCAACGACCACCTCGAATACTTCCTCGGCGTACCGCGGTTGTGGAGCTATGGTCGAAACACATTCTCCCTCCACTGGGGGCGGGTCAGTCCGCGTCCACCAGCGCGAGCCTCTGTTGTGGCGACTCACGAGTGTAGAGGGAAACTCTTTGGCATCGTGCGGAAGGTCGAACGAGCCATCAGAGCCAAAAGGCGACTACTGGGCCGCACCGTCCCACCACCCGGGTATTCCGCATTCGCCCGGGTCGATGGCGCCATCTCCGTCGGTGTCCTCGTAAGCCACGCCGATGACCTGTGGTGCGATCTGCAAAGGTTCGGGTACGGCGAGTCCGAGTTCGATCCGTTCCAGATCTCTGCCGTTGAGGCTAACGGGCTGGCCGCCCCATTCGGCATTGGTTGTTATGGGCCAGAACGACCCAGCTGGCGCATCCATAGAAAGCGTGTACGTTCCGGAAGGCACGTCCTCTAACGTAAAGCCTTCAGTCCGCGCTGCGGGCTGGGTCAGCGTGCGGTCCTTGCTGCGCAGCACCAAGGTCTGACCAAGCGGAGGTAGGCCATCGCAGTCGTCCCGGATGCCGTTGCGGTTGTGGTCCAGGAAGACAACCCCGGAGACGCTTGCTGGTAGTGGGGAATCCGAAGATCCACAGGCCAGGGCGAGATGCAGAACTGAAGTCAGAAGTGCTACGGTCGCCAGTTTCCCATCTCCGGCTCCATTTTAGGCGACTTGAGCGAGGCGTTTGTTATGTCTCTGTTATGCGAGAGAAGGATTGGTTGATCCCTGCCCGAACCCCTCAGGCGTAGCCTTGTTCGAGGTCGTCAGAAGAATAGTAGTGGATCGATTTGAGAAAAATGCGTATCTGATGAGACTTCGGCAACTAGCACTTCCCGCGTTGCTGTTCGCCGCCTGTGCGACGCAGGGCTTCACATTATCTTCCGAGGACATCTCGGGTGGAGTTGGATTTGGTGAAGCCGAGGGTGGGGCGACGCAATTGCTGGACCCGGAAGAAGTCC
>DAINRO010000049.1:17567-19336 GCA_036741795.1 Chloroflexota bacterium
GCGAGTGAGCCCCAGTTGACCGGCACTTCGTTCACCGACGAGACCGTCACTTCACCCACTGCTACTCTGATCTCCGCGCCGCGCGTGGCTGATGCAAACTCAGCTCCGAGCGCATCCACGGTTGCCATCGCTGTAGCCGCGGTTGCACTACTCGCGGCGGCTGGAATCTGCCTTTCAGGTCTTGGCTCGGTTAGTGGCAAGACTGACGGGGTTTCTGTCTCGATTCCGACGCTCGCGGCTCGCATGGGTGCCATTGCGATAGCCGCGACTGATCCTGACTTCTCCAACCCTACTTTTAAGCCGCAAGTTCCGCCGGCTTAACTCCACGGTCTGCTTCAGCAGGCTGCTTATCCCTACTGGTTTGCGTGATTGGCGCACGCCCAGAACGGTAAGCACCATCCCTTCAACCAAGTAACTAGAAGGAGAACGTGGAGATGAAATCGATATTCCAACACCTGGGACTAATCCTGGTCTTGGCAGCCTTCGCGGCGACCAGTATCGCGGCAGTCCCGACGGGCGAGGCCCATGCCGATGCGCCCGGCGATCGTCAGATCGTCGCCGCTCCGGTGGGCACCCAGCCCGTAGACATGGCGGCGTGTCCGTCCGACGGAGGCACGGGTAGTACCGCTGCCCTGGCAGCCTCACTGACTGGGCAGGCAGATGCCGAATGCGAGAACGGACAAGCCTATGACGACAACGCCGGTCTATCGGGCGACGCCCTGGCGGCGTCCATAGCGGGCGGTGAGTCAAACGCGTACGCGGGTTCCGGCGACAACGGCTCCGAAGCCGACGCCGATTCCGGCGACACGGGAGACGTGAACTCGACAACGAAATCAGGTGACACTGGCGACGCCAACGCCAACGCCACCGGCGATGCAACCACGGGCGACGGCGGCGACTCGAACGCCACCGCGAACGGGGTATCCGGGGACACCGGCGACGCAACTGCGAAGCCGGATGCGAACTCGGACTCTTACACCGGCAACGGAGGAAATGGCTGCGGCGGCTGCAGTCCCTCTGGAGATGCTGGTTCCAGCGCCGACGCCACAGGCGACGCGACGAGCGGCGACTCAACCGCCAGCCCGACTGCGACGTCTGGTGACGGAGGAAACTCCGGCAACGCAGAAGCGAAGCCCGAAGCGAACGCGACTTCCGGCGACTCGAACGCAACCTCGACCACGTACTCAGGTGATTCGGGTCCTGCCTACGCAATCGCGATTGCTCCCCTTGGGGACGCCGAAGCAGACGCAAAGTCCGGTGACACGGGCGATGTGAACTCGACGACGACCTCAGGGAAGACGGGTGACGCCAATGCGACGGCCAACGGCGACGCGACTTCCGGTGACGGCGGCGACTCCAACGCTGCTGCCAACGGCGTGTCCGGCGACACAGGCAACGCCACGGCACAGCCGGACGCTGATTCGGACGCCTCCACCGGCAACGGTGGAAAGGGAGACACCGATTCCAGCGCCACCGCCACGGGCGACGCGACGAGCGGCAATTCTACTGCCAGCCCGACCGCGACCTCAGGCGACGGAGGAAACTCCGGTAACGCCACGGCCAAGCCCGAAGCCAACGCCACTTCCGGGGACTCCAACGCCACCTCGACCACCTACTCCGGCGACTCCGGCGAGGCGAAGGCGTTCTCGTTCTCGCCCTTCGGGGATGCGGATGCTGATGCCAAGTCTGGCGACACCGGCGATGTTCACTCGACGACGACCTCGGGTAACACGGGTGACGCCACGGCCACGGCTAACGGCGACGCGACG
>DAINRO010000050.1:0-6159 GCA_036741795.1 Chloroflexota bacterium
CCGACCTCGGCCAGCCGGTTGGAGACGACCGACAGGTACGTCTGCAATGCACCGTCAGCGAGATCGCGGAGAGCTTCAATGAGGTACTCGACCCGGACGAGGTGGTCGTAGACATCGCGGTAGTAGATCGATGCGTCCGGCCTGATCAGGGCCGGGAATTCGTTTCGGGAAAGGCGGTTCATGATCTCCCTCTGCGGAGCTGTGACCCGGCGCAGTCGCAGAGTGTTTCGCTTGGCGACGAGTATCTGCTGTAACAACCGGCGGTTGGCGTTCTCCAGGACCCCTTCTTCAAGCCGGTCGATCGTCGCGTCAAGCTCGTCGACGATCGGCAAGTAGTCGTCCACCAGAGAGTCGAGCAGCGCGTGCAGAATCCAGTCGGCCCGATGCTTAAGCGCGCGATCGTCTCGCTGACAGCGGAGTCGGAACTCTTCGATGCGTGGGACGGTCTCCCGGTGGCAAGATACGACGTAGTTAGGCCCGAGATAGAAGTCCACCTCCACCGCGGCAAGCTCCTGTCCATCGACGTAGGGTGAGAATGCCTGCACGACAATAAAAATGTAGTCGTCGAAAGGATCGATTTTCGCTGGATCAACCTGGGGAGAGATCGCGTCCTCGATGGTCAAGGGGTGGAACTGGAAAATACCCTCCAGAATCCGTGTCCGGGACATCTCTGTAGTGGCGAGATCGATCCACAGGGCACCGTCGGCGTCTGCCAGCGCACGATGGAACAGCGCGTCGTCCTCGCGATCGATTACGGTGACCGTTCCGTCGCCGGAGCGGTAGTAGCCGCTAATGTGTTCCTGGGGACTCGGGGGGACAGGCGCGGAGGAGACCGGTCCGTCCGTCATTAGACGCCCTCGTGGCGGCGCTCGAGCCCCGCAGAACCGACGTGAGTGGTGTGCTCGTAGCGAGGCATCCTGCCCTCTACGTAAGCGCCCCCGCCACCATCAGTTCCCCGATCTCGTCGTCGCTCAACCCCAGGATCTCCTTGCAGACGTACTCTGTGTGCTCCCCGAGCAGTGGGGCGGGCCAGCGCAATTCGCCGGGCGTCTTGCTCATCTTGAAGGGCGGGCCATCGTACGCGGTGCGACCGGCTTCGGGGTGGTCGAGGTACTTGTAGTATTCGCGCGCCTTCAGGTGCTCATCGCGGTCAAGCACTTCGCGGGCGCTCTGGACGACGCCGGCAGGGACGCCGCGGGACTGGAGGTCGTGCATGATGTCGTAGGGGTCCTTGTCGGCGGTCCAGGCGTTGATGAGGGCGTCGAGTTCGTCCTCGCTCTGCTTGCGGGCATCGTGCGTGGCGAATTTCGGATCGTTGATGCCGATCGTATCGGCCAACGTCCGCCATTGGTCCTCGGTGAAGCAGGCGATGGCTACCCACTGCTCATCCATCGGGCGACCGCCATCGGTGAGCGGCTTGCACTTGAAGGCATTGTGGGGGGACGCCTCTGCGATGTGGCTGGTGGCGCGGTCCTGGACAACCCCGTTCGCGGTGTAGTCGAAGATCGCCGGTCCGAGGGGCGCGATCGAGGACTCGAGTTGCGCGCACTCGACGCGCTGGCCTTTCCCAGTGCGGTTGCGGTATCGGAGGGCGGCGAGGATCGCGATGAGCGTGTGCCCGGGATTGATGACGTAGTCAGGGTAGTTGGTGCCGAGTCCGAACGGCTTGCGCCCGGGAAGGCCTGAGAGGTGGCTATAGCCGGTGATGGGCGTCAGGACCGCGCCAAAGCCGAGGAAGTTCTTGTGCGGCCCGTCGTACCCCTGCATCGGCTGGTAAGCGGCGATTATTTGGGGGTTCCACTCGGATATGTGGTCGTAGGTGAACCCCCAGCTCTCAACGATCCGGGGTGTCATGTTCGTCAGGAACACGTCCGCCCACTCGATTACCTTGCGGGCGATCATCTTGCCCTCGTCCGAGTTCAGGTTGAGTGTCAGGCTGTATTTGCCGGCGTTGAAGTTGTTAAAGAAGCCGCTTACGTTGTAGCCGGTCTTGCCCGTGGCCATCGGTGCGATGGAGCGGATGCCGTCGGGCTTGGTCTCGGACTCGATGCGAATGACGGTGGCGCCGAAAGTGGCCATGTGTTCCATGCAAATCGGGCCGGCGCCGTACCATGAGAAATCAGCGACCTTAATGCCTTCAAGCGCTCGCTTCACTTGAGTTCCTCCAGGAATGCGTCGATCAGCGCATTGGTCTCGGCCGGTTTCTCCATCTGAACGAAGTGGGCGGTGTCCAGGGTGTGCACTTGCATACCTGGATAACGTTCGCGGAATTGGTCTTCGGTCGCATAGGCTGTGGCTGCCCGGATGAAAAGGGCCGGCACGGGGATGGGGCCGGCGGGCATGTTCGCCGGGTCCAGGATGCTCCCTATCGCCGTGTACATTAGCCGTTGCGGCGCGCTGGTGATTAATGGAACCAGTTCTTCTACCAGCGCCGCAGGCGTCCCGTCGTTGAAGAACTGCGCCCGCGCGAACGCCTCCACCACGGTGACGTATGCCGGCGACTTCATCGCCGCAACTACGCCGTCCTGCACCGCCTCGAGTTCACCGGGGAGTGGCACGATCGGCGAATCGACCATGACGATGGCGCTGGCGATGTCCGGGTGCTTGTGGGCGAGGTTGAGGGCGATTTCGCCCCCCATGCTGTGGCCGATGACGACCGGTCGCTCGATGCCAACTTCGTTGATGAACCAGGCCAGGTCATCGACGAAGCCCGGGATCATGTAGTCCTGGTCGGGCTTGTCGGAGGCCCCGTGCCCTCGTTGGTCGAGGGCGACGACGCGGTGGTTCGGGGAATAGTGGGCGATTTGATTCCGCCAGTTGGTGTGGTTGCAGGTCCAACCGTGAACGAAGACGAGGGGTGGGTCGCCGGTTCCAGTGTCGAGGTAGCGGAGAGTCACGCCGTCGTTTGCGGTGGCGGTGCGAAGGGTCTCGGTCGTCACGATGCTCCTTCTTCGTCGGGCTGATTCTGCAAGAACTCCGACGTGTCACGGCGGCCAATGATCTCCCGCATGTGGGCGAGAAGCTTGTGCAGATACCTCATTGTTTCGTCGTCGGGATCCTCTGCGAAATGCCTCCAGCGCCGCTGTTCGAAGAATAGGCACGTGCGAATGGAGTCGAGGTCCGTTGCCAGGAGTCCATCCTCTCGGTATCGTTCGGCAATCTCGTTCGCTATCTCCGCACAAGTGTCGAACGAGCCCCAGCGCTCGTAACCATCGAAGGTAAGTGCGAACTCGTTAATCTGGCCCCAATCGGCGGTCCCCGGCGGGATGTCGTCCTGCTCCAGTTCATCGGACGGTATCTGGACGACGCTGTGCCAGGTGCTGGGCGTCCGCGGCATCACACGACCCCGGTCTCTTCCAGTCGTTTCCATTCGTCCGCCGCGACGCCGAGTTCGCCCCGAAAGATTTCGTCGTTGTGCTCACCCATGAGCGGCGGGCGCCGGTGGATGGCCCACGGCGACTCCGACAGCCAGTAGGGCTTTCCGGGGTAGTTGAGCGTGTCGCCGTTGTGCTGGACCGGTGCGAGCCAGTTGCGGGCCTGGAGGTGCGGGTTCTTCGCGATGTCCTCGGGTGTGCTGACGATACCCCACATGAGGCGTCGGTTCTGGCCTTGCTCGTACATCTCCCACTTGCTCTTGCCCGCCACGAACGCGCGGAGGACTTCCATGAGATGGGTCATGATCTTGATCTTCTCGGACATCGTGGCGGGCTCCTGGAACATCCCGGTCAGGAATCGGAGATTGAGTCCGTCGATGAACTCCTTATACGGCGCCTCGTTCAGGTCGGCGGCTTTGCCTTCTTCGGTCATCCAGTCCAGCATCACGCTCCAGGGCGCGCCGCCGGGCGTGCCCAGGTATCCGAACACGTAGCCGTCTGTGCACTCGTAGATGCCCATGCCGGGGATCTCCAGCGGGAGGACGCCGCGGGCGCCCGTCCGAACGCGAAGGGCCTCGTTCATGTCCCACGTCTGCATGGCCGTCTCCTGGGTCATCGAGAGCGCCTCCTGCATCGACACGTCGACGTGCTGGCCCTCGCCGGTGCGATCGCGGTACAGGAGCGCTGTGAGGGTACCGGCGGCGCCCATGATGGAGGCGGAGATGTACCCCTGGCGCCAGGGCGGCACGTTCGGCGGGTCTGTGGGTTCGCCCGCCAGCCACATTGTGCCGCTCATCGCGACGCCGACGATGTCCGGGGCGAGGTACCCAGCGTGGGGGCCGGTCTGGCCGAAGCCGGTGATGGAAGTGAGTACGAGGCCGGGTTTGAGCGCGGCGAGAGCATCGTAGCCGAGGCCGATTGAGTCCAGGTAGCCGGGCGCAAAAGTTTCGACGACGACATCTGCGGTGGCGACGAGGCGCTTGAACAGCTCGCGCCCGCCATCAGTCTCAATGTCGAGGGTGACGCTGCGCTTGCTGGTGTTGAGGTTGAGCCAGTAGAGACTGAGGTCCGAGTCCTTCGCGTAATGCGGAGGAAGAGCGCGGACGGGGTCACCGCCCGGCGGTTCGATCTTGATGACGTCTGCGCCGAGGTCCGCGAGAAGCTTGGTTGCGTATTGGCCGATCTCGCCCGCGAGGTCAAGGACGCGGATGTCACCGAGTGCGGTGTCGTCGCGGGAAACGGCGGAATTCTGGGTCATGGGAGTTCGCAGCGGAATATATCAAACGGCATGTCAGGCATCCACGAGCGCGGTGGCAGTGCCAGCGGCGACGGGTTCGCCGTCCTGGTTGTCTGCGCGGACTGTGTAGACGCGACGGACCATTGCGCCGTCGACAGTTTCACCGGCGAGACCGGCGCGGGCCGTGATCGTGTCGCCGCAGAGGATGGTCTTGAGGAAGGCGAGGGAGAGGTCGGCGTTCGTGAACCACTGCTTGCCGAGTTCGGCGGCCAGGATCTCCGAGATGTGGTCGCCGGCCATCATTCCCTGGGCCACCGTGGTGGGGAACCCTGCCTTCTTCGCCGCTTCCTCGTGGAGGTGTATCGAGGTGCCGCGTTTGGCATTCGCCGAGTCCTCGGTGTAAGCGTTGAGATGCTCCTGGGTCAGGGCGTGGGTGGCGGTCGGGAGCCAGGATTCGGGCTCGACCCTTGTCTTGGTGGCAGCCGGTTCCGCATCGGACGTTTCGATCTGGTCCTGAAAAGCCATGGTCGTGCGGGTGCGGCCGAGGATGAGGCCGGTCTCGTCGCGCCAGCGGACCTCGAAGACGAACCAGCGGCGGCCGCGGCGCTCGTACTTGTCGACGAACTGCCCGTAGCCGATCGGTGTGCGGTCGAGACGGGTGGCAGCGGCGGTGTGCAGGTCTTGCTTGGCGTGGAGGGTGCCGGGCGGCACGGGCGCGACATCGTCGATGAACCGCAGGGAGGCGGCAGCAAGGATGGTCGGCGGCGCTACGGGCGGGCCCCAGGGGGATCGGCCGCGATACCAGGGGTTCTGCCCCTCGATCGCCTCGAGATAGCGCTCGATGCGGTCGGCGAGCGGGTATTTGTAGGGCCCGTAGCTCTTGTCCTGGTCAATACCGTCCCACGAGAGATCGCCCGCCATCGTAAGGCGGATGATAGGTGATGGGGCGGGCTATCACAATGTGACGCCGGACGGTGCCCATGGGAGGCGCGATAATAGTCCCATGCTGGAGAAATATCGCGAGAAGCGTGACTTCGATAAGACGCCGGAACCGGCGCCGGAGGTGGAGCCGTCAGCCGAGGGGCCGCTGACGTTCATCATCCAGAAGCACGACGCGACCCGGCTGCACTACGATTTCCGGCTGGAGTTTGACGGCGTCCTGAAGTCGTGGCCGATTCCGAAGGGGCCTTCGCTGGACCCGGCGGAGAAGCGGCTGGCGGTGATGGTCGAGGATCACCCGCTGGACTACGCGTCCTTCGAGGGCGTGATCCCGAAAGGTGAGTACGGTGCCGGTCAGGTAATCGTGTGGGACGCCGGGACTTACACCTGCGACGAAGGTGGGTTTGTCCCCTTCACAGACCGCGAGGAGTCGGAGCGACGGATGCTGGAGGGGGTGGAGAAGGGGAAGATCTCTGTGTTCCTCAACGGACGCAAACTCAAGGGCTCGTTCACGCTCGTGAAGCTTAAGGGCGGTGAGAAGGACTGGCTGTTCATGAAGCACCGCGACCCCTGGGCGGACCCGTCGCGCGAGATCACCGACGAGGACGA
>DAINRO010000050.1:6259-7922 GCA_036741795.1 Chloroflexota bacterium
TGGACGAGAACGGCGTGCCGTCGTTTCAGACGATCCAGCAGCGGCTCAACCTATCCCGGGAAGCGGACATCAAGCGGATGGAGGAACAGATCCCGGTCTACCTCTACGTTTTCGACCTGCTCTACGCCGGCGGATACGACCTTCGCGGGGCGACCCTGGCCGACCGGCGCACGATGCTGAAACAACTGCTGCTCCCGACGCGGCACGTGTTCCTCATGGAGCCGTTCGACACCGACGGTGAGGAGGCGTACGAAGCGGCGGTCGGACTGGGGATGGAGGGGCTGATGGCGAAGCGCAAGGACAGTCTCTACGAGTCGGGGCGACGAGGGAAAACGTGGCTCAAGATCAAGGGCACCTCCACGGATGAGTTCGTTGTTGGCGGTTACACGCCGGGCGCAGGGGGGCGAGCAAGGACCTTCGGCTCGCTCGTCCTGGGGCAGTACGACGACGAGCGGCGGCTCGTCTTCGTCGGGAACGTAGGCACTGGCTTCGACGACCGGATGCTGGAATCCACGAAGAAGAAGCTGGACGAGTTGCTCATCGAGGAGTCGCCCTTCGACGTGTTTCAGCGCGGCTCGTTTCGCTTCGGACGCGGAGTTAAGGAGTCGGAGATTACGTGGGTGCGGCCGGAGATAGTCGTGAGCGTGCAGTTCGCGGAGAGGACGACCGACGGGCACCTGAGGGCACCGACGTTCCGGGGATTTGCGGACAAGGCGCCTGCTGAGGCGATGAGGGAGACGGTGGTCTCGCCACCCCCTTCGTCGATCGCCGCAGAAATCGCTCCAACGGGTGTGGACGACGTCGTAGATGTGCTGGAACAGTTGCGGCAGGCCAAGGACAAATTCACGCTCGCGGTGGGCGACGAGAAGGTGCCGCTGACCAACCTGGACAAGGTGTTCTGGCCGGAGTGGGAGGGACGCCGGGCGCTGACGAAACGCGATCTGCTGACGTACCTTGCCGGAATATCGCCGCACCTGCTGCCACACATGCGGGACCGGCCGCTGACGCTAACGCGATACCCGAACGGCGTGCATGCAAAGCACTTCTACCAGAAGCACTGGGAGGGAGCGCTGCCGCGATATGTCAGCACGGTGACTCTGTGGTCCGGGCAGAACGAGCAAGATGGGGAGTACCTGATCAGCGACAACCTGGCGACGCTGATGTGGCTGGGACAACTGGCGGACATCGAGTTGCACACGTGGTATTCGCGCGTGAGTCCGGAGCCAGATGGGCACGATTTGCCCGAGTCGTACGCCGGGTCGGACGAGAATTTCGGGCAGTCGCGCCTCAATTTCCCGGACTTCCTGGTCTTCGACCTGGATCCGTACATCTACTCGGGTGACGAGGTGAAGGGAGCGGAGCCGGAGCTCAACAAGAAGGCCTTCCGCAAGACCTGCGACGTTGCCTACTGGCTCAAGGATCTGCTGGATTCGCTCTCGCTATCGTCGTTCGTGAAAACGACCGGAAAGACTGGACTGCACATCTACGTGCCGATCCTGAGGGAGTTCGAATACAACACGACACGCGCGGCGGCCGAGACGCTTGGGAAGTTCCTGCTGCGTGCCCATCCACGCGACATAACTATGGAATGGACCACCGCGAAGCGTGTGGGGAAGATCTTCTTCGACCACAACCAGAACATGAAAGGGAAGACTCTGGCCTC
>DAINRO010000050.1:8022-18523 GCA_036741795.1 Chloroflexota bacterium
AGCGCCTCCACAAATTGACTCACCGAGAACTCACAGCGTTCTAACCCGCGCTTAACTGATGCTTGCGTCACGGCGCTAAAGTTGTTCTCAGCGCGCATGGTTCTCGTCGCCGCACCCCCAAACGTCGTTGAGGCCGCGCGCTTTTTCTTTGGGTGGATCTTGAGATGAAGGCTGCGGTGATGCCTGATTGGCATGTCTGGTCCCGGCACGGTGATGTTGTCGTGTTGCTCGCTCTGCGGCCCGGATCCACGATCAAGGAGATCGCCGAGAGCCTCTACTTAACCGAGCGGACGATCCGCGACACAGTCGCCGACCTGCGCCGCGCAGGCATGCTCAAGATACGGCGGAACGGACGCCGCCTTCACTATCATGTGAACCTCGATGCTCCTTTCCGACACCCCACGATCAAGGGTGTGACGCTGCGAACCCTGCTCGGCAGCCTAAACGGTGACAATGGCTCGCACGAGACTCAGCGGCAACGATCTGTCGCTAGTCACCTCTGGAGTGCAGCCTCTCCAGCCACTTCTTGATCTTCTCCTCGTAGCCCAGGTTCCCGGGATCATAGTAGCGGCGGCCGGCGAGCTTATCCGGAAGATGCTGCTGTCCGGAGTAGTGCTCGTCGCGGCCGTGGTCGTATTGATAGCCGGCCCCGTACCCCATTGACTGCATAAGCGGCGTGACCGCGTTCTGGAGGTGCAGCGGCACCGGCTCTGAGATCGTTTCCCGAGCATCCTCCATGGCCCGGCCGAAGGCTTCCCCCACGGTGTTGGACTTGGGTGCTGCAGCCAGATAAATGGTGGCCTCGGCCAGCGGGTAGAACCCTTCCGGCATCCCGATGAAATGGACGGCTTGCTGCGCGGCGACGGCAACAGATAAGGCGTTCGGGTCCGCCAACCCGACGTCCTCCGAGGCGAGAATCACGAGCCGCCGTGCGATGAAAAGCGGATCTTCGCCGCCTTCCACCATGCGGGCGAGCCAGTACAGGGCGGCGTCCGGGTCGGAGCCGCGCAGCGACTTGATGAACGCGGAGGCGATATCGTAGTGCCAGTCTCCTGCGCGGTCGTACATGGCGGCCCGGTGCTGGAGCGCTTCCTCGATGTGGGCCACTTCGACCGTCCGATCTCCGTTGTCGCCGGGCTCCGCTGTTTGAGCGGCCAACTCAAGGGCGTTAAGCGCAATTCGGGCGTCACCGCCGGACGCGTTCGCGAGTGTGCCGAGCGTATCGTCTGAGATGGCGACGCTCATCGTCCCGAGCCCGTTCTCGGTGTCCGCCAGGGCGCGGCGGAGGATGGCGACGATGTCGTCCGGGGTGAGTGACTCCAGGCGGAAGACGCGGGAGCGGGAGAGCAGGGCTGAGATCACCTGGAAGGAGGGGTTCTCCGTGGTCGCGCCCACGAGGGTGATCGTGCCCTCCTCGACGAGCGGGAGAATGACGTCTTGCTGCGCTTTGTTGAAGCGATGAATCTCGTCGATGAACAGGATGGTCCTGCGGCCGTGCTCACCAAGCAGGCGACGGGCCTCGTCGGCGACGCGTCGGAGGTCCGCGACGCCCGCCGAGACGGCGGATACGGTCTCGAAGTGGGCGCCGGTGAGGGCGGCGACGATCCGGGAGAGGGTCGTCTTCCCTGTGCCTGGCGGGCCCCAGAGGACCATCGAGGGGACGCGGTCTTCTTCGATCGAGCGCCGGAGCAACGTGCCGGGACCGACGATCTTCTCTTGTCCGATGAACTCGTCCAGGGTGCGCGGCCGCATTCGCGTGGCGAGCGGGGCGTTGCGTTCCGCCCGCTCGCGCGCCGCTTCGGCGAACATATCTATAGAGTTGCCATGCCGCTTCATGGTGATTCGGCTGGATTATCTCACGGCCGTTTGGAGGTTCTTGCGAAAACCCTGGTGCGAACGCTGGTATCCGAGACTGTCGTAGAAGCGGTGCGCATCCGTCCGCTGTGCATTGCTGGTGAGGACGATCTTGTAGCAGCCGGCTTCAGATGCCATCTTCTCGGCGTGCTCCATGAGCAACTTCCCGTACCCCTTGCCGCGATGGGACTCGTCGACAACGACGTTCTCGACCAGGGCGAAGGGGGAACCCCTGTGCGAAATGTTGGGAAGAATGTAGAGCGCCAGTGTCCCGACAATACTCCCTTCCGATTCGACCACGAGGATCTTAGTGCCGGCGTCGATCATGCGGACGTAGGCCGCGTGGTACACGTCAGCGAGGGCCGTATCTTCGCGCCGGGGATCGTCGGGGTCGAGCTGAGCGAGGAGTGGGACCGACGCGGTCAGATCGGAGGCTTCGGCTTCACGAACAATCACATTCATAGTCCGTAATCAATCGTCATGCATGTTGTTAGTGATTATGACACCGACTCGAAGTGGCCGGTGATCCCGAAAGAGGGACAGAGCGTATTTATTAGCGATGGTTCAGCAACTACAGAACATCCAGTCCTTCCCCGCCCCCTCGTTCTCCCGCCGCAAGGATGCGAGCCCCTGGGTAAGCGACGATGTGCTCCTCGGTCTCTCGATCTGGTGGGTAAAGATGACTCACCCCGGCGCGACCGACTTCGGCGGTGAGGTCGCGCTGACGTTTAACGGTCTCCAGCGCGACCTTCAGTAACTCCTCCTCACTGCGCGGCGTATCATGCTCTTCATGGCCAACCGTGCGTCCGTATTTGACGTCTCCACGATGAAGAAGGCGGGAGAGGGACGTGAGGCGGAGATGTACGAGATGGACGATGGCCGGATCCTGCGGCTCTATCGCCCGGGGTTCAGTGCGCAAGGCGCGATGACTCAGGTCCTCAAACAGAGATTGGCGCATGAGGCGGGCGTGCGCGTTCCCGAAATATATGGCGTGCAGCAGGTTGATGGGCGGTTCGGCGTCATCATGGAGAGGATTGACGGCACGGACTTCCTTACCGAGGCAGGGCGCAAGCCGTGGCGCATCTTGAGTATTGCTTCGCAGTGCGGGCGTACCCACGCCCGGGTCAATTCGGTCCTGGCGCCCCCGTCGTTGCCGACGGTGAAAGACCGCTACGTTTCGACCGTGAACCGGTTGGAAGGCATCCCCGAGGACGTGCGTGTCGCGGCGCTGGAGCGGCTTGGGAGGTTGCCGGAAGGGGACACGCTGTGTCACCTGGACTTCCACCCGGCTAACGTTATGGAGCAGGACGGCAAGGCTGTTGTCATCGATTGGAGCAACGCGTCCCGGGGACCTGCTGAAGCGGACTTCGCACGCTCGATCCTCATCCTGCAGTTGGGCGATCCACCGCCTGGCACCGCACCTACGCTCAGGATGCTGGCGCTCGGCGGACGGAAAATTTTCAAGGCCCTGTACTCGCGGGCGTATCGCCAACGCCTGAAGCTGGACGCGGAGCAAGTCGAGGCGTGGGCGCTGCCAACGGCAGTGGCGCGGATTGGCGACGGCATCGAAGCGGAACGTGAGTCGCTGCTCTCGCATATCCGCTCTTTGATGTAAGTCCGTGACGAAACGGCGACCGCGCGCGTACTCTTGGTGTAGTGACGAAAATACTCTTCGCGGTTCTCGCGCTCCTGTTGCTCGCCGCCTGCGGCGATAGCGAAGGAGCTTCGGATGACACTCCTTCCCCGTCCCCCACGACACGATCCTCCTCCACGCCAGGCCCGGGCACCGACACGGCGTCACCGTCAGCGGCGCCAACGGCCGCCCCGACGGTGCCTCCGGAAGGGTTGAGCTACACGGTAGTGTCCGGCGACACACTGGGCGCCATCGCGGCGAGGTACGGTGTGACGGTGGATGCGATAGTCGCAGCGAACGGAATAGCGGATCCGGCGGCCCTCCAGGTGGGGCAGGTCCTGATCATCCCCGGCGCGGATGCGCCGACTGTAACGGCTCCGCCTACTTCGGGATCGAATCCGACGCCACCTCCGACGAGTGCTCCTCCGCCCGCGGGCGGCGTGGGGTTGCTGACGCTCGTAGACAAGCAGCACGCGCTCCCCAGCGACTACTTACCGCCGGGGCTCTCCGGGATTCCGGGAGGCTATCTCGCCCCCGGCTACTCCGCCAGCCTTCGGGGAGATGTGATCGCTGCATTGACGCAGATGATCGACGCCTCTGGATTCGGCATTCGTGTGGTCTCCGGATACCGGTCTTACTCTCAACAGGTGGCAACGTTCAACTACTGGGTGAGCGTTCTAGGTTACGACGAGGCCGTCCGCGTGAGCGCAATGGCCGGACACAGCGAGCACCAGCTCGGCTCGACGGTAGACCTGGGGACTGCAGAGTACGGCTGGGACCTGACGGAAGGATTTGGCGCTACGGCTGCGGGCCAGTGGCTGAAGGCGAACGCGCACAGCTACGGATTCGCGCTGAGCTATCCCGCCGGAGGTGAGCCGGTCACGGGGTATTCGTACGAGCCGTGGCACTTCCGCTACATCGGGGTCGCAGAAGCTACCGCCTGGAAGGCATCAGGATTGACGCTCAACCAGTACCTGGGCGGCTGACCGATTGCCCGTGCAGGCGGCCACAAGCTATCTTGGCTTCAGTATGCAGGGAGTAATCGAAGTCAGGCCCGAAACGCTGGAGTCCCTGACGCACGGGGACCGGGAACTGCCCTACGTGGAGTACGGAGAGATGCAACCCGGGATCAAGCTTGTCCTTGATGGTGAGGAGTACTGGTATTACAAGACGCTGCCACTAAAGGGCTATAGCGCTGTGTTGGGCGGGTACATCCGCGGGCTTGAAGCCGAGGGAAAGAGCCCGCTGCTGGCGCGATTTGGCACTCGCATTTACATCTACGCGACTGGTATCACACCGATTGGCGCGGGCAAGCCTCCGGGAGGCTAGGTTCGTTCGAAACGTTCGACGGGCAGAACGAACACAATCGCGCCCCCGACTCGAACCTGAACTGGCTCGGCCGGATAGATGCTCTCCGGGAACGGTAGTGCCTGGGCGGGAACGTATTCAGTGCGAGCCTGACAGTGGTCGCGGATGATGACCATCACATTGTCGAGGTCGTTAGCCTCTACGCCGGAAAAGATCGTGGCGTTACCGCGTCGCAGGAAACCACCAGTGCTGCTTACCTTCGTGGCCGGATAGCCCCGCTCCACGAGTTTGCGGATAAGCTCCTCCGCATCGTCGTCAGAGGTGATGACGACGATTAACTTCTGTTCGCCTGCGCTCGCCAAGGACGCCGGCTACTTACTCGCTACGGCCGCGACTTCCGCTTCGACCTCTTCCAGACCTTCGATCGACTGATCCGTGTTCTTGCGCAGGCGCGTCGCCAGGGCGTCGCGTGTGTCCTTGCCGGACTGCGGGGCCGCAATCAGGCCAAGGGCGGCGCCAACGGACGCTCCGATGATGACTCCTAGGATGAATCGCATGATCACCTCCTGAACTGCCAAAGGGCGGGGAAATCAGGGAAATACTAGCACGGCAGAGGGCGTGTGGCAGGAGATTGGGGCGGCGCGGTGGTTACGTTTTTGTTGAAAGATTCAGTTGGTGGCAGTCGCAACTTCTGCAAGCTTGCGCTCGGCGGCGCCTGAATCAATCGCTTGACGCGCCGCGTCGATACCATCGCCGATCGTTGGCGCGCGTTCCGCAAGCCAGATGCGGATGCCAGCGTTGAGCAACACGAGGTCACGGTGAGCGCCGGGATCGCCGGCAAGGATTCCCCGGGCGATGGCGGCGTTGTAGGTGGCGTCGCCGCCCTCCATCTCCTCTTTCGAGGCCGGCTGCAGGCCGTACTCAGAGGCGTCGATTCGGATCTCGCTGCGCTCGCTGTTCTCGCAGAAGAAGGCGCGGCAGGGACGCGAGGTTGGGGCATCCTCGTTACCCTCGATTCCCTGGACGATGAGGATGCGTTTGAAGCCCATCTCGGCGGCTGTGGCCAGCATCTTGTCGGCGTACGGCAGGTGGGCGAGCCCGAGGATGCTGTAAGAGGCGCTCGCAAGGTTGTAGATCTTCTCTACAGTGCTGAGTACCGTTCTCAGCGCCACTTCTTCCCTCAAACCCTTGAGTGCGTATAGCGCCGGCACGAAACGCTCCTGGTGCATGTAGCCTAATCCAGTAGCCTCCAGTTGCCCGACGACTTCTGCGGGTTCCTGGTCGACCGGTAGCCCAAGGGCCTCCAAAACGTCTCCGATGGGCACACCATGCTTGGGGCCGAGGTCTTTCTCGCCGTGCATCACGACGGGCACGCCTGCGGCCGCGGCGACGATGGATGATGCTGGTGAGACGACGATGCTCTTCTTCCGGCCGTCGTAAGGGCTGCCGATGTCAAGGAGACCCTCGACTTCCGGTGTCTTTGTGATCGCTTCCGCACGGATGGCCTCGGTGAAACCGCGAAGCTCATCCGGTGATTCGCCCTTGTAGCGTTGGACCAGGAGAAAGCCACCTGCCTGGGATGGCGCGATTTCTTGCCGCAGGATCATCCCAATAGCGTCCCCCGCTTCCTCGCGCGTCAGGTCGCGGCCGCTGCGGGGCCCCTGGCCGATCTCGCGGAGGTAGAAGCGCATACGTTCGAAGGGGGAGTCGTCCTTCGGTCCAGGGCGAGGAGGATACTGGGTCATATCTAGATTCAGTGGTGGGCTCAACCCACCCGCATCGACTCCGCCTCGACCCCCATCTCAGTGCACCACTCCGCGTAGGCCAGCGGGGAGATCTCGCTTGGCTTGATTTCCGAGCGGCCGCCCCAGAAGACGTTCGTGTAGGTCACGGGAATGTCGGCCTCCGCGAGGTGGGCGTCGATCGCCGCCTTGTGGGAGAGGACGACGTCCTTGTCCGTGCCGTGCGCCACTCCCATGACGTTGACGTTCTTGAATTCCGGGCCGCCTTCGCGCCAGTACGCGTGCGTCATGATGTAATGCCGCCCCAACTCCCGCCCAGCATCCAGCACTTGCTCGGGCGCCACAGCCCAGTGGAAAAGCGCGTTGTACCGCGTGACGCGCTCGCCGGAAGCCGTCGGCTTGACGTGCTCCAGGAACGTCGAGAAGCGGCCGATAAGCTTCCGCTCGTGGAAGGATTCGGCGGCGCTGAAGAACTCCTCCGGGGTGACCCCGGCCTCCCGGGCGCGCGCAGACCACGCATCCTCCCGGATTTCATCGGGTGCGAATTCGCGCTTGAGAGCGGTCAAGACTCGCCATTCCTGCTCTGATAGCTCCGCCACGGCCGGGAACATCGCATCTGCAGGTTCCGGTGCGCGGTCACCGGGTGCCATGTCTTTGCGCCGTGTATGTCCGACGCCTAGCACGAACAGCGCCTTAGCCGGCATGATCCGGTAATCCTCGGCGCCGACCCTTGAGGCAAGCAAGTCGCAGTGTTTAACCATGTCGTAGCCCTGTGGCACCTTAACCGTTGTCCAGAGCCGGTAGCGAGCGCCCGGGTTCGCCGCGTCGGTCGTGCGGATTACGACGTGGCCGCTGAATGGGTCGCGCTGAAACATCCAGTCGAAGGACTCACTCAGGCGGTCCTGCGGCACGCGCCATGCGACGAGTGCGCCCTCCGCCAGGTTCGTCGCCAGCAGCGTCTGCCGCACCCGGCGGATTGTGCCCGCCTCCAACAACCCTCGCACTCGTTCCAGCACGGTTTGTAAGGGGACGCCGGACCTCCGGGCAATCTCACCGAAGGGATCGCGCTGGAAACCTTCGAGGCGATCCTCGGAGACGGCGAGGATGGCGGTATTGACCGGGTCTGTAAGTTCGAGGGGAATCGTTGGGCTCGTCATGAGTAGCGCTCTTCCTTGAAGGGGTCGCCACGCAGATGGTAGCCGTAACGTTCCCAGAATCCCGGCGTGTCGCGCGGGACGAATTCCAGGGCGTTGAGCCACTTGGCGCTCTTCCAGAAGTAGAGGTGCGGCACGAAGAGCCGGGCGGGGCCGCCGTGTTCTTTCGGCAGGGGTTCGCCCTCGTAGGTATGGGCGATCAGGTTCTCCGGCCGGACGAAGTCGTCGAGGGTAAGGTTGGTGGTGTAGCCGCCGTGGCAGTGAGCGATAACGGCCTTTGCTTCGGGCATCAACCGCACACGGACCATGAGGTCCGGGATCGAGACGCCCGCGAAATTGGTGTCGAATTTGCTCCAGGTCGTGACGCAGTGGATGTCGGTGTGGACATCGGTCACCGGGAAAGCGCGGAACTCTTCCCAGGAGATCGTGGTCTCCTCTTCAACCAGTCCGAACAGACGCAACTTCCACGTCCTGAGGTCGATTTTCGGCGTTCCTCCGTACGTGAGCACGGGCCAGTTCTCGACCACGTGCTGGCCCGGTGGGAGCCGATTGCCGTACCTCTCACGTTCTTTCTCGCGCCGTTTGAAAATGTCCAGCGTCATACACAATCGAGGATAGCACGCAGAGCGCCGTCTCCAATACACGAGGTCCGTCGTACCATAGATCCGTGGAAGCTACCGAGGATTCGCAGCCGATCGGCGCTTCGCCCCCAGCTGCGACGCACGCCCGGGCCTATCCGATCCTCTTCTGGGGCGCGGCCGTCGGCGTCGTACTCCTTGACCAGGCTACAAAGGCCATCGTCCGTACGTCGCTTGACCGTGGAGAGTCGTGGCCGGACTGGGACATGCCGTTTCGGCTCACCCACGTGGTAAACAGCGGCGCAGCGTGGGGGATCCTCCAGGACCAGACGGCGTTTCTAGTCATCATGGCGACCATCGGGATTGGGGCAATTTACCTCTACTACCGCAATCCGCCCTATAACCACTGGACCGCGACGCTCGGAATTGGGCTGTTGCTCGGCGGCGCGCTGGGCAACCTGATCGACCGCGTCCGCCTTGGCCACGTGACGGATTTTCTCGACCCGGACAACTTTCCCACTTTCAACGTGGCGGACTCGGCTATCAACGTGGGAATTGCTGTGTTGGTTATTGGGTACCTGGTATGGGGTGTGAGGGAGGACCAGCCATCCAAAACCGATACCACAGAACCAGATGCGACGTCACCAACTGACGGCTGACCGCGCAGGAGAACGCATAGATGCGTTTGTGGCCCGGCGACTGCCGGAGGTTTCTCGCAGTCACGTACAGAAGCTAATCGACAGTGGACACGTCACGATGGATGGCCGCGTACCGAAGGCATCGGAGAAGATCGCGGACGGGCAAGAGGTGATAGTGGTCGTGCCTCCTCCCGAGGAGACTGCTCTGGTGGCGGAGGCGATCCCGCTGACGATCGTGTACCAGGACGCGGACCTGATCGTTGTCGACAAGCCGGCGGGGCTAACCGTGCACCCGGCGCCCGGCCACCCGAGCGGGACGCTGGTGAACGCGCTGCTGGCAGCCTGCCCGGACCTGCAGGGGATCAGCGGCAGTTTGCGGCCAGGGATCGTGCATCGGCTGGACAAGGACACCTCGGGGCTCCTCGTCGTCGCAAAGAACGACCGGGCGATGCAGTCGCTCCAGGCCCAGCTGAAAGGGCGGGAGGTGCACAAGACGTATCTCGCGCTCGTTGCGGGAGTGCCTAAGCCCGCGGAGGGCCAGATCGAGGCCCCGATCGGCCGCAGCCATCGCAACCGCAAGAAGATGGCAGTGGTGGACGGCGGGCGCGAATCAACGACCCGGTACAGGACGCGTGAGGTGATCAACGGGCGGGCGTTGCTGGAAGTGGAGCCCGTGACCGGGCGGACCCACCAGATCCGTGTACACCTGGCGGCAATTGGCCATCCGATCGTGGGCGACTCGCTCTATGGCAAGCGCTCGCCGCTGGTCGGGCGCCAGTTCTTGCACGCCGCGAAGCTTGGGTTCCGGATGCCTGGCGGCCGCGAGATCGAGTTCGAGTCGCCGCTGCCGGCGGATCTAAGGGAGGCGCTGGAAGCGTTGAGGGCTGAACGGGCGTAGGGGCGCAGCACTCTGCGCCCCTACGAGAGTGCGACCGTCCTGGCGCTAGTTGCGGCAATCAAGTCCGCAGGGGAAAGGGCAAGGTCGGTGCCGCGATCGCCTGCGGACACGTGGATGGTATCGAGGGCGAGGGCGAGGGCGTCGATGAAGATATCGAAGGCGGCGAGGCGCCGAAGGCCGAGCGCGGAGATACCGCCCACCTGCATGCCGGTGAGGTTTTCGGCCTCGCGCTGCGTCGCCATGCGCAACTTCTTGTCGTTCGTGGCTGCCGCGAGGCGCTTAAGGTCGAGCTGCGCGTCGGACGGGATCATGACGAGGATCGGTTTGCGCCGCGGGTCTGATTCGGAAAGCACGACAAGCGTTTTGTAGATGGCGTCGGGCGGCTGGCCCAGGAGGGCAGCGGCTTCCTCGGCTGTGTGGAAGGCGCCCGAAGCGTCGTAGCCGGTGGCGGTGTAAGCGATGCCCGCGGCGTCTAGGACGCGCATGGCGTGAGTCTTACGGGGCGGCCTGGTCATGGCGACCAGTCTACTAACGCGAAGGGGTCAGGCTTCAAGCCTGACCCCTGGGTCTCGCTATGGATTGGGTTTAAGGGATGAACAGTGGCGCCATCACCAGCGTGATCGTCGCGAGGAGCTTGATCAGCACGTGGAGCGAGGGGCCGGCGGTGTCCTTGAAGGGGTCGCCGACGGTGTCGCC
>DAINRO010000051.1:0-18382 GCA_036741795.1 Chloroflexota bacterium
GAGGTCGTCGCACCGAAGTTGTCCCGGCCGGAGGAGCTCGTGGCATCCGTGATCCAGCCGACTCTTTTCGTGGGCGAGATCGACGACGACCTCCGCGAAACGCTGGTTCGCCTCGGCGAGCGGGCGTCCTTCGCACCCGAGCCCGAGATGGGACGGGCGACTGCTCTCGCGGCAATGGGGCACGCACAGCTGGCCGCCGGTCGGTCCGAGAACGCGGCATTGCTGAAGCCGATCTATCTGCGGCCACCGGCGATCGGCCCTCAAACGGCGTAAGGGGTAAACTTACCGGGATGAGCGAACAGGCGAAGCTGACGCACCTCGACGAGCGTGGGGCGCCGCGAATGGTGGACGTTTCCGCGAAGGATGCGACCGCCCGCGAAGCCACGGCCCGCGGGAGCGTTTTCGTGAACGTGGAGACCTTGCGCCTCGCGAAGTCCGGCGCCGGGAAGAAGGGCGATGTCCTCACGACGGCGCGTCTAGCGGGGATCATGGGCGCAAAGCGCACGCCAGACCTGGTGCCGCTCTGCCATCCTCTGCCCCTCACGGGTATCGAAGTTTCGGTGGAAGCGGACGAGGCGAAGGGAACGATCGAGATCGAGGCGACCGTGCGCACGACGGCGAAAACGGGAGTGGAGATGGAGGCGCTGACGGCAGTAAGCGTAGCGGCACTTACGGTCTACGACATGCTGAAATCGGCCCAGAAGGACATGCGAATCGGCGAAATCAGGCTCGTACGGAAGACAGGCGGCGCAGGCGGGGACTACCAGGCACCATGACGCCTTGCATGCACATGCTCAGCCCTATTTCTCGGCGTCTGTTCATCAATTCGGCTAAATGATAATATGAACAAACAAGTTTCCACTTCTACTTGGCAGACGCGGTTCGCGTTATCTATCATGGGTGAAATGGTGCAAGTCCAGGTTGAAGGATTCAGCGGACCGATTGACCTGCTGCTGAATCTCATCGAGGAGCAGAAGCTCGAGCCCACTACCGTCTCCCTCGCCGAGGTCACCGACCAGTACTGGCAGGAGATCGACGGCAACGGCAGCATGGACCCCGATGCGCTCGCCGAATTCATCAACGTCGGGTCACGCCTGCTATTCATCAAGTCCCAGGCCCTGCTGCCAGGCGCGCGCACGCCGGCAGGCGACCTCGACGAAGAGATCGAACAGACCGCCGAGGAATTGACGGCGATGCTGGCCGAACACAAGCAGTTCCGCGACGCCGTCGACCTGTTCCGCCAGATGGAGGAGGAGGGGCAGCGCGCCTTCGCCAGAGCGGCGCCGGTAAAGAACGTTCCGTTGCCGCCGGGCCTCGAGGGCGTGACCGTGGACACTCTGCTGTCGGTGGTCAAAGAGGCGCTAAAGGAAAAACCCGCCGAAGAGCAGGAAGAAGAGGCTGTTCTCCACATCGAACCCGTCACCGTGAACGAGAAGATGGACGAGGTAGGTAAGGCGCTCTCGACAAACGAGGGCCGATTGCCGCTGAAGCCGCTGCTGACGGAATGTCGCACACGGACCGAGGTCGTGGTTCTGTTCCTGGCAATCCTGGAGATGATCAAGGGCGGCACGCTGTGGGCAGAGCAAGAGACGGCGTTCGGCGACATCGACCTCATTGACCCAGCGCTGGAGCCAGTGGCCGAGCCCGTCGGCGCCGAGTAGACCGTCCTCTTCCCGTTCACCCCGCCCCAGATCCTCGCGAAGCAGTTTCGGGACTTTCATGTAATTTCTCTACGCACGGAATGACAGTTGGCGGGGAGTTTGTGCGCGGGTGTGGCGTATTTCGTACACTGACTTCGCCATGGCCGGTGAGATGTCCAGGACGGAACGGGTAACTGCCGCGCTCAGGGGTGAGCCGGTGGACCGCGTCCCTGTTTCGGCCTGGTGGCACGAGTGGGACCGCGAATGGTCCGCGACAGACCTGGCGTCGGCGACGCTGGAGTCCTACGGCAGGTACGGGTGGGACTACATCAAAGTCAACCCGCGCTACACCTACTACGCCGAGGACTGGGGAACCACCTACGAATCATTCCCTGACCGAGCGCCGATCATACGCACTCGTGCCGTAGAGTCTGCCGAGGACCTGGCGCGGCTCCGCTCAGTCGACGGCACCGCCAGCGCATTCGGCGAACAACTGGAGGCACTGCGCCTGATCGGCGCGGAGTTGAAGGGCGAAGCGCCGTTCATACAGACCGTTTTCACGCCCCTCGCTGTCATGACTGTGATGACGGGCTCCCCGAAGTTCGTGCGGAAGCTGATGGAGGAGCACCCCGCCGAACTTCAACGAGCCCTCGGTGAGATCGAGAGCACCCTGATCGAGTACTCCAAAGCGAGCCTTGACTGTGGTGCGTCCGGCATCTTCCTCGCGAGTGTGGAGTGGGGCAGCGCGGACAACATCTCGTGGGCCGACTACGAGCGCTTCGGACAACCCTACGACCTGCGAATCCTGGCCTCGGTTGCGGATGCGCCATTCAACGTGTTTCACGTCTGCCAGAACCACAATCACCTGCCCAATCTCCTTGCCTACCCGATCCCAGCCTTTCACTGGGACGTACACGGCGAAGGCAACCTCTCACTGGGTGAGGCGCTAAAGCAGACTGACAAGGCGGCTATGGGGGGCGTCAGGCAGCGAACAATGCTCTCCGGGGAGACGGCGGCCCTCGCGGCCGAGGCGGCTGAGGCCGTGGGCCAGACGGGAGGCACGCGGTTCCTCCTGGGGCCGGGTTGCTCGATCGCGCCGGAAACGCCCCGTGCGAACCTGCAGGCGCTGGCCGAGGCACCTCGATGAGCGTCGCCTCTGCGCGCCGGGAACTGGCACGGATAGCGCCGGGCACGCCGACGGCGGTCACGATAGGAGTCTTTGATGGCGTTCACCGCGGTCACCAGCATTTGATCTCAGGGCTGCGGGAACGTGCGGCTAGCGAAGGCCTCCAGACGGCAGCGCTAACGTTCAATCCGCATCCGCGTGCTGTGCTCAGACCCGGCCTTGTAGTCACATACCTGACCTCTCTTGAAGAGCGCGTCGAGTTGCTCTACGGGCTCGGGCTGGACGCGGTCGGCGTCCTTCCCTTTACGTCCGAATTGGCCCAGATTTCCGCTCGCGACTTCGTCGGGCTGCTCTGCGACGAGTTGCAGATGAAGCTGCTGGTCGTGGGGCCGGACTTCGCGCTGGGCCGCGGTCGCGAGGGAACGCCCGAAGTGATGCGAAGCCTCGGCGAGGAACTGGGGTTCGTGGTGGAAGTGGCGGCTATGCTGCAAGAGGAGGGCGCCAAGGTCGGTTCGACGGCAGTCCGCCAGGCACTCGCGGACGGCGACGTCCGCACGGTGATGGAGCTGCTCGGGCGACCCTATTCCCTGCGGGGGCCGGTCGTGCAAGGTGATCAGCGCGGGCGTGAGCTTGGTTTCCCGACAGCCAACATCGCCATCGGCCTGGACCGGGCTCTGCCGGCGTACGGGATCTACGTGACGCGCGCTCACTTGCGCGAAGGCACGCATCAATCCGCCACGAACATCGGAATCAGGCCCACTTTCGACATCGAGCCGACGCCGACCGTGGAGACGTTTCTGCTAGACTTCGACGACGATATCTACGGCGAAGAGATGACGATTGAGCTGCTGGAGCGGCTGCGCGGCGAGGAGAAGTTCGCGAGCGCCGAGGAATTGATCGCGCAGATGCACCGCGACGTCGAGAAGGCGCGGGGTTTCTTCCAGTCCGAGGGCGCAGGTTGATGGCAGCACGCGTTCCGAACGATGCCGAGATCGATTGGCTGACGCGGCGCGCCGTCGCCGAAATCATTCCCTACGGCGACTTCGTGAAGGAGTTGAAGTCCGGCAAGCCGCTGCGCCTTAAGATGGGGTTCGACCCAAGCGCGCCCGACCTCACGATCGGGCACGCCGTGGGGTTGCGGAAGCTGCGGCAATTGCAGGAGTTTGGCCACACCGTCGTGATCATCGTTGGCGACTGGACCGCGCAGATCGGAGACCCATCGGGCCAGTCGAAGACGCGACCGATGCTGACCCAGGAGCAGGTGAAGGCGAACGCGGAGACGTACCTCGCGCAGTTCTTCAAGATCGTGGACAAGGAGCGCACCGAGGTCCGGTGGCAATCAGAGTGGTTTGGCAAGTTCAGCCTGGCCGACGTCGTCCGGTTGATGGCGAAGTTCACGGTGGCGCAAATGCTGGAGCGCGCCGACTTTGCCGAGCGCTTCAAGGCGCAGAAACCCCTCGGGGCGCACGAACTGTTGTACCCGATGTTGCAGGGCTACGACTCGGTAGCGGTGAAGGCGGACGTGGAGTTTGGCGGCACGGACCAGAAGTTCAACCTCATGGTGGGCCGCGAACTCCAGGAGGGCGCGGAACAGCCGCCGCAGATCGTGTACACGGTACCTCTCCTCGTAGGGACTGACGGCGTGAAGATGAGCAAGAGCCTGGGCAATTTCATCGCGGTTGAGGATCCACCGGGTGAAATGTACGGGAAGGTGATGGCGCTTCCGGACCACCTCATCGCGGAATACATGGAGTACGTGACCGACATCCCGGACGGCGAAGTAGACGAGGTCCGAACTGCTGTCGAGGCGAAGACGATCAACCCGCGCGACGCCAAGATGCGGCTGGCACGCGAGATCGTCGCGCAGTTCCACGACGCGGACGCGGCGGCGGAGGCAGAGGCGTTCTTCGTGAACACCTTTAGCAAGCGCGAACTGCCGAAGGACGTTCCTCAGCGCGAACTGTCCTTCTCAGCACTTTCCACCGATGCATCGAATGGTGACGGCGTGCGGCTGCCATGGCTTCTGACCGAACTCGACCTTGCGCCCAGCACGTCGGAAGCCAATCGACTGATCAAGCAGAGGGCAGTCGAGATCGACGGCGAAGTGGTGGGCGGATCGCGAACAACATTGCGAGACGGCATGGTGATCCGCGTCGGCAAGCACCGCTTCCTGCGGGTGGTGGACGCTGACAACGCGTCGCGCTAATCTTCGCGGCAATGGCTGAATTACCGGCGGACCTGGCTGCGGCCGTCAACGACCAGGCCGAGGCCAGGGTGGCGATGAGCATCCAGGGGTACGCGAAGTACCTCACGCCGGAAGCCGTGGACACCCTTCGAGCTTCCTTCCAGGGGATACCGCCGCGCGTTGGCGGCTTCGACGTCGAGTCGGTCGAACAATCTGGTGGCGAGTACACGGTGAACGTGAAGTACAGTTCCCGCGAGGATTCGTTCGTTGTGCGCAGCCGTTGGCGGCAGCTGGACGGCGACTGGATGGTGGTCGAGGCGGAGCGGTTGTGGGCAGAGGGCGACAAGCGGCCCGGTCCGCTCTCCCGGCTCGGTGGCCGTGTGTTGAGCTTCTTCGGGGGGCTGGGGCGCGGACGCTAGGTTCCAACCGAAGGTGAGGTAGCAGATGCCTGACCTCGTCGTATCCGGACTGTCGAAGCGCTTCGGCGGGGTCATCGCCCTCGACGATGTCTCGTTCACGGCGAGCGAGGGGAGCATCGTCGGTCTCATCGGACCCAACGGCGCGGGCAAGACCACGGTTCTTAACTGCATCTCCCGTTTCTACACGCCGGAGCTGGGTTCAGTCAGCTTCGGAGACACCAATGTCTTGAAGCTGTCCCCGAGCAGAGTGATCGGGACAGGGATCGGCCGGACATTCCAGCACGCCGAGCTATTCAAGAGCATGTCCGTGGAGGACAACCTCCTGGTTGGCCTCCACCGCCGGGTGAAAACCTCGGCCTGGGCATCTCTCCTCTTTCCTCCCGCCGCCCTGGGCGAAGAGCGCGAAATGAGGAGGAACGCCGATTCCGTGCTGGAGCTGCTCGGGTTGACGAGGTACGCGCGCTCCAACGCGGGAGCGCTCCCCTTCGGGCTGCAAAAGCGCGTCGACCTCGCCCGGGCTCTGGTCTCCAGTCCGGGCCTAATCCTGCTGGACGAACCAGCGGCGGGTCTCAGCGGCGAAGAGCGCTCAGCCCTGGGCGGTCTCATCCCGCGGATCCGGGACGAACTGAGAGTGACGATGCTGCTGGTGGAACATCACATGGCCCTCGTGATGGGAGTGTCGGACCGCTTGGTGGTCCTCGACTTCGGCCGCAAGATCGCCGAGGGCACGCCAGAGGAGGTACAGAACGACGCGCGGGTGATCGAGGCGTACCTCGGGCAACCGCTGGGCACGGAAGAAAATGATGCTGCGCCTTAGTGAGGTCAGCGCATCGTACGGCCCCGTGAACGCGCTGGAAGGGGTGAGCATCAACGTACCCGAGGGCACGATCGTTACCCTGCTGGGCGCGAACGGCGCCGGGAAATCGACTGTCCTTCGATGCGCCTCGGGGTTGCTGCGGCCATCTGGAGGCACCGTGGAGTTCCGGGGCCGCCAGATTCAGCGACGCCCATCCGAAGCGATCGTCTCGATGGGAATCGCTCACGTTCCGGAGGGCCGCGAACTCTTCGCCGAACTGACTGTCGAGGAGAACCTCCTACTCGGGGCCTACTCGCGGCGAGACAAGAAAGGCGTGCGCCAGGACATCGGTCGCATGGAGGAGTACTTCCCCGTGCTACGCCAGCGCTCGACACAAGCGGCTGGATTGCTCTCGGGAGGAGAGCAGCAGCAGCTCGCCCTCGCGCGCGGCCTAATGAGCCGGCCCCGCTTGATGCTTCTGGACGAGCCCTCGCTGGGTCTCGCTCCGTTGGTCGTGCGCGGCATTTTCGAGATCATCCAGCGGATCAACAAGGCGGACGGCGTCACGATTCTGCTCGTGGAGCAGGACGCCGGACTCGCCCTTGGTGTCGCAAGTTACGGCTACGTGATGGAGGCTGGTCGGATTGCACTGAAAGGGGACGCGGAGCGGCTGCGGTCGGACGACAGTATCCGCCGGTCCTACCTGGGGTACTGATGTGCTGCTGACGCCGTCGCCCTGGGAAGACCCGAGCCTCTTCGCTGAACAGGTGATCGCCGGCCTGGCCACGGGCAGCATCTATGCGCTGGCCGCCCTGTCGGTGGTCCTGATCTACCGCTCGACGAGCGTGGTGAACTTCGCCCAGGGCGAGATGGCCATGCTCGTGACCTTCTCGATGTGGTCCCTCACCCTGGCCGGGTTCGACGCGTGGATGGTGATCTTCATCGGTCTCGCGCTCGGGTTCGCACTCGGTGGTTTCGTGGAACGCACGATCATCCGGCCCGTGGAGGACAAGCCGCACCTGAACGTCGTCGTCGTGACGCTGGGGCTGTTCGTTTTTATCAACAGCGTAGCCACCTGGATCTGGGCACAGGGCGAACTGCCCAAGGTGTTCCCGTCGCCGTTCGGCGACGACAGTGTGGATATCGGTCCGGCGAGCGTGACGACGCACAGCCTGGGCATCCTGGCCACTGCCCTGATCGTAATGGCTTTCTTATATCTCCTCTTCAACAAGACCAAGATCGGGCTGGCGATGCGTGCCTCCGCCCAGAACCCGACGGCAAGCCGCCTCATGGGGATCAACGTCGGGCGCATGCTGACGCTGGGCTGGGCGCTGGCCGGTGCCGTGGGTGCGCTGGCCGGGATGCTCGTCGCGCCGGTCACGTTCTTGTACCCCTCGTTCATGCTGGCGGTGCTGCTTTACGCCTTTGCCGCTGCCGTGCTTGGCGGCCTCGATAGCCCCGTGGGGGCGATCGTGGGCGGCTTTCTCGTCGGCGTTATGGAGAACCTCTTCGGCACGTACACGCCCGGCGACATCCTCGGCCCCGAGATGAAATTGCCGCTCACACTGCTGGTTCTCGTTCTCGTGTTATTGATTAAGCCAACCGGGCTATTCGGCCGCGAACAAGTGAGGCGCGTCTGATGGACATCTGGCTGTTCCTCGCGTTGACCGCCGGTTGCTCGGCTGCTCTTCGCCTCGCGCCCAGGATTCCCGATGCTTACCGGGTACCGGGATCCGTCCTCGTTGGGCTCGCATTCTTCGTGGCGGCGCCAATCCTGCTGGACGACTTCCGGCTGTTCCAGCTTAGCCGTGCTGCCATCTGGGTGACCGTCGCCATGGGGCTCAACATGCTTACGGGATACAACGGGCAGATCTCGCTCGGCCACGGCGCATTCGTGCTGATGGGCGCGTACACCTCCGCCATTCTCCTGGATAGTGAATCCCAACTGGGTTTCGTGGACGCCACCCCCTGGCCATACTGGACGACGATCATCGCGGGCGGGGTTATCGCCGGTGCAGTCGGGCTCCTCCTCGGTTTCCCCGCGCTTCGCTTGAGCGGCCCTTATCTCGCGATCGCGACCCTTGCCCTCGTTATCAGCATCCCATCGATGATCCGCAAGTACGACGAATTGACGGGCGGCTCGCAGGGTTTGTTCATCGACCAGCCGGAGGCGCCATTCGGGTTAGCGGAGCACTTGAACCGGGACGAGTGGCTTTACCTCGTCACGCTGTTCGTGGCTGTGTTTATGTTAGTGGTGGCCTGGAGTGTGCTGCGAGGGCCACTGGGGCGGACCTTCGTGGCGGTGCGCGAGAGTGAAACGGCGGCAACGGCAATGGGCATAAACGTGGCGCGGACGAAGGTCACGGCCTTTACAATCAGCGCTGTCTATGCCGGTGTGGCGGGAGCAACGCTGACGCTGCTGCTGGGTGTGATGACGCCGGAGAGCGTGGACATCACGACGTCCATCAACTTCCTGACGGCAATCGTGATCGGAGGTCTTGCCTCGATCCTCGGATCGATCATCGGCGGGATCGTGCTGGTGCTCCTCCCATCGGAAGGGCCGGAACTCGTGGCGCGCTTACCGTTCGTGTCCGAAGAGACCGTGAACCGCGCGCCCGGTGCAATCCTGGGGATCCTGGTCATCGCCGTGGTCCTCCTCATGCCGTACGGGATGGCGGGCGCGTACCACAGGTTGGCGGCGCAGCGGCCGCGCACGGTCATGCGAGCTACCCGGAGTATTCCGGCGGGTGCGAGGTCGCGGTTAAGGGAGATGCGTGAGAACATACGCTGGTGGTTAGAAGACCTGCCCTGGAATAGGGCCAAAGCGGAGTCGACCCGAGAGAACGGGCCGTGACTCCCGGCCGTGCAGAGGAACCGCCATGCCTAAGGATTTCGTAGGACTGAAAGGAGACTCCTTTGTTCAAGATTTCACGCACCTGGATTTTGCTCGCCCTTGTTTTGGTCGGTTCGCTACTGGTAGCCGCCTGCGATGACGATGATGGCGAGGGCGGAGACGAGCCGGAATCCACCACTTCGAGCGCCACGACCGACGCCTCCGGCGACGTCAAGACAGACGTTGGCGTTTCCGACACGGAGATCAAGCTGGGTCAGCACATCGTTCAGAGTGGCAACCTCGCTTCCGTCTACCAGCCGGTAGCGCCCACACTCCTTGCTTACTTCAAGTCTGTGAACGCGCAGGGCGGAGTTTGTGACCGCCAGATCACCCTTCTCGTCGAGGACGACCAGTACTCGCCGGCGATCGCGCTCGAGAAGGCGAAGAAGCTGGCGGAGCAGGACGAAGTAGCCGCCTTCATCGGCAATCTGGGCACGCCCCCTAATACAGGCTCGGCGCAGTACATCAATGAGCAGGAAGTGCCGGACCTCTTCATCGCCACTGGAGTCAATACGTTTGCTGACGTGAAGACGTTGCCTTACACAGTCCTCTTCAACCCCGACTACATCAGCGAAGGCAACATCCTCGCCGACTACGTGAACGAGAACTTCGCAGGACAGTCCGTTGCGATCCTCAGCCAGAACGATGACTTCGGCGAAAGTGGCCGCCAGGGCTTCGTCGACACATTCGAGGGCGAAGTCGTGGCTGAAGAGACCTACGAATCGACGGCAACGGAAATCAACTCTCAGCTCGCAAACCTGAAGAACGCGAACCCCGACATCGTGTACGTTTACGCTACTCCCGCCTACACGGCGCGCCTTTACGCGTACATGAAAACCAACGACTGGAATCCGCAGATCGTGATGAGCTACGTAAACTCGGCAACCACGTTGGCCGCCCTTGTCGGTGGTGACGCCGGTCCTGCCGAAGGTTTCGCTCAGATCGCGGGAGCGATCACGAACAACTACGTGCTGGATGCGGTGGCGGACGCGGACGACCCGGCAGTGCAGGACCACGCCAAAATCATGGCCGACAACGGCGGCCCGCCCGTTGGCACTCTCACGATCTATTCACAGGCGATTGCGGAGACGGTCGTGCAAACGCTGGAGATTGCCTGTGAAAACGGCGACCTGACCCGGGCCGGCATTTTGGCGGCAGCGGAGTCGGTGGAGGGGTTCCACCCATCGGTGCTGCTTGAGGGTATCGATGTCACCCTGGGCGAGGACGACCACTCGGCGATCCAGTCGCTGCAGCCGGTTGAAGTTCAGGCTGACGGGACGTTGAAGCCGCTCACCGAGGCGCCGGTCGAATCCACGGGGGGCGAAGAGTAGGCTTGCTGCGTCCCTGGTTGTTGGCTCCGGCGGCCGGAGCCATTCTTCTGATTACCGCTGCCTGCAACGGCGGCGGTAACGACAATCCCGGAAACGTGGGAGGCCCAAGCCCCACCGTGGCCGCGACCGCCGGACCGGGTGTCACGAACGAAGTCATCCGTGTCGGCATGACGAACGACATGGCAGGCTCAGGATTGACTCCCTATGGGGCGGTCACGCGCGCCATGCAGGCATATCTCACCTGGTTCAACGAACAGGGCGAGGTCTGCGAGCGCGATCTCGAACTGTTGGTCGAGGATGACGAGTACTCGGCAGACAAGGCGCTTGCCGGGACCAAAAAGTTGGTGGAGCAGGACGGTGTCCTGGCGATGGTGGGAGGAATTGGCACAGAGGTTCACAGGCCGGCAGGCGAGTACCTTAACGATCCGAACGCCGACGGCGATAAGAGCGATGGCGTTCCCGACCTGTTCGTTTCCACCGGTTGGTCTGGCTGGCACGATACGACCCGGTTCCCGTGGACGGTCGGCTTTATTCCGGGGTTTACGCAAGATGGCGCGGCGCTCGGGCTGTACGCAGAACAGAATTTTCCTGGCAAGAAGGTCGGTGTGCTCTTCCGGGACGATGACTTCGGCCGCGAGTATGTAACCGGGGTAGCAGGGGCGCTAGGAGGTACCGACAAGATCGTCTCTCAGCCGTACACTTCCGACGAGATCGACGTAGCGGTGCAGGTCGGCCAATTGAAGGACGCCGGCGTCGAGGTCCTGGTGCTGGCTACGACTCCTGAGGTCGTTGCCACAGCGGTCCGCGCCAGTGCCGCGCTGGGATGGGCACCGCACCTCTTTGTCGGGTACACGACGCCGCCCAGCACAATGGCGGCGCGACTTGGCGGTGGGATATCCGCGACCGAACTCGAGGCCGGTTTCCAGGCGCTGGACGGCACGATCTCCACGGAGTACCTGCTAAGTCCGATTGAGGACGAGTCAGAAGACGTGATGCAGGAACACCGCATGAGGATGCAGAGTTATCGCGGACCCCAGGTTTCTACGCTCAGCGTGTACGGTCAGGCGCTAGCTGAAACGCTGATAGAGGCCCTGTCCCGAACCTGTGGAAACCTGAACCGGGGCGGACTGATGGCAGCCGTAGAATCGATGTCCAGCTTCACCCCCACGGTCGTACTTCCCGGCGTCCGCGTGAGCCTCAGCGACGCCGACCACAGAGCAATCGAGTCCTTCCAGCCGGTCGAGATCAAGGGCACGGGCGAGGTGCTTCGCGTGGGAGATCTGATAAGTCTTGAATCGACCAGCGCAGCGCCAGAGGAAGATTAGTCAGGCTAAGGGCCTGACCTCCTGATGATTCAGGCGCGGCTTGTGATGTCCGCGTCCACGACTTTCCACTCCGATCCCACTTTTGACCAGCGAGCGTGCACTGTGAACGATTCCGGGCCGATGTATCTCACGTCGTACCAGTAATCATTGCCGTCGCGGGAATACCCCAGTAGCTCAAAGGAATTGATCTGGCGCCCGGCACCGCCGCCGGCCTGGGCCTGGAGCTTCATCATTGGCTCCGGCATCAGGTCGTCCATGATCTTCGGGATGTCCATGGAAACGATAGCCTGCGCGTGCGCCTCGACTATGGAATCGATGTTGTCTTCGGTCACGCGTGGGCGGCCTTCGCGTTCTCGCGGTCCTTGGCCGCCTGGTCAATCACCTTCTGGGCCATGTGCGAGGGCACTTCCTCGTAGTGGGCGAACTCCATGCTGAAGTAGCCTCGGCCCTGTGTAATCGACCGCATGTCGGCGGAGTAGTGCTGGACCTCGGCGAGCGGCGCCTGGGCGTCGATCGTCGTCATCGAGCCGGCCGGGTTCATGCCGAGGACGCGGGCGCGCTTGCCGTTGAGGTCGCTGATGACGTCGCCGGTATTGGCGTCGGGGACGGTGATGCGCATGTCCATGATCGGCTCAAGAAGGCACGGCTGCGCGGCTTCGGTGGCCTGTCTTAGCGCCTGTGACGCCGCGAGCTTAAACGCGATGTCCGAGGAATCGACAGGGTGCTCCTTACCGTCGTAGAGGACGAACTTGGCATCAACGACGGGGAAGTGGGCAAGGACGCCCTCCTGGACGCCTTCCATCACGCCCTTTTCAACGGAGCCGATGTACTGCTTGGGGACGACGCCACCGACCGTCTTGTTCTCGAACTTGACACCTTCACCGCGCGGGAGGGGCTCAACTTCCAGGGCAACCTTGGCGTACTGACCGTGGCCGCCGGTCTGCTTCTTGTGCGTGTATTCCGCTTTCGCGTTGCTCCTGACGGTCTCCCGGTAGGGGACACGAGGGGTGTGCATCTCCAGTTCGACGCTAAACTTGCGCTTGATCCGCTCGAGCGCCACTTCGACATGGGAGTCGCCCAGGCCGGAAAGGATCATCTCGCCGGTAGAAGGATTCCGCTCCAGGCGTAGGCTCGGGTCTTCCTCGACGATGCGGTGAAGGGCCGTCCCCATCTTGTCGAGGTCGGCTTTGGTCTTCGGCGAGACGGCGGCGCTAAACGAGGGGCTCGGGAAGTCCACGGGCGGGAAGGTGACGGGCGAATCCTTGGTGGAGAGTGTGTCGCCCGTATGGGTGTCGGTGAGCTTGGCGACAGCGCCAATATCGCCGGCCACGACCTGTGACACCTGTTCCTGGCCTTTGCCGGTGATCCTGTAAAGCGTGCCGAGCCGCTCGTCGACGTTGCGGGCGGCGTTCCAGACGTGGGAATCGCTCTTGATGGTCCCGGAAACCACACGGAAGTAGGTGAGGTGACCAACGTAAGGGTCGGCGGCCGTCTTGAAGACCAGCACGGCGAGCGACTTCGACGGATCGGCGGCGTATACTTTGTCGTCGTAGGAGATGGGCCGATCGACCGGGGAAGGCAACAGAGACGTAACCGCGTCGAGGAATGGCTTCAGGCCGATGCCCTTCGTCCCGGCGCCCGTAAATATCGGGATGATCCCGCCCGAGGCGATGCCGGCCCGGACACCGGTTGCGATCTCATCCGCGGTCAGTTCCTCGTCGCCGAAATATTTCTCCATCAGGGCGTCGTCCGTCTCGGCGGCAGCCTCGATCAGCTTCTCGCGCGCCTGGTCGAGGTCGCCCTGCACCTCGGCCGGAACATCAGCGGCTTCGCCTTTATCGCCGAGGTAAGCCTTCTGGGTCAGGGTGTCGGCGATTCCCTGGAAACCGGCCTGGGAGCCGATCGGCAGGTGCACCGGCACGCACTTGTGTCCAAAGAGCGCCTGGACCTGCTGGACTGCGGCGGAGAAGTCCGCGTTATCGCGGTCCATGCGGTTGACGAAGATGGCGCGGGGAAGTCCGAGTTCCTCGGCGAAACGCCAGGCGAACTCGGTGCCGACCTGGACGCCGGAAACGGCGTCGACAACGATGACCGCGGTTTCCACGGCACGGAGGGCGCACTTTACCTCGCCCATGAAGTCCATGTAGCCGGGCGCGTCTACGATGTTGATCTTGTGGTCGTTCCATTCGAGAGGGAGGATCGAGGCGCTCAGCGAGAACTGCCGCTTCTGCTCGTCCGGGTCCCAGTCACTGATCGTGGAGCCGTCCTCGATCTTGCCGACGCGATTGACGGCGCCTGCCGCGAAGAGCAGTCCTTCGGCGAGAGAAGTCTTGCCAGTACTGCCGTGACCGACGAGCGCGATGTTGCGGATCTTGTCCGGGGTTACGTCCTTCATCCAGGGCATCCTCGCTTGTGTTGAGTTAGGGGTTTCTATCCTAGCGAAGGCGAGGGGAAATAGGAAATAGGAAACGGGGACGATGACAGAATCGTAGTCAGGATGACGGGGTGGGTGAGGTTGGCATGTCCTCCGCCCGGTCGCGGGTGGGGACCTGGCCACGGAGGACGCTGGCGACGCCGGCGACGATGAGGAGACCGCCGAGAATGGTGTTCAGGCCAACGGTCTCATCGAGGACGGCCCAGCCGAGGAAGACCGCGACGATCGGGATGATGTACGTGACGAGGGAGGCGCGGACCGAACCCACTTGCTCGATGAGCCAGAGGTAGAGGACGTAGGCGACACCCGTGCCGAGGATGCCGAGCGCCAGCAGCGAGGCCCAGGCTTCCGCGGAGAGGGAGTAGGTGGGCGCGCCGCCGGTGACGGCGAGCATGAGCGGTACGCTGAGGATGCAGGCGATGGTGACCTGGAGGATCGAGAGGCCGATGGGCTCGTTCGTCGCCAACAGGTTGCGCGAATAGACGGCGCCAAGCCCGTAACACATCGCGGCGAGGACGACCGCGAGTTGGCCGAGGACGCTCGAGTCGGTGATGTCGGTGACACCATCTCCCGTGAGGACGGCGACGCCGCAGACGGCGAGGACGAGGCCGAATACGCGGGGCAGTGTGAAGCGCTCCTCCTGTAGCAGCGCGGCGGCGAAGACAGAGGTGAATACTGGCATCGTCGCGTTAAGGACGGCGGCAGTTCCGCTTTCGATGTGCTCCTGAGCCCAACTGATCAGGGCGAACGGGATGATGTTGCTCAGCACTGCCAGGACCGACACCTGGGCGAGGAGTTTCGGCGCCAGAGGCACTCGCTGGCGCGTCGCGAGCATGTAGCCGCCGATCGCCAGCATCCCGAAGAAGAGGCGGCCGGTGACGACCTCGGTGGCGCCGGTCTCTTCGGTAAGAACCTCGATGAAGAGAAAGGACGATCCCCAGATGACGCCCACGAGGAGGAGAGCCGGGAGAGCGCGGGCGGCAGGGGATTGCTCTGTCACACGACTCCGGCTGCTTCTTCCTTATGTTCGGATTCCGTCTGAAGGATCGTGGCCTTGCGGTCCACGCCATAGGCGTAGCCGGTGAGTGTGCCGTCGCTGCCGATGACGCGATGGCAGGGGATGACAACCGCCACCGGGTTGGTGGCGCAGGCGCGCGCAACGGCGCGGATGGCGGTCGGGCGACCGATCGTCTCGGCGACCTGCTTATAGGAGCGGGTGTCGCCGTAGGCGATGTCCTGGAGGGCGCGCCAGACTCGCCACTGGAAGGCTGTGCCCTGGATGTCCAGCGGGAGGTCGAGGCGGGTGCGAAGGCCTTGCAAGTGGTCGGTGATCTGGGCGAGCCAGCTGGTGACGCTGCCTTCGCCGTGGACAACGGAGGCTCGGGGGAATTCGGCACGGAGACCGGCTACAGCCTCGTCATCAGTGTCGCCGAAGCGAACGGAACAGACACCCTTGGCCGTAGCGCCCACGATCACGCGTCCGACAGGACAAGGCGCGGTGGCGTACTCGATGACCGCGCCGGGTGCGCCGCGGCGGTAGTCGCCAGGTGACATGCCGAGGCGACGGTCGGAGGACTCGTAGAGGCGGCTGGGGGAACTGTAGCCGGCTTCGTACATCGCGCTCGTTACCGACTGGCCATCGCGCAGCCCTTCCTTGAGCCGGTTGACGCGCTGGCCATCGACATACTGCTGCACTGTGAGTCCGAGGATGCGGCGGAAGGCGGCGTTTAGGGCGGACGGGGTGGTGCCGATCATGGCGGAGAGTTCGGCGAGGGGGATTGCCCCGTCCTCTGCCTCGATCCGCTCGCACGCTTCAGAAACAAGGCGCGGCGCCTCGTCGTTAGGCCCGGCCTGGCGGGGGTGACAGCGGAGACAGGCGCGATAGCCTGCCTCCTCGGCTGCCTCCGGGCTGGCGAGGAAGGTGACGTTCTCCCGCTTTGGGCGACCAGGGCAGGACGGTCGGCAATAAACGCGAGTGGTGCGCACGGCGACGACGAAGACGCCGTCGAAGGACGTGTCGCGCGCCAGGCAGATGTCCCAGCAGGCATCATCCTCGGGGATCCCAAGTCCCATGCGGCTAATAGGTTGCGGCCGGGTCACGGTCATAGTAGTCAAGATAACTTACCTCCTGAGGTCAGTGTAGGTTCCTACTCGGGACGGAAATATCCGGATTCAGAGACACCCTCTCCGCGACCCGTCGTAGGGGCGAGGCGCCCGTCGCCTCTACGAGAACCCCTCCGTTACGCACGGGTCAACAACTGAGCGCGTTAGCGTGGTTGTCAGGGGGTTGTGGCGAGTGTAGATTGAGACGCGTCCGGAGTAACCCGAACGATGCTAACTTACCCCCGTGGCTGACTCACCCGTGTTCCAGGACCTGAGGGTCTTTACCGGGAACGCGCACCCCGAATTGGCGGAGTCCATCTGCCGCTACATGGAGATGCCAATCGGCGAGGCAGAGGTGTTCGAGTTCTCGAACGAGAACATCTTCGTCCAGTTCCGCGAGAACGTGCGGGCGCGGGACGTGTTCATTGTCCAGACGATGACTTCGCCCGTGAATACGCGGATCATGGAGCTGTTCATCATGATCGACGCGGCGCGCCGGGCGTCCGCGGGGCGGATCACGGCGGTCGTGCCTTACTACCCGTACGGCCGCAGCGACAAGAAGGACCAGCCCCGGGTGCCGATCACGGCGCGGCTGATCGCGAACTTCCTGGAGACGGCGGGCGCGGACCGATTGCTGACGGTTGACCTGCACGCGGGCCAGATCCAGGGGTTCTTCAACATCCCGGTGGACGAACTGACGGCCCTGACCCTACTGTCCGAGTACTTCAAGCAGCAGCAGATACCGAATCTGGCGGTGGTAGCGACGGACGTGGGTGGCGCGAAAGGGGCGCGGCGGATGGCGGACCGGCTGGACGCGCCGCTGGCGATCGTTGAGAAGCGGCGGCTGGGAAACGAAGAGCAAGTGGAGGCGCTGACGATCATCGGCGACGTGGACGGGTGCGCGGTGCTCATCGTGGACGATGAGGTGCTGACGGCGGGGACCCTGGTAACGACGGCGGAGACTGTGATGCAGCACGGTGCGACAGCGGTCTATGCCGCAGCGACGCACCCGATCCTGTCCGCGGACGCGGTGGCGAAGATCAAGGGGTCGGTGATCCAGGAATTGGTGTTCACGGACACGATCCCGATCCCCCTTGAGAAGAAGTTGCCGAACATGACTGTGCTATCGGTGGCGCCGATGCTGGGCGAGGCGATCCGGCGGATCCACACGGGGCAGTCCGTGGGCGCGCTGTTTAACGGGCACCAGGGCTAGTTGAAAGTTGATAGTTAAGAGTTGAAAGCTGTCACCTTCACACCTGACACTTCATACCTTCCACCTCGCACCTAACACCTCCAGTCCTGCTGGTATCATTGGAAGGTCATGCCAGGCGGAATGACGGCGTGGTTCGTCTCACCCAGTAGCGGCATGATTGAGAAGGCTTGAACCGATGGTATTAGGCGTAATCAAGAAGGCGTTCGGCGACTATAACGAGAAGGAGCTGAAGAAGCTCTGGCCGCTCGTTGAGGTAGTGGCGGGGTGGGAAGACGAGATCGCCGGACTGAGCGACGACGAACTGCGCGAGAAGACGGCGGAGTTCCGGGAGCGCCTCAGTGACGGCGAGACGCTGGACGACATCCTTCCCGAGGCGTTTGCGGTGTGCCGGGAGGCGGGAAAGCGGCGGCTGGGGATGCGGCACTTCGACGTGCAGATCCTGGGCGGGATCGTGCTGCATCAGGGCAAGATCAGCGAGATGAAGACGGGTGAGGGGAAGACGCTGGTCGCCACCCTACCTATGTATCTGAACGCCCTCGACGGCAAGGGAGCCCACCTCGTGACCGTCAACGACTACCTCGCCAAGCGCGACGCCCAATGGATGAGCGGCATTTACGACAGCCTCGGGTTGACCGTCGGCATCCTCCAGCACGATACGGCCTACATGTACGACGCCGGATCGAACCTCGATGACGCGAGTCTGCGGCGACTGAGGCCAGTAACGCGAAAAGAGGCATACAGCGCGGATATCACATATGGGACGAACAACGAGTTCGGGTTCGACTACCTGCGCGACAACATGGTGAACGAACTGGAAAAAAGCGTGCAGCGAGAGGACACGCCGCACACGTTCGCGATCGTGGACGAGGTGGACAGCATCCTCATCGACGAAGCGCGGACGCCGCTGATCATCAGCG
>DAINRO010000052.1:0-10659 GCA_036741795.1 Chloroflexota bacterium
CGGCCTATGATTGGGAAGCCGACCACAGATAGAAATAGTGAATTGTAAATAGTAAATAGTAAAATTGCTGTTCGCCGATCAGTGCTGATTTCGTAGCAAGCTAGCCCGGATCGACGCCGGTTTATATTAGGAGGACGCCCCCAATGGTACAGACGCTTGTAAACAACACTGGCTCCAGTGTTTCCGATGAGGCAGTCGCGGCGTTCGCGGCGAGCATCCGCGGGAAGGTGATGACCCCGGGTGACGCCGGCTACGACGAGGCGCGGAAGATCTTCAACGGGATGATCGACCGCAAGCCGGGACTGATCGCGCAGCCGGCGGACACGGGCGATGTGCAGAAGTGCGTGAACTTCGCTCGCGAGAACGGGTTGCTGGTGTCGGTGAAGTGCGGCGGTCACGCGGCGTCCGGCCATGCGGTATGCGAAGGCGGCCTGATGATCGACCTGCGGAAGTTGAACTCGATCGTAGTGGACCCGGCCGCTCGCACGGCGATCGCCGGTGGCGGGACGCACTGGGGCGAACTCGACGCCGCGACACAGGAGCACGGGCTGGCTGTGACCGGCGGGCGCGTCCCGAGCACAGGGATCGGCGGGCTGACCCTGGGGAGCGGATCCGGCTGGCTGGAGCGGAAGCTGGGGTACACCGTCGACAACATGATCGGCGCTGAGGTCGTGACGGCGGACGGCAGTATCCTCCAGGCAAACGAGACCGAGAACCCCGACCTTTTCTGGGGTCTCCGCGGCGGCGGCGGGAACTTCGGCATCGTCACCAAGTTCGAGTACAGGCTCCATTCGGTTGGGCCGATGGTCTACGGCGGTATGCTGGTCTTTCCGCGCTTCCGGGCCGCCGAAGTCATTCGTGGCTACCGTGACTTCATGGAAACCGCGGACGACGATATCGGTGGCGGCGTGGCCCTTGTCTGCGCACCCCCCGAAGAGTTCGTGCCGGAGCCGATGCACGGCATGCCAGTAGTGGGGATCATCGTCTGCTACACGGGCGACCCTGAGAACGCAGAGACCGCCCTCAAGCCGATCATGGACCTACAGCCCGTGATGGCGATGACGCAGCCCATGCCGTACCTCGAATTGCAGAAGCTGATCGAAGCTGGTAACCCGCCCGGCCTCCAGAACTACTGGAAGGCTGATATGTACCCCGTACTCCCGGACGACGCAATTGACGCGCTGGTCGCCGCCGCTGCGGAGCCCCCTTCCACGACGACGACGGTGCTAGTGCAGCCGCAGGGCGGGGCCACGGCTCGCGTTCCCGATGGGGAGACGGCTCTCGGCTGGCGCGGCGCGAAGTGGTCGATTCACTACCTGGGTATGTGGGAGGATCCCGCAGAGGACGAGGCACAGATCGAATGGGTCCGGAAGATCGCGGAAGCGATGAAGCCATGGGCGCAGGAGGGCACCTACCTCAACTATCTCTCTGACGAGGGCGAGGACCGCGTCAAGGAGAGCTTCGGCGTGCACTACAAGCGCATGGAGGAGTTGAAGGACAAGTACGATCCTGAGAACTTCTTCCGGCTGAACCAGAACATCCGGCCCTCGCGGTAAGCGAACTCTGCAAGCCAGCCGGAACGACTAACCAGCAACGGTTGGACGGTTTAGACTGCACAACGAACCCGTCACATGGGCGGAATTAGCCGGGAGAAAGCAATGAGAAGCTATCGGTTCTACTACACGGAACGAGAAGTTAAGGATAACCAGGGCGGATCGATCATGGGTGATGCACTCGGGAGCGCTGGTGGAGGGATGGCGCCGCTGGAGGTTGCTGGCGAGGAGTGGGAGGAGACGGTCGATGCGAAGGACATCCAGGATGCTTTCGAGACTTTCTTCAAGGAGCACGGGGTTACGCGCGACGCTGTGCAGTTGCTCGAAGAGGACGGTGATTCGCGGCCGCTGGAGGGTGGGGAGCCGTGGGATCCCGATCGGACGTACGTGTGGACGGAGGAAGGGAAGCTGATGGAGTTCGACGGGTTGGACGAGCGCGAGCCGGGGATGGTGGACTGTCCGCTCTGCGACGGCTCGGGGGAGGTGGCAGAGGCGATCGCGGAGGACTTCGAAACTGCACAGGAAAGCCAGGTATAGCCCAATGCCGATAAGTAACTACATCATCGGATTCGCGCCGGGACTGTTGCGTACCTACCGAACCGCCCTACTACTGGACCTTCCGGAGATCCTGAAGCACCTACCGGACTCAGGGAGCCTCCTTGACGTCGGGTGTGGCACGGGCCTGGTCTCGTATGAGATCGCCCGGTTGCGCCCGGCCCTGAACGTCACCGGCATCGACATCGACGAGAAATCGATTGAGCGGGCGAGAAGTTACAGCAAACTCCCGAACGTGCGCTACGAGGCGAAGCTGCTGGGAGATATATCGGAGAAATACGACTGCATCTCCTTCATGGACCTGCTGCATCACGTCGAGGAAACCGACGCTACAGCGCTGATTGGAGAGTGCTTACGCCTTATAAAGCCTGGTGGGTGGCTATTCATCAAGGACATCGACAGGAACGGCGGCTACTTCAGCTACTTCATGGACCGTTTCGTCTCTTTCGCGACACCTGTCCGCCTGCGAACACTTGCTGGGATCAAGGACCTTGCTCCCACCGAGCTCAGTGCTTCTTTCGAGAAGAGAAAATGGAAATTCCCCCAGCCCCACCTTTACCTCGTGTTGACTCCCGCGTCTCCGTCGGCACCTCGGTGATTGGCAAGTGACAGCGTGCCGGTAGCGATCGTCGCGCCCTTCGACAAGAGCGGGCTGGAGGAGTTCGCGAAGGGGCTGGCTGACCTGGGGTTCACGCTCTACTCGACGAGCGGCACGCAGAAGTACCTCGAGAGTAGCGGGGTGGCTGTGAAGTCGATCTCGTCGCTTACCGGGTCGCCTGAGATCCTGGGTGGGCGCGTGAAGACGCTGCATCCGAAGGTGCACGGTGGGATCCTGGCGCGCCGGGACAAACCGGAGCACATGGAGGAGATCACCGGCGCTGAGATTCCGCCAATCGACCTTGTGTGCGTGAACCTGTATCCGTTCCGGGAGACGATCTCGAAGGCGGACGTGACGATGGAGGACGCGCTCGAGAACATCGACATCGGGGGACCGACGATGTTGCGTGCGGCGGCGAAGAACTACCCCTGGGTGCTGCCGGTGGTGGACCCGGGAGACTATGGGGCGATCCTTGAATCTCTGCGCACCGAGAACGTTTCGGATGAACTGCGGCAGACGCTGGCGGCGAAGGCGTTTCAGCACGTTGCGGCGTACGACACGATGATCGCGAAGTACTTACGAGAACCCAGAACCAGGAACCTGGAACCGCAGTTTCCGCAGGAGTTGACTGTTGGGATGGAGAAGGTGGCGGAGACCCGGTACGGGGAGAATCCGCACCAGCGGGGCGCGGTGTACTCGGATCCAACGCCGGGGCGCGCGCCGGGGATAGCGGACGCGACCCAGCTGCATGGGATGGAGATGTCGTATCTCAACTTCCTGGATGCGGACGCCGCGTGGAAGATGGCGCTCGATTTCGACGAACCGGCCGTGGCGATCGTGAAGCATGCAACACCTTCAGGGATTGCCTCGCACGAGGCGGTAGCGGTGGCGTACGAGCGGGCATACGCGGGCGACGAGATCTCGCCGTTCGGCGGGATCATCGCTGTTAACCGAGATGTCACGTGGGAGATGGTGGACGCGATGCAGGGCAAGCGCTACGACATCATCGTGGCGCCGGGGTACGAGGAGCGGGCGCTGGAGCGGCTGCGAAAGCGGAGGGACTTGCGGATCCTTGCAGTGGGAGACATCGGAAACCGGAAATCGGAAATCGGGCTGGAGTTCCGGTCGATTCTGGGAGGGATGCTGGTGCAGACGCCGGACACCATGCGCGGGGTGGACCTGGAGGTGAACGTGGTGACGAAGCGCGCACCTACCGCGAGCGAGCTGGATGATCTGCGGTTCGCGTGGACTTGCGTGAAGCACGTGCGGTCGAACGGAATCGTGGTTGCGAAGGACCGGGCAACGCTGGCGATCGGGACCGGGCAACCGAACCGCCTGTGGCCGACGCAACAGGCGATGGAGCGCGCCGGGGAACGGCTACAGGGGGCGGTGCTGGCCTCGGACGCGTTCTTCCCGTTCGCCAAGGGAGACGCGGTAGAGGACGCCTGCCGGGGAGGGATCGTGGCGATCATCCAGCCCGGAGGCGGCGCGCGCGACGAGGAGGCGGTGGAGGTGTGCGACCAGTATGGCGTAGCGATGGTGTTCACGGGAACGAGGGCGTTCCGGCACTGACGCGAGCAAGAAATAGGAAATGGGAAATGGGTGCGTGAGGGGTTCGAAACGGGGGCGATTTCGTGCTTGACCATGCCTTACGGCGGTGCTAGGTTACGGTTCGTAACACTATTCACAAAGTGCTGCCGCTTGGCAGTGGAGGTTTCACCGGCGGATGATCGAACTGGATGACCTTTTCCGGCAAGTCCCGGAGGGTATGGAGTTCGTGGGAGTGCTCCTGACGATTATCGGTTCGCTGATGATCATGGTTCTCTTTGGCCTCTGGTGGCAGCGCTAGGAATGCGGCTGAGCAAATGGCTGTAGTCGAAGATCCAGGGAAACCAAGAAATACCCGCGAGCGGGTACTAGGAATCGGGGACAAGGTGTACGACATCTTGTTCCACAACTACGTCTGGCAGTCCATTTTTCGGTCCGGATACCCTAACACGCCGCGCAACCAGATGCTGGTGGTGGCGACGAACGTCTTCCTGCACCTGCATCCCACTCGAATCCATCGCACTCACGTCAAGATCACGCACACTTACTGCCTCGGTGGCCTGACGTTCTTTATGTTCCTGGTGCTGACCGTGACGGGCGTCCTCCTGATGTTCTACTATGTGCCCTCCGTTGACCGGGCGTACCAGGACGTGGCTTCGCTGGAGACGAACGTGAAGTTCGGGATGCTGATCCGCAACATGCACCGGTGGACGGCGCACGCGATGGTGATCCTGGTGTTCCTCCACATGATGCGTGTGTTCTACACCGGCGCCTACAAGCCGCCGAGGGAATTCAACTGGGTGGTGGGTGTGATCCTGCTCGTGCTGACGCTCGTGCTTAGCTTCACGGGCTACCTGCTGCCCTGGGACCAGCTCGCGCTGTGGGCCGTGACCGTCGGCCACGGCATCGGCGGATCGGCGCCGTACTTTGGCGACGAGACGCAACTCGTGGTGTTCGGCGGCTTTGAAGTCGGGCAGAACGCGCTCATCCGGTTCTACGTATTGCACGTGATTGCTCTGCCGCTAATTGCGGCGATATTCATGGCGGTGCACTTCTGGCGAATTCGCCGCGACGGCGGCATGGCCAGGCCACTGTAGGTTGCGGCGATGGCGGTAGAAGCCAGGGCGCCAGGACAGGCAGGGGCCACGCGGCCGCGGCCGAAGCGGGAGCGCGAAGAGGAGCTGCTGGTCTGGCCCGATCTAGTATTCGTCGAGTTCATCTCGGCGGTCCTGTTCACGATCACATTCCTGATCCTCTCAACACTCATGAACGCGCCGCTGCTGAACCGCGCGAACCCGGACCTAACGCCGAACCCATCGAAGGCGCCGTGGTACTTCCTGAACCTGCAGGAGCTTCTCCTTCATATGGACAAGGCCTGGGCGGGAGTTCTTCTGCCGACGATTGCAATCGTATTCTTTATCGCGATCCCCTACTTCGATCGCAGCCGCGTGGGACAGGGGGTGTGGTTCGGGACGAAGAACGCGGTGAGGCTCACTATGGCCACCCTGGTGTACGCCCTGGTCGTTAGCGTCGCGCTGGTGGCGTTTGACGCTGGTGATACGACGAAGACCGAGCAACTTACGCGATGGATCCCCGCCTGCGATGCAGATAAGGAGCACCAAACCACGCCTTGCCTCGTCGACGCGACGGAGCAGCACCAGGGGATCGTCTCTGCGAAGGATGTGTCCAAGCGCCTCCAGTTCGCGATCGTCTTTCCAAACATCTGGGGAGTTGAAGACGGATATCTCGATTGGCCCGAGGACTTAGACCGTATACCGGTGCCCTTAAATGACGTCTGCGAAAACGTGGGCAGCTTCCACTTATGGTGCGACATGAATCTGAACATACCCGTGATCATGTCGGACCAGGTGATCCCGTTATCGATGATCGCGATACTGGCGGTGGGGTGGATATACGTGATGTTCAGGATCGGCTGGTTGCGCACAAGCCGTGACTTATTCATCGTGATGTTCACCGCCGTAATGGTTTCGTATCTCGTGTTATCTATGATCGGTAGTTTCTTCCGGGGCCAGGCTCAAGCGCTGGTCTGGCCGTGGGAAATCAAGGTGGATGAGGGGTAGATGGATTTATGAGAGGTAGCCTTAATCTTGTCTGACGCAGAAACGACACAGCCCGTAGCAGCACGCGCGATCGCCGTGGAAACTCCCGTCGCCAGACCCGTCGCGAAGCGGGATATCATCACGCGCCGGTTGTTCATCCTGGGCGGGTTCTTCAGCATGATAGGGCTGGCGGTCGTAGGCGTTGCCGGTACTTCGCTGGACTTGATCTGGCCCCGCAACATCAAAGGGTTCGGCGGGCCAATCAACGTCACGCCTGACAGGATTCCCGCCGAGGGCGGCGACCCGATCGTTATTCCGGAGGGGAAGTTTTTTGTCTTGAACCTGGCTCCAGGCGAGACCTCTACGGGCGTTGAGACACCCGGTGGCGTGCTGGCGCTCTGGCGAAAGTGCCCTCACCTGGGCTGTTCGGTTCCGTACAACCCATCGTTCAACTTCAACGGTATCCAGGGCTGGTTCCGTTGCCCGTGTCACAACTCGACGTACACCAAGGATGGAGGAGTGCTCCAGTTTGGGCCGGCACCTCGGTCAATGGACGTGTTCCCGCTGGAAGTGCAGGGGGACGGAAGCCTCGTCGTGCAGACCGGCCGACAATTCGAGAACTCGGGCAACTCCGACAACCCAACAAGGGCTGTTCCGCTGGAGCCCGGGAACACGACGCCGGACCTTTAGTGAAACGTGATGACCGCTAGATGAACACCACCAAGCAAGTCAACGTGATGCTGGGGTTGCTTTTCGTGTCGCTTGTCGGCCTTACGCTTTACTTTATCTGGGACATCGACCGGGCCGAGCAAGCGATCATCCGGCAGGAACAGACGAACGTGGAGCGCGGTGCCCACCTCTACTCGCTTAACTGCCGGTCCTGTCACGGTTTGAAGGGCCAGGGAGTGATTGAGCGCGGCGGACTACCGGGTGCGCCTTTGAACGTGGAGGGAAACAGGCCACCGGAACTATCCGGTGGCGCCCTGGAAGCCCAGGTGAGCCGGTTCCACGACACGATCACGTGCGGCCGTGTGGGAACGGTGATGCCCCCGTGGTCCATTGACCAGGGTGGCGCCCTCAATTTCTTCCAGATCGAGCAGTTGGTGACGCTGATTACGAGCGAGTTCGCCGAAGAAGGCTGGACACACGCGTTGGAAGAGGCGAATCACGCTGACGCCTTCGCGCTCGCCCGGCACCTGTCAGCGCCACTCGATGCCGAGGAAACGACGATCCAACTCAACGAGTCGGTCGGAATCAATCCGAGCACTCCCGGTGGCGACGTCCTCGTGAGGATCGGCGGCCACACTCTTGAAGAGCCCTACGAGGTCATGCGGGTAGTCAGCGTGAACGTCGATGAGCGCACAATCGAAGTAGAGCGCGGCGCTGACATCGCGGGGACTGAGGCGATCGAGCACGAGGAAGGCGCGGAGATGTTCCAGGGCCCGCTAGCGCCGGGCACAACCATCACAGGAGATCCGAACGCGCAGGGCTTCCCGCCGTGCGGGCAGTTGCCGGCCGCGGTGGAAGACGGAGGTGATGGCGGGGATGGCGGCGGCGAGGCGGTCTCGCTGAACGCGGTCGCAACGATCATCATGGGCGACAACTTCTTCGAACTGGAAGGGCAGGAGAACCCAACGTTTACGCTCACAGCCGGGAATACAGCAGGAGTGACGATCCAGAACGATGGGGGCGCCGTTCACAACATGAGGACCACCGGCCCCGACGGCAACTTCGATACGAGCGATGACGCCGTCTCCAATCCGTTCCAGGTGGACGCTGAAGCGAGCGGCCAGATCGAGGTGAGTTTCCCGGCCGCAGGCAGCTACGGCTACCGGTGCGACTTCCATCCGACGGATATGGCCGGAGAAATCACCGTCCAGTAAACCAACGCCGCCGTTGGTTCGTTATTAGTAGCGCAACGTCCAGAGCCTCACCATGAAGAGATTCTTGTATCCGCCCGCTATCCTGCTCGCGCTGTCACTTTCGGCAATCGTGGGCTGTGGCGATGATGAAGATCCGAACGCCACGCCGCCTGCAACCAGCCCGCCCGCGTCTCTGACCGGTCCCCAGCCACAGCCGACGCCCGCGCAGCCTCTCGACGCAAGCGTCGTCGAACCATCGGACGGCGTGATCGAACTGAGCATTTCGGGAACTGCCTTCGTCGGCAATAACATCGCCGTTCCCGTGGGAGAGCCTGTCACCATCCGCGTGACGAACGAGGACACACCAACGCACAGCCTGCGAATCGCTGGCGTGGACGGGCGATACGACACCGAGGACGACGCTGTTACGGAGCCGCCGAGCATCGGTCCCCAGGGTGTTGGCGAAGTGACGTTCGCCCCGAGTCTGCCCGGGTCGTACACTTTCCGATGCGATTTTCACAACACGATGGGCGGACAGATCACGGTGGAGTAAATGGCTCTCGAAGTTGACCCTGTTTATGTTGGTCGGGTATATTCCGCGCTGGACACTGAATAGGAGTCCGTATCTAACCAGGAGGACGAGGTAGAACGTGGCGAACCAGGTAGGAAAGCGTTACCAGTGCACGACGTGTGGCACTGAGATGATCGTGACCAAGGGCGGCGACGGCGCGCTCGGATGTTGTGGCCAGCCCATGGAACAGAAGCAGTAGGGGGACCAGAGAACATGGGAAACCAACTCGGCAAGCGATTCCAGTGCGAGACGTGCTCCTCGGAAGTCCTGTGCATCAAGGGCGGCGACGGTGAGGTGGAGTGCTGCGGCAAGGCGATGGAGCTGATGGTGCCGAAGGTGCTGCCCTCGGCTGACTGATCACAGGGGATCGAGAACGGATAAACGAATAACGGACGCGAATGAGGCCCGCTTACGCGGGCCTTCAATTCTTGGGGTTGACTCGGTCCACACGTAGCGTACAACCTTTGTCGCATGTCCGAGTACAAGGTGGTGGCGCTCGACCTTGATGGCACGCTTCTGAACTCCGCAATGCGGATGTCCGAGGGCAACGCGGAGGCACTCGGAGAGGCGATTGGCAAGGGTACACAGATCGTGCTGGCGACGACGCGCTGGTACCAGCTGGCGAAGCGGACGGCTGATCGACTAGGGATATCGACGCCGATCATCTCGTCCAACGGGGCGCGGGTGACGCGGCCGGAGAGCGGAGAAGAAGTTCTGCACCTGACCGTGGACGAGGAGGTGGCCCGCGAGGTGGTGACTCTGGCGGACGACAACGGGTGGGAGATGTTTACGACGATCGGGGAGTCGACGTACATGCAGATGCGGCCGGGGATCGTCGAAGAGAAGCTGCCGGCGGGTCTAAGGATCGCGGACCGAACGTCGGTCCACCTTGGAGAAGGGGCGCCGACATGCGTGCTGGTGTACGGGAACGAGGGGATCGCGGAGATCCAGAAGCTTCACGACGCCCGGTTCGCTGGTCGGGCCCGATTTTCGTTCAACAGGCCGCCAACCTCGAATCATTACGTGGTAATTACCCACCCGGACGCGGACAAGGCGAGTGCGCTAGAGATGGTTTGCGGCGAGCTGGGCGTGGCGCGCGAGGGTGTTATTGCGATGGGCGACTCGGAGTCGGACCTGGGGATGCTTTCGTGGGCGGGGCTGGGAATCGCGATGAAGAACTCGCCGGACGAGGTACGGAAGGCAGCGCTGCACGTGGCGCCGAGCAACGATGAGGACGGCGTTGCCTGGGCCGTGAAGAGATTCCTTCTTTAGGTTCCCCACATTTCGCTGACCTCGTCGGATTGACCCGAGGGGCGCGCCTATCGAGAATTCCGTTATCGGATATTTGATATCCTGATTGCGCCAATTTCTCACATCCCTCCCTTGCCTGCCGGCGAACCGGATCCCGTCACCGGTCGCCGGCGCGCCCATCTCCGTCGACTGTTAGCTGATCAGCCGAAGGCCGGCGCCACTAAATGTGCAGGCTCTTCGCCTCTTGTTCGACGATCCGGTAGACCTCGGCGATCGGCAGACCCGTGGCGGCTGCCAGGCTCTTGCAGGATTCGTATTCCGGGGAGATCTGGGGCGGTTCGCCGGGGAGTCGCTTGATCTTGATGGCGGCCCAGCCGACTGAGGACTCGAACTCGAGGGTCTCGCGTTCGGCCTCCCAGCGGTGGACAGGGCGGACGCGCAAGCCGAGAGTGGTTGTCTCACGGAGGAGAAGGCGCGCGATGGTCTCTTCGTCGGGCTCGGCGCAGATGACCGAGAGCATGGTTGCCGGGCGATTCTTTTTCATCTGTACAGGGGTGAACCAAGCATCGGCGGCGCCGGAGGCCATCAGCTTCTCGTGGACGTAGGACAGCATCTCCGGCGTCATGTCGTCGATATTGGTTTCGATCAGCAGCATCGGCCG